>NZ_JAYGJO010000010.1:0-164687 GCF_035013185.1 Acerihabitans sp. TG2
GGTGCTGGCCGAGTGATTGTAATCAGTGAACAAACAACATGTTTATAACGTGGAATATAACAGCGCTACAATGTGAATATATAGCCGCTTAGCTTCATTAATTATTAATTTTATGTAGTTTAGGTTTTATTATTATCAAGGATGTTAATGAGGTATATGTCATAATATGAAGGCGCGTTTTTATCGATTATTTTCGCTTGCGGGCATGTTCACAGAACCCTCAGCTAATAGCATGGCGCAACAGGAAAAAAATCAATTCTGGGTACACCGTTGCACAGTGATCTTGTTTGCCGCTTATTGTCTGCTGGGTACTTTTGGCCGCTTTCCTTGGAAAGCCGATGAGCCTTATTCGTTTGGCATTGTGTGGAATATGCTGGTAAACGATCGGTGGCTGGTGCCCCATGTGGGAGCTGACCCCTTCCTGGAAAAACCGCCCCTGATGTTTTGGCTCGGCGCATTGTGCGCCAGATGGCTGCCCTGGCTGGCGCCGCACGAAGCGGCACGCCTGGCGGTGGTGCTGTGCGTGGCGCTGACGGGGTGGGCCTTTTGCCGTACCTCTTCATGGTTGTATGACGAAACCCGCGCTAGCGCGGCCGGGTCGGTGGATACTGCAGCGCAGCTCGGGCCGGTGGCCTGGCGTATGCTAGCGCTGACGCTGTTGGTGGGCACCCTCGGTCTGGCCGAACATATACATAAATTCACCGCCGACCTGGGCCAGTTGGCTGGTGCCGCCCTGGCGCTGGCGGCGCTGGTGCGCGCCTGTCCCCGCAGTCCGGCAGCGGCCCCGATTCAGCATCAGGCGATCCGCCAAGGCGTTATGTTGGGGGTGGGGGTCGGTGTGGCGCTATTGTCGAAAGGACTGCTGGTTCCCGGTATCATCGGTCTTGTGTGTATGCTGTGCTGTTGGTTACTGCCCGCGTGGCGACAGGCTACCGGGCGGCGGTTTTACCTTGCCGCTGGCGTGGCGGCGCTGCCGTTTATCCTACCCTGGCCCTGGTCGTTATATCAGACTGCGCCGGGACTGTTTGATGAATGGTTTTGGGTCAACAACGTGGGACGATTCACCGGGGGCACGGCGCTAGGCGGGCATGATAACCCGTTACGTGACCGGATGGTGTCGACCTTGGTAAACGGCGCGCCTGCGTCGCTGTTGCTGCTGGTGGCGCTACCTGGCCTGGCAATAGGCATGGGCCTTGGCGCGCCAGGCCGGTTACGTCGCCTGCTCACCCTGGCGCAGCGTCACCCGGCATACACGATTATCGCAGTGTATGCCGCGCTCTTTATCCTGCTGTTATGTTCATCGGCAAGCATGCGGGATATTTACCTGCTGCCGGTGTATCCGGCGTTGGCACTGTTGGCCGTACCGTTGGCACAATCGAGAGGGGACTCGAGCGCCGGCGTCATTGTCCATTCCGGCCCGGTGATCTGGGTGCGCGGCCTGTGGAATCTGTTGGTAGGTCTGCTGCTGCTGGTGGTTGTGATCACCTGGGCTCAACTGGTGCAGCGAGGCGAACCCTCGCTGTTACTGATGCTGTGGCCCGGGGTCGCTCAGCAGTTTCCGGTACCGTTCGACCTGCAGCGGCAGTGGGCCGCACTGGTTATCGCCCTGGGGCTGATAGCCTGCTGGTGGGTGGTCATCCGTGCCCGCGCCGGCGTGGGGCTATTGCTGTCCTGGACCTGTGGCCTGTCGGTGGTGTGGAGCGTCACATTTTCGTTGTTGATGCCCTGGCTGGATGCCGCGCGCAGTTATCAGGAAACCTTTACTGCATTAGCCGGGCATCTTGCCGGGGCCCACTGTGTGGCCACCGACAGGCTCGGGGAATCAGAGTTGGGGATGCTGCATTACGTCACAGGCCGAACCGGGATCCGCATTTATAATGGGTGGTCCGGCCAAGGTGACGGTGTCACTAAAAATCCCCAGGCAACCCACTGTGAACTGCTGCTGGTACAAGAGCACGGGGTAACGCCGCCACCCGTGCCGCCCGCGCACCGGGTCGAGTGGCGTGGGCGCCGACCAGCGGATACTAATGGTTTTACCCTTTATCGTCGGTCACCCCGAGGTGAATAAATTGTCGGTTTTAAGACAATGTCTTTTTATGGCATGGTTCGGCACAAGCTGTTAAGGAGGTTTAATTAACTTAACTTATTGTATTTTATTATTATAATGACAGATTGGTCACCGGCATGGCTATTGCAATAACCTCCTTAACGTGGTTCTGACTAAGGCGGTTTACATGGCATCCTGTGATTCATCATCAACCAAAAGCGGCTGTGGATCTGTCGGCGCCGCAGATTTCAGCGCGTCGTTAACGCCATTACAGGCGGATAAAGCGGTGCTGCATCCTTGTTACTCGCGCAATGCGCATCATCGCTACGCCCGTATGCATTTGGCGGTGGCGCCGGCCTGTAACTTACAGTGTCATTACTGCAATCGGAAATATGACTGCAGTAACGAATCGCGCCCTGGCGTGGTGTCCGAGGTGTTGACGCCGGCGCAGGCCATTGCCAAGGCGCGTCAGGTGGCCGCAGCGCTGCCGCAGTTGTCAGTTATCGGCATCGCCGGTCCCGGCGACCCGCTGGCCAACATTGCCCGTACCTTTAATACCCTCGAAGGGCTGCGCCTGGCGCTACCTGACATCAAGTTATGCTTGTCGACCAACGGCCTGGCTTTGCCTGAGGTGGTGGACCGGCTAGTGGAGGTGGGTGTTGATCATGTCACCGTGACGGTAAACGCGCTTGATGTGGATATCGCCGCGCAAATTTATCCCTGGCTGTGGGTGGACGGGTCACGTGTGGAAGGGCGAGAGGCGGCCGCTATATTGCTCGAACGCCAACAGGCAGGTATCCGTCTGCTGAGCGCACGTGGGGTATTGGTTAAAATTAACTCGGTATTGATACCCGGTGTCAACGATCATCATTTGCCGGCGGTCAGTGAAAAGGCCCGTGAATGGGGTGCGTTTTTGCACAATGTCATGCCGCTGATCTCGCAACCGGAGCATGGCACGGTGTATGGCTTACGCGGCCAGCGGGAGCCCACCAGCGCCGAAGTTGATCAGGTTCGCAGCCGTTGCGGTGGTTCGATGCCGCAAATGGCACACTGCCAGCAGTGCCGGGCGGATGCTATCGGCATGTTGGGCGAAGATCGCAGCCAAAGTTTCCCGCTATCGTCAGTGCCTACCACCCAGGTACCCTATCTGCCGATCCTGCGTCAACGGGCACAGATCCAGGCCGGTATCGCCAGCCAGGGAGAATCGGAATCGGCCGGAGCCTGTCTGGTCGCAGTGGCAACCCGCAATGGCATCGCCATTGATGAACATTTCGGCCATGTGCGGCGCTTTCAGATTTATAGTGTCTCTGCCGCTGGCATAATCTCCATCGGTGAAAGATTCACCCCGCCGTTTTGTACCGATAAAAACGTGTGCGAAGCAGACAATGCGCGGGAACATGAGCAGCGTTTGACGGCGCTGGTTGACCTGTTGGGGGATATGGCTGCGGTATTTTGCGCACGTATTGGTATGGGACCCTGGCAGCAATTGGAGCAGGCTGGCATCGAGCCGCATATCAAGGGGGCGTGGCAACCGCTGATGGAAACGGTGGCGCAGTGGTGGCGGCAGCGTGAAACCGCTGCGGACAACGGCGGCGCTAATTCCCATGCTGCCCGGCCTGATACGGACATCAAAGGGGTCGCCTGATGCTCAATCCCCCTAGCGCTGTGATGCCTAGTGCGCCGGCAGACCAATGGCTGCGTTGCCTGGCGGTTAACCACCTGGAGGGGCACGCCCGTTTCCCGTTATTTATGGGTTTGTCGGCCTCAGACTACCAGCAACTGATGTGTCGGGTTTTGCTGGCGCCGGCAGACCGATCTGCCGCGCTCAACGAGCAGGATCGGCTGCTGCTGACATTACAAGACCGGCGGCGGCAGGAATGTTTGGATCTGGCGCAATGGCTGAGCCAGTATAGGGTGCCGGACGCCGCGCCGCTTGATCGTTTGATCGCCACCGCCTCCATGGGTTTTAACCATCTTTGGCAGGATCTGGGTCTAGCGTCGCGCGGCGAATTACGTCAATTGATGACGGACTGTTTTCCCGAGCTGGTGTTGATGAATCAGCAAAATATGCGCTGGAAAAAATTTTTTTATCGCCAGCTGTGTTTGATAGAAAGTGGTGAAATCAACTGCCGCTCGCCCAGCTGTGATAGCTGCTGCGAGCAAGCGAGCTGTTTTTCGCCCGAGGATTAACGCGGCCGTTCTCCCCATGCCAACAAGGTCGCCAGCAGCGCGCGCAATGTCTGCTGTAGCTGACTGGCGCGTTCGGGCAGGTAGTCATACGGCGCCTGTTCGCGCATATAATTGCACTGTGCCAACTCCAACTGTACCGCATGCTGTTGTGCATGAGGTTGGCCGTAGGCGCGGGTAATATATCCACCCTTAAACCGGCCATTGATCACTGAACTGAACGGCTGGTGGGGGCAAAACGCCGTGAGCTCATCGCAAAGTGACGGTGCACAACTTTCCCCGTCGTTGGTGCCAAGATTGAGATCCGGCAAGGTACCGTCGAACAGCCGGGGAATCACCGAGGCAATGGAATGGGCGTCGAGCAGCAACACATATTCATGACGTGCTTTAATCACACTCAGACACTGTTGTAACTGCAAATGGTAAGGGCGCCAAATCTGTTCAAGATAACGCTTACGCTCTTGCGCGTCTGGTGTGGCACCCGGTTTGAAGGTGGGGGTTCCGTCAAACAACGTGTCGGGATAAAGGCCGGTGGTGGCAGTGGCATAGAGCGGTTGATCATCCGATGGTCGATTAAGATCAATCACCAAACGCGAATAATTCCCCGTCAGAATATGCGCACCCATGGCGCGGGCAAAATCATACAGCCGAGGAATATGCCAGTCGGTATCCGATAATGGACGGGCGGCATCGCTGAGACCCTCTTCCACCGCCGGGGTTAACCGGGTCCCGGCATGAGGAATACTCACCAATAGCGGAACCGTGCCGGCTTCATAAGTAAAAACGTCAGAAATTGTCATACTATTCCCCTCTTTTTAGCGGCGAATGAATTCATTAACGGCGTAAGCCGCGATAGACCACGGTGTTGGGGAGTTGTCCACCCAGCCAGTAAGCCAGCGCTGCAGGGTGCGCCACGGGCCAGTGCACAAAATCAGCCATTTTTCCGGCTTCAAGCGTACCCAACTCGGTCTCCAGTCCCAGTGCCCGCGCGCCGTTGATGGTAACCGCAGCCAGCGCTTCTTCCGGCGTCAGGCGAAACAAAGTACAGCCCATATTCAGCATCAAGCGCAGCGAACAAGCAGGCGAGGTGCCGGGGTTACTGTCACTGGCCAAGGCCATAGGGACCCCGTACTGGCGAAACAGCGCCACCGGTGGCAGTTGGGTTTCCCGTAGCATATAACACGCTCCGGGCAACAGCACCGCCACGGTGCCCGATTGCGCCATAGCCTGTACATCCTTTTCGGTAGCATATTCCAGGTGATCGGCTGACAGTGCCCCATAACGCGCCGCCAGCGCGCCGCCACCCAAGGATGATAACTGTTCGGCGTGCAATTTTACCGGCAATCCCGCCGCCCGCGCAGCGTCAAATACCCGGGCTATCTGTGCTGGGGAAAACGCCAAGTGCTCACAAAATCCATCAATCGCGTCGGCCAGACCCAGGGCTGCCACCTCAGGGATCCACCGTTGGCAAATAAGCGTCACATAATCATCGGCTCGTCCGGCAAACTCGGGTGGTATCGCATGGGCCGCCAGTAGGGTGGTTTTCACCGTGACCGGATGCGTTTGCGCTATGCGCCTGGCCACTCGCAACATTTTAATTTCGCTGTCCAACGTTAACCCATAGCCGGACTTAATTTCAATACAGGTCACCCCCTCCGCCAATAACATGGCTAACCGCGCTTCGGCCAGCGCCAACAGCTCATCCTCGCTTGCCGCGCGGGTGGCATTAACCGTCGACAGAATACCGCCGCCACCGGCGGCAATCTGCGCATAACTCACACCATTGAGCCGCTGCTCAAACTCACGACTGCGGTCACCGCCAAACACCAAGTGGGTATGGCAATCAACCAGTCCCGGCGTGATGATGCCACCGCCAAAATCATGAATGGCCGCGCCACAGGACGGCGGCAGGTCGCTACGCGGACCCACCCAGGCCAGTTTATCGCCGCAGACCGCGACGGCGCCATCTTTGATTATGCCGTAACGACCATCGCGCAGCGTCGCCACATCGGCGCCCAACCAGATACTGTCATAGTGTGTTAAAGACATGATAAATTCCCGTCATACGTCACATTGCTGATGCGTTGGGTTTCCGGCTACGGTAACGTTAAGCAATAAAGCTGCCAAACAGCTGGTACCGGCTGCCCGGATACAATAGGCGTGCCGAGGTGACCACCAATTTGCCGAACCAGGTGCGTCTATGGATCAGCAGACAAGGTTCGTTGTCCGCCAATTGCAATAATTCACGCTCGCGGCTACTGGCGCATACCGCCTCGACCCGATGCTCGCCGGCGGTCAGCGGTGCCGCCTGGGTCAGGTAACAATAAGGCGTAATGTGATTAAAATCCTGCAGCAGATAGTCCGGGGCGGTGAGGGGATTGACACAACGATCCTCCAACTGCACGGCTATATCGTTCTCATAATGCACGATCAACGAGTGAAATAACCGTTGTCCGGGCTGGATGCCCAATGACAGCGCTTCCTCGCCGGTAGCTTGACGTGCTTCCAGGATCAGCAGCTTGCTGCTATGCCGATGCCCGCGGGCGGCAATTTCATCGGCGATATTACGCACTTCAAGCATTGCGGTTTGTGGCTTGATTTCGGCGACAAAAGTACCGACCCCCTGCATGCGAACCAAATAACCTTCTCCGGTCAGCTCACGCAGCGCGCGATTGATGGTCATCCGGCTGACGCCCAGCTCCGCCACCAGCTCACTTTCTGAAGGAATTCGTTGGTGTGGCTGCCAGACGCCGGAGCGTATTTGCTGCACTATTGCCTGTTTCACCCGTTGATAAATCGGTGCGGGCGAATCACTCATAATGGCAGTAAGTTGCGCAGCGGACTGTATTTCATGTAGCTCAGTCACTTTTCCAACCTCAACAATAGGGGAAATAATAAAGTAGTTTACTGTTCAATTCAGCGTATGTATATGTATAGACAAGTGGATAAGCATTTCCTCTGGATGCTTCCTTAAACCCGATGTTTTAACCCTAACCGGAAATCGCCATGCCCGTCTATTTTGCCCCGCGAGCGTTATTGCCGCACGGATGGCAGCACAATGTGCTGCTGCATGTTAACCCGCAAGGGCAACTGATCGAGGTGCAACCGAACGCCAGTCAACTGGGGGCGACACCCTTGGCTGGTCCAGTGGTGCCCGCGATGCCTAATGTGCATTCCCATGCGTTTCAACGCGCCATGGCCGGGCTGAGTGAAATCTTTGGCGATCCTACGGATAGCTTTTGGACCTGGCGTGAGCTGATGTATCGCATGGTGCAACGCCTGTCGCCGGAACAGGTGGGGATTATCGCCCGTCAACTGTATATTGAGATGTTGAAAGGAGGCTATAGCCAGGTGGCGGAGTTCCATTATTTGCATCACGCACCGGGTGGAGAGCACTACGACAATCCGCTGGAAATGGCGTTGCAAATCAGCCAGGCGGCGACCCAAAGCGGCATCGGCCTGACGTTGTTGCCGGTGCTCTACAGCTATGCTGGTTTTGGTGCGCAGGCGGCCCAGCCCGGTCAACGGCGGTTTATTCAGGATACACAAACCTATCTGCACCAGCAGCAAACGTTGGCATCCGCTCTGGTCGACGTACCCCTACAGCGCGTGGGCCTGTGCTTCCACTCCCTGCGGGCGGTGAGCCCGGCGCAACTCACTGACGTCCTGGCCGCGGCGCCGCAGGATTTTCCGGTGCATATTCATGTGGCGGAGCAGCAAAAGGAAGTCGATGACTGTCTCGCCTGGTCGGGATGTCGCCCGGTGCAATGGCTTTTGGATCACATGCCGGTCAATGACCGCTGGTGCCTGATCCATGCCACCCACCTTGACGCCGCAGAAGTCAGCGCCTTGGCGCGTCATCAGCTGGTGGTCGGGTTGTGTCCCACCACCGAGGCCAATTTGGGCGACGGCATATTCCCAGCTACGGAATATCTCGGCCAGGGTGGACGCTGGGGCATCGGTTCCGATAGTCATGTTTCGCTCAACGTGGTCGAGGAGTTGCGTTGGCTGGAGTACGGACAACGCCTGCGGGATCGCCGCCGCAACCGTTTGGTTACCCAGCAACATCCCTCAGTGGGGGATAATCTCTTTTCAGCCGCGCTGGCTGGCGGCGCCCAGGCCTGCGGCGTGGCGATCGGGCGACTCGAGGTCGGCTATCGCGCTGACTGGCTGGTGCTTGACGGTGACGACCCCTATATCCAGAGCACTCCTGATGACGGGCTGCTAAACCGTTGGATTTTTGCCGGCGGACCGGGACAAATTCGCGATGTGTTTGTGGCCGGGAAACAGGTGATAAATCAAGGCCACCATCCCTTGGAACAGACCAGTGCCACCGACTTTGCCCGCGTATTACGCGAGTTGCGTGAGGAGGCAATATGAGCGGACCAACGCCATTCTCCTTTGACCGTCTGCCGGTCAGCCGCTGGCGCAATGGCGGTGGTTCCACCCGGGAAATCGTCAGTTGGCCAGGGCAGGGCGAACCCGGCACTTTTGGGTGGCGGGCCAGCATTGCCACCCTGGATTGCGATGGGGATTTCTCGGCTTTTCCAGGAATAGATCGCATCATTACCTTGTTGGAGGGATCGGGGGTGGTATTGCACAGTGCCGGCGGCATCTCCCATGCGTTGATCCAACCCGGACGGCCACATGCGTTTGCCGGTGAGGATCAGATTCATGCCACATTGGTGGGTGGTCCAAGTCTGGATTTTAATATTATGACGCGCCGGGATGCTTATACTGCCGAAGTGCGGCTCATCACCGGGCCACAGTTATTACCCGCCGATCACGCCGGGGTGCTGTATGTCTTGGCGGGCGAGTGGCATCTGGCCGGCCAGATGCCGATGACGGCCCGAAACGGTATCTGGTGGCATGCCGACGCTGGCACACTATCGCCGTATCCTGCAGTGCAGGGCGGCCTGGCGCTGTGGGCAGACATTACCGCCCGCCTGCCTGATAGTAGTGCATAGTGCGCCATAATGGGGCGAAGACACGAACTGCAATAAGCGCTGCCGCCGAGATGGGCGGTCGGCATAAACCGGGATGATAGCCATGCCGCAGCCACTCAGTGCCGACGGCATGGCGGGGGGGCGCGGCCAAAGGATAATGTGGCACAGGCTTTGCTTGATAATGCTATCTTGTATAGACAAGACTATACACAATTCAGCGCAACGCTCAGGCAAGGATAACCTAAACACGATAGCCGGTTATACTCATACTCTGACCGGCGTTTGGTCAATAAACCAAAATTCATCATGGCGCGAAAACGCTGTTTAACCTTAAGTTCTCGCGCCGTTGGCTTGTATAGACAGGAATAGACTATGTCACCTTCTGCAACATCTTTACGTCCATGTCGTTTGGTGCCGGGCGAGGTTGATTTGACCACCCTGCGGGCTATCTACCACGGTGAGGTGGCGCTCTCCCTCGATCCTGCGGCAGCTCAGGCCATTAATGCCGCCCAGCGCACGGTGGAACAGATTCTGTCAACCGGCGAAGTGGTTTATGGCATTAACACCGGCTTTGGTAAGCTGGCGCAAACGCGTATCCCGGCCGAGCGCCTGGCGGAACTGCAGCGTAATCTGGTCCTGTCCCACAGCGTCGGTACCGGCCAACTGCTGGACGATAATGTATTGCGTTTGGTGATGGCGTGCAAAATCATCAGCTTGGCGCGTGGCCATTCTGGCATTCGTTTATCGGTAGTGGATGCCTTGCTGGCGCTCTACAACGCAGGCGTTATGCCTTGCATCCCCGCCAAAGGGTCAGTCGGGGCGTCGGGCGACCTGGCGCCGCTGGCACATCTGGCATTGATGCTGATTGGTGAAGGGCAGGTCAGAGTTAATGGGGCGTTGATCAGCGCGTGCGAAGGGCTGGCGTTGGTGGGGCTGGAACCGGTGAAACTGGCGCCTAAAGAGGGCCTGGCACTGTTAAACGGTACCCAGGTGTCCACATCCCTGGCGCTGGTGGGGCTGTTCGAAGCGGAACGTTCGTTTGCCGCCGGGTTGGTGGCCGGCACCCTGACGTTGGAAGCGATTAAAGGCTCGGTGAAACCCTTTGATGCACGAATCCACCAAGCGCGCGGACAAGCGGGACAAATTGCGGTGGCGCGAGCGGTATCGGCCATGCTTGACGGCAGCGACATCGTGGTATCCCATGCTGACTGCGGTCGGGTACAGGATCCCTACTCCATTCGTTGTGTGCCACAAGTGATGGGGGCGTGCCTGGATAACTTGCTGTTTGCTGCGCGCACCTTGCAAATCGAAGCCAACGCCGCATCCGATAATCCCTTGGTGTTTACCGATACCGGTGAGGTGATCTCGGGCGGCAACTTTCACGCAGAGCCGGTGGCGTTCGCTGCCGATATCATCGCCTTAGCGGTGGCGGAAATCGGTGCGATCTCCGAACGGCGGCTGGCATTACTGTTAGATAGTGGACTGTCAGGACTGCCGCCGTTCCTGATTCAGGAAGGCGGCATCAATTCCGGTTTTATGATTGCCCAGGTCACCGCCGCCGCGCTGGCGTCGGAAAATAAGTCCCTGGCCCATCCCGCCAGTGTAGACAGTCTGCCGACCTCCGCCAATCAAGAAGATCATGTGTCGATGGCTACCTTTGCCGCCCGTCGCCTGGGCGATATGTGCTTTAACACCTCGGTAGTGGTGGGTATTGAAGCCATGGCCGCCGCGCAGGGCATTGAGTTCAACCGTCCGTTACACAGCTCCGCGATACTTGAACAACAGTTGGCCGACATCCGTGCACGTGTGGCATTCTTAGCCCAAGACCGGCTACTGGCGCCGGATATTGAGGCGATGCGCCTGTGGGTCGCCGAATTCAGCGTGCCGTCGGACGTGCTGAGGTTATTGCCCAGCCACCTACCGACACCCCGATAAGCCGATTTGACCATAAAGGAATCCGTGATGAAAGATGACTTCAGCAACGCTGTCGCCCGCCCCGTCAGCGCCCCACGCGGCAGTGAATTAACCTGCAAGAACTGGCTGATTGAAGCCCCATACCGCATGATCCAAAACAACCTTGATCCCGATGTGGCCGAACGCCCCGATGATCTGGTGGTGTATGGTGGCATTGGCAAAGCCGCGCGCAACTGGCCCTGTTTTGAGGCCATTTTGGCCAGTCTGCGGGATTTAGAGGAAGACGAAACACTGTTAGTGCAATCGGGTAAACCGGTGGGCGTATTTCGTACCCATGTGGACGCGCCGCGCGTGATGATCGCCAACTCCAACCTGGTGCCGCATTGGGCCAATTGGGAACATTTCCATGAGCTCGACCGGGCCGGCCTGATGATGTATGGCCAGATGACCGCCGGCTCATGGATTTATATCGGCGCTCAAGGCATCATTCAGGGGACGTTTGAAACCTTTGCCGAAGCCGGACGCCAACACTACGGCAACGATTTGCGCGGCAAATGGATCTTGACCGCCGGACTGGGTGGCATGGGTGGGGCCCAACCGCTGGCCGGTGTGCTGGCCGGTGCCTGCGTACTGGCCATTGAATGCCAGGAATCGCGCATTGATTTCCGTTTGCGCACCCGCTACCTGGATCACAAGGCTTATAATATAGATGAGGCACTAAAGCTTATTGAAGACGCTTGTGCCAAGGGCGAAGCCATTTCCGTCGGGTTGCTGGGTAATGCAGCCGAGATTATGCCGGAACTGGCCAAACGCGCTGCCGCCGGCGGTGCGCGCCCGCATATCGTCACCGATCAAACCTCTGCCCATGATCCGCTGAACGGTTACCTGCCGTCCGGCTGGAGCCTCGATCAATGGAATGCTGCCAAGACTGCCGATCCTGCCAGCGTTATCAGCGCTGCGCGCAAGTCCATGGCGGTACATGTTAACGCCATGCTGGCGTTCCATGCCATGGGTGTGCCCACGGTAGATTATGGCAATAATATTCGTCAGGTGGCATTTGATGAAGGTATGGGCAATGCCTTTGATTTCCCGGGTTTTGTCCCGGCTTACATTCGTCCGTTGTTTTGCGAAGGCAAAGGTCCGTTCCGCTGGGTGGCGTTATCCGGTGACCCTGAAGACATTTATAAAACCGATGCCAAGCTTAAGGAACTGTTTCCCGATAACGCGTTACTGCATAGCTGGCTGGACATGGCGCGTGAGCGCATTGCCTTTCAGGGTCTGCCGGCGCGTATCTGCTGGCTGGGGTTGGGAGAACGTCACCTGGCCGGTCTGGCGTTTAACGAGATGGTACGCAGCGGTGAACTGAAAGCGCCTATCGTGATTGGCCGTGATCATTTGGACTGTGGTTCGGTGGCCTCGCCAAATCGGGAAACCGAATCCATGCGTGACGGCTCGGATGCGGTATCCGACTGGCCGTTACTGAATGCGTTGCTCAGCACCGCCGGCGGGGCGACCTGGGTCAGTTTGCATCATGGCGGCGGCGTAGGTATGGGATTTTCACAGCATGCCGGCATGGTTATCGTCTGCGACGGCACTGAAAAAGCCGACGAGCGGCTGGCCAGGGTGCTGTGGAACGATCCGGCCACCGGCGTGATGCGGCATGCCGATGCGGGTTATCCCGACGCCATTGCGTGTGCGGAAAAATATGGGCTTAAACTGCCGATGATCAGATAAGCGTCAGCTTTAGCGGGTATCCCCCCTCATCGAGCTTAGGCGCGCCAACAGCAGGGCGCTGCTATGCTTAATAAACCAGTGTGTTTATTGGGGGGGACGCTATGACCAGCCAGAAATCGGTGGCGGTTTATCGCAAAATTGATCCCGCAAGGTGGCAACGCCTCTTTGTGGTGGGCGATCTGCACGGCTGTTATGATCAACTGCTGGAAAAACTGGCGCGGCAGCAATTTGATAAGCAGCGCGATTTGCTGATTTCAGTGGGAGATTTAATCGATCGTGGACCGGAAAATCTGCAATGCCTGTCATTATTAGATGAACCCTGGTTTTGCGCGGTGCGAGGCAACCATGAGCAAATGGCTATCGACGCGTTGCACAGCGGCGATAGCGGTCTGTGGCTCGCCAATGGGGGTGCGTGGTATTTACGTATGGCTGACTCGGAGCAACGGCGCGCGCAAACGCTGGTCACGCTGTGTGCCCAGTTGCCTTTGGTTATCGACATCCCCATGGCCGATCGGCACATCGTGATTGCGCATGCGGACTATCCTTTGGATGACTATGGTTTCGAACAACCGATATCGACCGAGGAAGTCTTATGGAGCCGTCGGCGCATTACCCGTAATCAGCGAGGGCGGGGAACGCCTATTTCCGGTGCGACCCATTTCTTTTTTGGCCATACGCCGCTAAATCGTATTCGGCATTATTATAACCAGTTTTACATTGATACCGGGGCAGTATTCGGGGGCGAACTCAGTCTCATCGAGTTAACTGCATTGCCAGTATAATTTCGTACTAAATTTTTATTATTAACTATAATAAGATAGTTTCATGATTTATTTGATAATTGTTTTTTTATTTTATTGACCGTCACCAACGTCAAGTGGCAACCAAGGGGAGAAAAGATGGGCATTTTATCATGGATTATTTTTGGTCTTATTGCGGGTATTATCGCGAAATGGATCATGCCGGGCCGAGACGGCGGCGGGTTTATCATCACCGTGCTGCTGGGGATTATCGGTGCAGTCGTCGGTGGTTATATCAGCACCTTCTTTGGCCATGGGCGGGTTGATGGGTTTAATTTCGGCAGTTTTGTCGTGGCGGTGATAGGTGCCATTGTGGTGTTGTGGGTTTATCGCCTCATCCGACGCTAACCACTGAGGCACTTGATGCGTTGCGCTATGAGTTTGCTGGCGCGTGATAGCCCCGGGGGATCCCCCGGGATAATAAAAAACGGTCTATTGTAACCTGTCATCATGCATCAATGCGTGATGATACCGTCCAACGCACGCATATGGCGTTCATGCCAGGATAACCACACTTCGCTTCCTACCACCCACTGGGCATCGACCTCCGCGGCACTGAGTTTGACCATAAAATTCGGTTGCCCGGCGACTTCGGTGATCATGCGCACATGATCGCCCAGGTAAATATACTGGGTAATACGCGCACTAATCCGCTGTGAATCCGGCGGCAATTCGGTGGGTGGAACATTGATCTTGATGCGTTCCGGACGGATACACAGCATAATTTTACGACCCGGCGAACTGGGACGTACCTTCAAGGCTCGCAGTCGTTCGCCGTTATCCAGCGTGGCCAGATAATAATCGCCATCGCTACCGGCTTGGGTCGCCAGCAGGCTATTATTTTCGCCAATAAACTGGGCAACAAAGGTATTTTGTGGCTCTTCGTAAAGCGTACTGGGGCTATTAATCTGCTGGATGATGCCGTCATTAAACACCGCCACCCGATCCGACATGGTCATCGCTTCACTTTGATCGTGGGTAACATAAACAATGGTCAACTCCAGCGCCTGATGCAGCGCTTTAATCTCCATTTGCATATGTTCACGCAGTTGCTTATCCAAGGCGCCCAAAGGTTCGTCCATCAAGACTAACTTAGGCTCAAACACCAGCGCGCGCGCCAATGCCACACGCTGCTGCTGGCCACCAGACATCTGGGCAGGATAACGGTCAGCCAGTTCGGTAAGTTTAACGCGATCCAGCACCCGATCGACTTTTTCCTTAATATCACTGCGGTTCATCCGGCGAATGGATAAGGGAAACGCCAGGTTTTGCGCCACCGTCATATGAGGAAACAGCGCGTAATTTTGGAATACCATGCCAATATCGCGCTGATGGGGCGGTAAATGATGCAGCGGCTGACCGTGCAGTAAAATTTCCCCTTGAGTGGGCGTTTCAAAACCTGCCAGCATCATTAAACTGGTGGTCTTACCGGAGCCTGAAGGTCCCAGCAACGTCAAGAATTCTCCTTCGGCAATATCCAAATTCAGATTCTTCACCACCAGCTTGTCGCCGTCATAGGTTTTCTGGATATTTTTAAAACTGACATAGCTTTTCATAGAGCAATCATACCTCTTAACCTCTTGGCGGCATGCGGATGCGTTGGTCAGGCAGTCATACACCCGCCAAACCAGCCGCGTAGACCATCACGTAAACATTGACCTGTTAATGGGAGTTAAGCAGGTGCATGTCTTTGCCGACGAGGTTATGGCACGGATTATGCTTTACCCCTATGGGGCGAGCTCCGGACCTAATATTGACTATCTTTACCATCCGGGATTGACCGCCACAAGCTATTTTTAGCGCAAACAGCCAAAAAAAATCGGTGGAGATGATTTTCTCAACTGACTGATATCCCATGTCTTTTTTATATTATTATCCCGCAGTCCGGGCTGATGTGATCCAACTGTATTGGTCGGCACCAAAACAGTGCCACCGTGGCCAATTCGGGGCGTAACCGCCAAGGGACGCACAATGACTCACGGGTTGCCGGTCAACGCGCGTTATGCTCCTGATGCAAATATGACTTATTGCTGGCGTTGCTGCGCTAAACAGCGCATCAAGACCATGAACGCAGGCTCAATAGCGTCATCCTCCACACAGGCATATCCCAGCAGTAAGCCTTTTTTACTCGGTGCCGTGAGGTAATAACTCGACAGTGGTCGCACATAGATCCCATGCTCACCTGCCGAACGCGCCAAAGCAACATCATCCACCTCATCGGGTAAGGACATGACCAGATGCAGCCCAGCGTTGCTATCGTCGCGTAATGCGTCGGGGCCAAGCTCGCGTAGAATCAGTCGGCTTAGCGCCGAGCGGCGTTTACCGTACAACAGACGCATGCGACGAATATGGGACGCATAATGCCCCTCGGCAATAAACTGCGCCAACACCAATTGAGTGATCCAGTGCCCACCGCGATACAGTTCCGAATGTGCACGACGCATCTCGCCGGCGAGAGCCAAAGGCAGCACCATGTAGCTAATGCGCAGTCCGGGATAAAGGGTTTTGCTAAACGTGCCAATGTAGATAACCGGCGCACCAGGCACCAGGCTTTGCAACGCGGGGATCGGGTTACCGGAAAAGCGGAATTCACTGTCGTAATCATCCTCAACCACCCAGGCGCCACATTCCTGCGCCAACGACAGCAGCAACTGGCGCCGCTGCAGACCCATGACGGCTCCGGTCGGGTACTGATGTGACGGTGTCACGCATATCAGTCGAGGTGGCGGGGTCTCTGGACGGTTTGTCGGCGGGAAAAGCCCGTTATTATCCACAGCGATGGGTATAATCTCCACGCCGTTGATCGCCAACACATTGCGTATTCCCCAATAACTCGGCTCTTCAATCCAGGCGCTATCGCCGTCATTGCACAGCATTTTGGCCAGTAAATCAATGGCCTGATGGGTGCCCTCAGTGATAATGATCTGCTCTGCCACACAGTTTACCGAACGGGCAACCCGTAAATAGTCCACCAGCGCCTGCTGTAATTCAGGGCTGCCACCCATGCGTGAATAGGTCAGATAGTCAGGTTTGATCCGCCGGATCAGGCGCGAATGAATACGGCGCCATAGGCTATGGGGGAAACTCGACACATCGGGCACGCCAGGGATAAACGCCCCCCACTGATGTGGCGACGCGCCCGCCTGTGTCAACAGGCGCGCCCCCCGACCGGAAAATGCCTCTATAGCGCGACGTGAGCAGTCCGGCAATACGGGTTCCACGGTGGCCATAAAACCGTCGGGCATATGGTCGGTGACAAAAGTACCACTTCCGGCGCGGGTAAAAAGATACCCCTCCGCCAGCAGTTGATCATAGGCGGCGCTTACGGTGTTGCGAGAGCACGACAGTTCTTTCGCCAAATCGCGGGTGGGGGGCAAACGGCTGCCTGAACGAATGCCGCCATCAAGGATTGCCAGGCGAATACAGTCGTACAACCGGCGATGCAGAGGGCCGTCAGTACGCGCGCTGAGCTGGGATAACAAAAAATCCGTTAAGAGACTACGCAATTGGCACCTTCATTTATTTAAAACTGGCACTGGATTATAGAGCCACAACAGGGGTAAATGGCAATGGGAGTTAAGCTTGGGTCGGTTTCACCGCATGTTATGCCGCATCATATTGGGAGAATAGCAGCATGAAGAACAGCGAATTAGATCAACGGCGCTTATTGGCTACACCGCGCGGTGTCGGGGTGATGTGCGATTTTTATGCCGCTCGGGCGGAAAACGCCACGTTGTGGGATGAAGAAGGTCGACAATTCACCGATTTCTCCGCCGGTATCGCGGTGCTTAACACCGGCCACCGACATCCCAAAATTATCGCGGCCATCAAAAAGCAACTGGAGCTATTTACCCATACGGCTTATCAGGTTGTGCCTTATGGCAATTATATCGAGCTGGCAGAAAAACTGAACGCCAGAGTGCCAGTGGCCGGCCCGGTTAAAACCACCTTGTTCAGCACCGGTGCTGAAGCGGTGGAAAATGCGGTGAAGATTGCTCGTGCATACACTAAACGACCGGGCGTGATCACCTTTGGCGGTGCATTCCACGGCCGTACCTTGCTCACGCTGGCGCTGACCGGCAAAGTGGCTCCCTATAAACTGGGTTTTGGTCCTTTGCCTGGACAGGTATTTCATGCGGTCTATCCCAACCCACTGCATGGTGTTTCGGTAGCCCAGGCGTTGGCCAGCATTGATAGCTTATTCCATACGGACATCAGCCCGGACCAGGTTGCCGCCATTTTATTTGAACCCATTCAGGGCGAAGGTGGATTCAATATTGCCCCGGACGAATTTATTATCGGCCTACGTCAATTGTGCGACCAGCACGGCATTTTACTGATTGCCGATGAAGTGCAAAGTGGTTTTGCCCGCACCGGCAAACTGTTCGCCATGGATCATTGTCCGCAGGTGAAGGTGGATTTGATCACTATGGCCAAAAGCCTGGGCGGTGGCATTCCTATCTCCGCTGTGGCCGGCCGCGCCGAGGTGATGGATGCTCCAGGGCCTGGTGGTTTGGGTGGCACCTATGCCGGCAATCCGCTGGCGGTGGCCTCGGCGCTGGCGGTACTTGAGGTGATAGACGACGAGCAGCTCTGCGCGCGCGCGCAGCGCTTGGGAGCCCATTTGATGGAAGTGCTGGAACAGGCCCGTCAAACGTGCCCGGCGATTTCTGCGGTACGCGGTCGCGGATCAATGGTCGCGGTGGAATTTGCCGACCCGATCAGCGGAAAACCCGATGCCCTCTATACTAAACGCATCCAGAAACAGGCTCTGGAAAACGGTTTGCTGCTGCTGACCTGCGGCGTACACGGCAATGTCATTCGTTTCCTGTACCCGCTAACCATCCCTGATGATCAGTTCTCGGCGGCATTGGACCTGTTGAGCCGGTTGCTCAAGGCATAATTTCAAGAAGGATGTGATTCGTATGCAGCTAGATAATCCGCAATTGCTTCGCCATCAAGCGTTGATCGACGGCCGGTGGTGCGATGGTGATACCTGTGTGCCAGCGGCGGTACTGAACCCGGCTACCGGTGAAGTGCTGGCTGAGGTGGCGCAGGTCAGCCGCGACCAAACCGACGCGGCTATTGATGCCGCGGCTGCCGCGCTGGTGTCCTGGCGCGCGTTAACCGGTAAACAGCGTGCAACGCTGTTGCAGCAATGGGCACGGTTAATTGATCAGCATCAAGAGGATCTTGCACGGCTGCTTACGGCGGAACAGGGAAAATCCCTGGCTGAAGCGCGCGGAGAAATAACCTACGCCAACAGCTTTATCATCTGGTTTGCCGAAGAGGCAAAACGGGTGGAGGGCAGCGTACTGCAGTCTCCCCAGGCCAACCAACGACTGCTGGTCATCAAGCAACCCATCGGTGTGACCGCCGCCATCACCCCATGGAATTTTCCGGCCGCGATGATCACCCGTAAAGTTGCCCCCGCATTGGCGGCGGGGTGCACCATGATCGTCAAACCGGCAGAACAAACTCCACTTACTGCGTTGGCGCTGGCCTGGCTGGCTCAGCAGGCGGGGATCCCCAATGGCGTGTTACAGGTGTTAACCGGGCCGGCGGCAGCGGTAGGCAAAGTTCTGTGCGACAGCCCGATAGTGCGCAAACTCAGTTTTACCGGCTCGACCGAAATTGGCCGCTTATTGATGGCGCAGTGCGCGCCAACCATCAAAAAACTCTCCCTGGAATTGGGCGGCAATGCACCGGTTATCGTCTTCGACGATGCCGACCTGGATAGCGCAGTATCGGGCATTATGGCCTCTAAGTTCCGCAACAGCGGCCAGACCTGCGTGTGCGCTAACCGTATTTATGTGCAACAGGGCATATATCCGGCCCTGGCGGCCCGTTTAGTCAGTGCGGTCAACGCGCTCAAGGTCGGCAATGGCATGACCGCGGGCACCACGCAAGGACCCTTGATCGATGCTGACGCCATCAGCAAGGTGCAGGCCCATATCGACGATGCCTTGTCACAAGGGGCAACCTTGCTTACCGGCGGGCATGTCCATGCCTTGGGCGGAACATTTTTTGAGCCTACGGTGATTGGCGGGGTAACGGCGAGCATGCGTTTTGCTCGTGAGGAGACCTTTGGTCCAGTGGCACCGCTGTTTCCTTTTGTCGATGAAGCTCAGGCGGTGGCGTTGGCCAACGATACCGAGTTCGGTCTGGCGGCCTATGTCTTTACCCGGGACGCCGGGCGTCAGTGGCGGGTACCGGCCGCGCTGGAATATGGCATGGTCGGCGTTAATACCGGCGCGATCTCCAACGAGGTCGCACCGTTTGGCGGCGTCAAGCAGTCCGGCCTCGGACGGGAAGGATCCCGTTTTGGCATCGATGAATACCTGGAGATGAAATACCTTTGCCTGGATGTCTCTTGATCTAGCGATCCCGCACCGCGCCGACCGATGAGGTCAATGGCGACGGTGTAGCAAGGGGTTGCCTCTATAAGGTGCAACCCCTTCGCTAGATGCACGAAGATAACGCATGAATTTGTTATAATTAACCACTTTTCCCCGAAGTTCCCGCTAAATACGCCAATATCCCTTTACTGACAAAGTGGCACGAAAGATGCTTAATATATGATGCATGATGCATCATAAGTATCACGCAAGCCGATTTCCATGATCAAAAAGCTAAACAGCATGCGCTAGATGCTGAGGGTAATGAACCCTCGTCGCTACGGCATTGATGATGACTTACTGATTGATGACATTTAAAGGGGCAGGGTATGTTGAAAACATTTGCGGTATCCACATTATTGATCGGGTTGGCGTTTCAAGCGCAGGCGGAGACGTTAACCGTCGTGTCCTTTGGTGGACAAAATAAGAATGCCCAGGAAAAAGCCTTCTATCAGCCTTTTACCGCTGCGGGCAACGGAGACATCCAGGCGGGTGAATATAATGGCGAAATGGCAAAGATTCGCGCCATGGTGCAGACCGGTCAGGTGGGTTGGGACATCGTTGAAGTGGAAGGACCAGAATTACGTCGCGGCTGTGACGAGGGCCTGTTTGAACCCTTGGATTGGTCCAAGTTAGGCGATAAGGCTGGCTATGTCACTGGATCTGCTACCGAGTGCGGCGCCGGCATCTTTTTGTGGTCGACGGTGTTGACCTACGATGCGCAAAAGCTGAAAACGGCACCGACCAGTTGGGCTGATTTCTGGAATGTCAAAGAGTTTCCCGGCAAGCGTGGGTTGCGCAAAAGTGCCAAATTTACGCTGGAGATTGCCCTGCTGGCGGACGGCGTCAAACGCGAAGATGTGTACCCGCTGCTGGCCACCAAGGCTGGTGTGGATAGGGCGTTTCGTAAGCTTGACCAGCTAAAACCGGACATCCAATGGTGGGAATCTGGTGCGCAACCGCTGCAATGGTTGGTGGCCGGCGATGTCGTCATGAGCTCCGCTTATAATGGCCGTGTTGGCGCAGCGGCAAAAGAGGGTCATGAGTTTAAAATGGTCTGGGATAACAGCCTGTATGATTTAGACAGCTGGGCGATCGTCAAGGGATCACCGCATAAGGCGCTGGCTGAAAAGTTTATTGCTTTCGCCAACCAATCGGAAAACCAGAAAGTATTTGCTGAAAATATTCCTTACGGTCCAACCAATAAAAAAACCATTGCGTTGCTTGACCCGGCACTTGCCGCTAACCTGCCGACTGCGCCGGCTAACCTGGCGCACGCCCTGCCGGTGGATACCAAATTCTGGATTGAACATGGCGAAGATCTGGAACAACGTTTTAACGCCTGGGCCGCTCAATAAGTGGACTTCGCCATGCTTACCGGAGAATAATTCATGACAGAAATGATAACGGCCGGCAACGAGGCCGGACACGGCTCGACGCTTATGCAGCAATTGCATCAGTCGCAAAAAAAACATAAGCGTCGTACCTGGCTGTTGGTGGCGCCGCTGCTGCTATTTATCGGCCTCAGTTTTGTCGTCCCGATTGCGTCGGTGCTGGTAAAAAGCGTGGCGAATCCCGAGCTGCGAACGGCGATGCCTACCGTCACGGCGGCGTTGTCCCACTGGGATGGCAACGCCATCCCAGATGATTCAACCTTCCAGGCGCTGGTCAGCGATCTGCGCTCGGCGCGCGCGAGTGGGCAGATTTCATCAGTGGCTAAGCGGTTAAGCTATGAGGATCCGTCCTATCGCTCGTTGATTATGCACACGCTGCGCGCTGCCCCAGACGATATCACCCAGCCGGGCGCGACCCGCACGGCGCTAACCACCGCGTTACCGCTGTGGCGCAACATTGACACCTGGCGTTCTGTGCAACGGGCCTCCCGGCCATTTACCGCGCTATACCTGCTGGCGGTATTTGATCGTAAAGTGGATATTCACACGGGTGCGGTAACCCGGTTACCGGACGATAAGGCGTTGTATGTGAATGTGCTGGAGCGCACGTTATTAATGGCGGGGGTGGTCACACTATTATGTTTGGTACTGGGTTATCCGTTAGCCTACTGGTTGTCCAAGCAACCTGCTGGCCGGGCAAATTTGCTGATGATTATGGTGCTATTGCCCTTTTGGACCTCGTTGATTGTGCGTACCGCCAGTTGGATTGTGTTATTGCAGTCTGGCGGTCTGATCAACGGCGGGTTAATACACCTCGGTATTATTGATAAACCCCTGGAGCTGGTGTTTAACCGGATTGGGGTTTATATCGCCATGACCCATATCCTGCTGCCCTTTATCGTATTACCGCTTTATGCGGTAATGAAGGGTATTTCGCCAAACTACATGCGCGCGGCGATTTCCCTCGGTGCCCATCCGTTTGTCGCCTTTTGGCGGGTGTACGTGCCGCAAACCTACGCGGGCGTGGCAGCCGGCGGGCTGCTGGTCTTTATCATGGCCATCGGTTATTACATCACCCCGGCGTTACTGGGGGGACCGGGCGATCAAATGTTGAGTTATTTTGTCGCGTTCTTTACCAATACCACCATGAACTGGGGAATGGCGGCGGCGCTGGGTAGCCAACTGCTGGTGATCGTGATCATGCTTTACCTTGTTTATATCCGGGTTACCCGGACTCAGGCGGAAATAGCTGCCCGCTAGGCGATACCTGTTGATATTTCACCTTGCATAAGCATTGGCGGTGCAGGTTAACCCGAGTTTTTGACCATCCAGGCTCATCGGGATCCACGTGTTAACCCACTGCCGACAACGTGACATCGAATAGGTATAACGGAAGAGATTTATCGGATAACCATCGGAAATTTATTATGCTAAGACCCAAAGGTACCGCGCTCATGCGCTTATGGAACGGACTGTTTACTCTCTACGGGGCGGCGGCGCTGTTGTTTCTGATCGTGCCGGTGTTAATCATCGTCCCACTCTCCTTTAACGTCAGTGCATTTCTCAGCTACCCGTTAAGTGGTTTTTCCCTACGCTGGTACCGGGCATTTTTTCACTCCAACGAGTGGTTAGACGCTTTGGGCAACAGCCTTATCATTGCCCCGCTGGCCACCATCTTGGCCACGGTACTCGGCGTTTTGGCCGCTATCGGGCTGTCGCGTGGTGAGTTTCGCGGCAAAGCCCTGGTCATGGCGATTATCATCTCGCCGATGATCGCCCCGGTGGTGATTGTTGCCGTCGGGTTGTTTTTCTTTTTCGCCCGTTTGTCGCTGCTAAACAGCTATCTGGGGTTAGTGCTGGCGCACGCCATGTTGGGGGTGCCGTTTGTGGTGATCACGGTGACGGCGGTGCTGAAAAATTACGATCAAAACCTCTCGCGGGCTGCCGCCAGTCTTGGCGCGCCGCCCTGGCAAGTGTTGCTCAAGGTGACGTTGCCGCTGATTGCACCAGGGGTGTTCTCAGGCGCGTTGTTTGCCTTTGCCGCATCGTTTGATGAGGTGGTGGTCACTTTATTTTTAGCCAGCCCGGCACAGCGCACGTTGCCGATTCAAATGTTTGCCGGTATTCGTGAGAATCTAGACCCAACCATTGCCGCCGCCGCGTCGCTGATGGTCGGCGCCTCGCTTGTGCTGCTGCTGGTGATGGAAATGCTGCGCCGACGCGCGGAGCGGATCCGCGGCACGACGGCCGGCGGGTAGGCAGCGAGGTAGCGCATACCGGCTGGAGGCAGGCTTGTATGCGGCATCCGTTCAATATTAAAGGCTATTGTCGCAATAGTTGGCGTTTAACGAGTATTGAGACTAGTAGGTTTTTTATCATACATTCTTGCAGCTCCCGGGCTCATCCATGGAGGCGGTGTATTCGGCACATACTTATATTCATACCATTTCTCGACCGTTTTTGTTGCAAGATGATCAGTAATATTTATCTCGCTGAGAAGCTTATCCTTTTGCTCCTTACTGGTCTCTTTGGTGATTTGTGGTTTGATGATCAACTCGACAAACCGCATCTCGAGTAATTCGAGGCTTTTCAGTTGAGTGAGCCCTAGCGAAAGCGCCACAGAGTCCACCGTAGGGTTCTTCTTTTTATCCTTGATAAGGCCATCCGCAAAATGAGCTATAGCCTGCTTATCAAGTTTTTCTAAAGCAGCGGCTGAAAAAATCTGATATGTTGAGGCGATTGATTCACAGTTTATGCAACCTGGACCTTTCTTTGACGCTAGCTGTTCCACTTCCCTTGATACTATTTGTTTCACAACCGCCAGATAAAATGAATTTTTGGTTTTTAGCGTATTGATTTCATAATACTCGAACAATTCCGCACGGCTCTCTGGCTTATTAATATAGTGGTCAATACCGTGCTTTAAAAGGTGCATATCCTTTATGCTTGATGCCACTTCCTTGGATGATTCTGGAAAATCTTTGGTGACGTATTGCCAGGTTTTTTTTCCATCCAATAGGTCCTGTTTTCCAAAATGATTAATGAATAGTTCATAAAGAGGTGTCAGGTTGAATTCATAATTTAAACCCAATTCATCAATAATTTCCTGACAGCTTTTACCTTCATTTATCAATGCTTGGCCTTTTTTTTCCAGCGTCAGAGAAGTTAAAATGTTAATAGCTATTTCTGGTAACTTAAATCTGCTACAAAGACTGTTATATTCATCGATTATATCGCTCACTTTCCAGTTTTGTTCGATTAACGCTTTACCTCGAATTTCGACAAAAGGTTTCGCAAATTGCATAGGACTAAGAGGATCATGAAAATGCGGTATATCTTGATATAATTCAGCAACAAATTGCTTAAGGGGCTCCAGTGAATCATGGGAACTTAACAGTTTCACTGCCGTAAGTGGTATAGCATGATGTTGGTCTATGCAAAAATAGGCGATGTTGTGGATTAATTCCTCGCATTTCGCCGGATTGCTAACGTTACACAAATGGCTAACCATACTGTTTTTCTTTTCGTAATAAGAATCTTCTGGGTCGTCAAAATCAAATTCTAAAAATTCATCTTCTAACACCTCTTTCCACTGTTCTTTTTCACGAGAAGATTTTTTGTCCGTAATGATTGTTCTGCTGCAGACATCAATGATTTGATTGACAAACGCACGTTGCTGGTCGTCGGTAGGATCGAATGGATGATATAAACCAGTACCTATGGGGTATGTAAATAAACCAATACTTTGGTCAACCATATTTTTCTCTACTAAAGTAATTATTTAAATGGATTTGTAATTTGATATGATACTAAAGATTTTTTTGATGTCAACTTTTAAAAAACATGTGAACATTTTCATATTAATAATATGAATACTAATATGATAGTGCAAGTAAATATATTAGCGTGAATATATAACTCCATATAACCGAATTGATTGGCTGCCATTTTAGCACGTCCCAGCCGGGTAATCAGCATGCGTTGTTTTGGCAAATAGCGTGGCCACGAAGCCTGAAGGTAATAAAAAATAATGAACCTTGCACAATATTGTAGCCTGTTAAACGAGCTTATCTACCTTGATGCTAAATACCCGATCAACAGCTGGTGCACCGCCATAATATCCAGACGAATGGCGGCGGCGGCGGCTTCGCTGTCTTGCCGGCGCAGTGCGGCCAGTAGATCCTGATGATGTTTCACTACACTCTTCACTACACTCTGCTGGGCCGCATTGGTGAACGCCTGCGCGATATGCGGCCCGGCACGCATCCACAGCCGATCGATAAAACTGCTCAGCAACGGCATTTGGGCGCTGCGCGCCACCAGCAAATGAAACTCACTGTTAAGCCGCAGGATCGCAGCAAGATCGTCTGTGGTCATGGCGTGCAGGGTGCTTTTGATATTGACGGTCAACCTTTGCAGGTCCGCTGGATTAATCAGCTGTGCTGCCCGATGGGCACCAAGGGCCTCCAGCTCCAGGCGCAGGGTACAGATCTCCCCATATTGTGCAGACGTCAATATGGGGACGCGGATATCCTTGGGTGTACGCATTTCCAACGCCTGCTCGCGGGCCAACTGCAGCACGGCGTCCCGTACCGGCGTGACGCTGGTGCCGACCTGGGCAGCCAGTTCGCGGATGCGCAGCCGATCGTTGGGCTTCAACTGACCGGTTATCAGCGCCTGCCGCAAAGAGGCATACACGCTGGAACCCAGAAAAGCGTGCTCAATCGGATCGGGTTGATAACTCAACGTTTTGTCCTGTGTTATGGTCGCAAAAGCGCCGCTAGCAATCTTATGCAGCAAATATACAACATGATGCGTCAAATTCCCATTAGTGCTGACGCAACCGTCAAGACCCGGCACTATGGCGCACCGTAGTCCAGTGATAATAGCAATATAAATGATTAGCCAATTAGTAGATTAGTGAACGCGATCAAATACTGCTGCGATGGTTTTCGCTACTGTAATGGCATTATGCCCGGGTTGTGCTTTTTCCCGCCCGGGGGGTATTTAGAGCCATTTCACATGCATGAATTTAATCTGGTTTTGCTGCTGCTTCAGCAAATGTGCGTCTATTTAGTGATTGCGTATCTTCTCAGTAAAACTCCACTATTTATCCCGTTGATGCAAGTGACCGTTCGTTTGCCGCATAAACTGCTGTGTTATGTCATGTTTTCCATGTTTTGCATTATGGGCACCTATTTCGGGTTACATATCCAAGATTCCATTGCCAATACCCGAGCTATCGGTGCGGTGCTGGGGGGACTACTGGGCGGTCCGGTGGTGGGTATCCTGGTGGGCCTGACCGGCGGAATACATCGCTACTCTCTGGGCGGTATGACGGCGGTGAGTTGCATGATCTCAACAGTAGTGGAGGGGTTGCTTGGTGGGTTGGCGCATCGTTTTTTGCTGCGACACGGCCGCATCGATCGGTTATTCAATCCGTTTACCGCAGCCGGCGTGACGCTGGTCGCGGAGATTGTCCAGATGATGATTATCCTGGCGGTGGCTCGGCCTTACGAGGAAGCGTTGCGTTTGGTAAAAAACATTGCGTTACCAATGATTGTGACCAATAGCGTTGGTGCGGCGATGTTCATGCGGATCTTGCTGGACCGGCGGGCCATGATTGAAAAATACACCTCGGCCTTTTCCGCCCGGGCGCTAAAAATAGCCGTCTGTACTGAAGGTTTGCTGCGTCAGGGGTTCAATCAGGAAAACAGTATGAAGGTGGCAGAGGTGATTTATCACGAACTGGAAATCGGCGCTGTCGCCATCACCGATCGAGAAAAACTGCTGGCGTTTATCGGCATTGGTGACGACCACCATTTGCCCGGTACGTTAATTTCTTCATCCCAATCACGACGGGCCATTGATAACAATGAAGTGGTGTATGCCGACGGCAATGAAACACCCTATCAATGCTCGCTGCGACGCAATTGCAAATTAGGTTCTACCCTGGTGATACCCCTTCGCGGCGAGAACGATGAAGTTATTGGCACCATCAAATTATACGAAGCGAAGAACCGCTTGTTTGGTTCCATCAATCGCACCTTGGGGGAAGGCATTGCCAGCCTGCTATCCGCCCAAATTCTGGCCGGACAGTACGAACGCCACAAGCTCTTGCTGACCCAGTCGGAAATAAAATTATTACATGCCCAGGTTAATCCACATTTTTTGTTTAACGCGCTTAACACCTTGGTGGCGGTCATTCGCCGCGATAGCGATCAGGCGAGCGAGTTGGTACAAAATCTGTCGACGTTTTTTCGTAAAAATCTCAAACGTTCGGCGGAGATTGTCACTTTGGCCGATGAAATAGAACATGTTAATGCCTATCTACAAATCGAAAAAGCCCGCTTCCAAGAGCGTTTGGAGATCAGGTTCGAGTTGCCCCCGGCGCTGCTGGGTATGCACTTACCGGCTTTTTCCCTGCAACCGCTGGTTGAAAATGCCATCAAACACGGCACGTCACAACTGCTTGGTCAGGGGATCGTCACCTTGCGCGCGCAATGCCGGGACCAACAGCTACGGCTAAGTATTGAGGATAATGCAGGTCTGTACCACATTGAGGCCGACAATAACGGACTGGGCATGAATCTGGTGGATAAACGTATTCGCATACGCTATGGCGAAAAATTTGGCGTCAGCGTTGAATGTCAGCCGGACTTATTTACCCGCATCACGTTAAGTTTGCCCTTGGAGGAGCTGGTGGCATGTTAAGTGTATTGATCGTCGATGATGAACCACTGGCCCGGGAAAACCTGCGCTGCTTGCTTCAACAAGACCCGCTGGTCAACCTGATTGGGGAATGTGCCAATGCTCTCGAAGCGATCGGCGCGATACACCGACTGCATCCGGATGTGGTGTTCCTGGATATCCAGATGCCGCGTATCAGTGGCTTAGAAATGATCAGTATGATCGATCCCGCCAGCATGCCTTATATCGTTTTTGTGACTGCCTTCGATGAATATGCCATTATGGCATTTGAAGAGCGGGCGTTTGATTACCTGCTTAAACCTATCGAAGCCCGACGGCTAGCCAAAACACTCAGCAGCCTACACGCTGAGCGGCCCGAACAGAATATCCTCACCTTAACCGAACAGGAAGGCCGTTTGGCCTATATCCCCTGTGCGGGTCATAGTCGCATTTATCTGCTGAAAACCGACGAAGTGTTGTTTGCCAATTCGCGCTTGAGCGGAGTCTATGTCACCAGTCTGGCCGGAGGGGAATGTTATACCGAACTGACGCTGAAAACCCTGGAAAACCGCACTACACTGGTACGTTGTCACCGGCAGTTTTTAGTCAATATGGCACATCTGCGCGAGATTCGACTAGAAGAGTCCGGCCAGGCGGAAATTGTCTTAAATAATGGTCAAGGGGTACCAGTAAGCCGGCGCTATTTAAAATCACTCAAACAACTGCTGGGGCTAAAGGGGTGATGACACTGAAGCGCTGTAACCGCACTGTGGTCGGATTTAAGTGTGCGAGCGGTCTAGCGCTTGATCGTTCATTGACGCGGGATCTTCCAACGGTTCTACGTGAGTGGTGATATGGATATAAGGCAGTGCTGTGCGGATATCATTCTCTATGCGCTCAGCCCAGTTGTGCCCGTATTGCACGGTCCAATGCCCAGGGACCAGGATATGCAGTGTCATGAAAGCGCGCCCGCCTGCCTGGCGTGTGCGCAGTGCATGGAAATCGAGTCCTTGCTCACGGTATGCTGCCAGCAATGACTCGATTTTTTCGAGTTTTTCGGTCGGCAGTGAGACGTCCATCAGGCCCGCGGCCGAACGACTCATGAGTTGATAGCCGGTCCACACGATGTTGGCTGCGACCAGCAATGCAACCACCGGATCGACCCAGAACCAGCCGGTCAGCGAAACCAGCCCGACGCCCAAAATGACACCGACCGACGTCCAGACATCGGTCAGCAGGTGGTGCGCATCTGCCTCAAGCGTGATTGAGTTGTGCTGCTTGCCCGCTCTTAACAAGATTCGTGCCGTGACAAAATTAAGCACCGAAGCGACCACTGAAACCAGTAGCCCGACACCAATCGCGCCGAGCGGCTGCGGGGTTAATATACGCTCAACCGCGGCATAGGCGATACTGGCGGCCGCCAGTAGGATCAGGAATCCCTCAAAAGCGCTCGAAAAATATTCGGCTTTGCCGTGTCCATAGGCGTGGTTGTCGTCGGCCGGAAGCGCAGCCAGGGTTAGCATCCAGAGCGCCATCAAGGCTCCCGCGAGGTTGACCACGGATTCGATGGCATCAGACAGCAGACCGACCGAACCGGTCATTTTCCACGCCACACCTTTGAGTCCGATGGTGGCAATAGCCGTTGCGATGGACAGCCAGGCATAGCGCGTAAGCGATGGAGGCAAAGCGTTGGCGTTACTCATCTTATTTGGTTTCCTAGGCAAGACGGTGGTTTGTCTGCCATTGATACAGTAAACTGCAAAAAAAAGAACAAAATCAATGATGTACTATTGATTTTGTTCTTTTTTTATCAATCGCATTAATTTTCTGTATTTATCACAAAATAATTAATTTATTCATCCACTAAAATATAAAGTATATGCAGTGAGCTGCATATACTTTTTTATTAATTATTTTTGTGCATTTTGAATTTGATCTAACAGGCTAGACAAACCAGGATTTTCTTGTCTAAATTTAGCGTAAACCGGTTTCACCGCTTCTTGGAACGCTGGAATATCGCTATCAACAAAAGTGACATGTTGTTTTTTCAGGTTAACTAATGATTTCTCAACGTAGGCATTCCAGTTTGTTTTTTGTTGTTCAACTGTTTCTTTTGCAATTTTACGAATGGTGGCTTTTTGTTGATCGGTAAATTTATTCCAAACAGCTGTAGATACCACTAAGACATCGGGGACCATGGTATGCATATCATATGAGTAGAATTTTTTAACTTCATAATGGCGTGAAGAATAGTAAGACGGAATGTTATTTTCCGCGCCGTCAACCACACCTTGTTGCAGGGCTGAATACAATTCACCGTAGGGCAATGGCACCGCTGTTGCGCCTAACGCTTTCATGGTATCGATGGAAATAGGCGAGCTTTGTACACGAATTTTCATGCCTTGCAAATCTGCAGGTTCTTTGATGGCTTTACTTGCATAAAAATTACGTGCTCCGGCATCCAAGAAAGCAAGACCAATAAAACCCGATTTTTCGGAAGACGCTAAAATTTCATCACCAATGGGTCCTTCTAACACCTTGTCATAACTGGCTTTATCTTTAAACAAATAGGGCAGGGATAAAACATTGTAATCAGGCGCGAAGGTACTTAACGGCGCTGCACTCACTTTAGTAAATGCGATTGTCCCATTTTGAACCATTTGCAGCAGGTTCGTTTCATCACCTAAGGTACCATTTGGATAAACCTTAACGCGAATACTAGGGTCCTTCGAAACCTGATCAGCAAACCAGGTGAGTGATTTATGAACTGGGTGTTCAGTTGGCAGAGCATGAGCTAATTTCAATGTTTCAGCTTGGGCTTGAAATGCCATAGCTGAAGCAAATGCGACTGAGACCAATATTTTTTTCATATTTTTCATTCAACGGTTCCTTTCTATTATTGTTGATAGCCCGCAAGGCGAGGCAGCCAGAGAGATAGTTCAGGAAAAACGGTAACAATACCAAGTGTAATAATCATTATGGCGAACAGCGGGAGCAATTTAGGGACAACCCGGCCTAACTTGGTACCAGAAACACTACAACCGACAAACAACGCAGTACCTACTGGCGGAGTACAAATCCCGATACAGAGGTTAAACACTAAAATAATACCGAAGTGGACAGGGTCAACACCTAAGTGAACCGCAATAGGTAAGAAAATGGGGGTAAATATTAATACTGCCGGCGTCATGTCCATAAAGGTACCGACAACTAATAAAATCACATTCATCAACAACATAACCATAATGGGGTTAGTTGATGCTTCTAAGACGAAATTGGCAATAAAACCCGGAATATCGGCATTGGCCATCGCCCAAGACATCATTGACGATGTTGCTACCATTAAGAGAACTATCGAGGTGGTCACCACACTCTCAGTCAACAGAGGGAGCATGTCCTTCATTTTCAGTTCGCGATAAGCAATCCCAAGAAGCAGACTGTAAACAACCGCAATGGCAGAGGCTTCTGTGGCGGTAAAAATGCCCCCTAAAATGCCCCCCATAATGATGATAACCAGGCTAAGGCTCGGTAAAGCATCAAGAATAACTTTCCTTTTTTTCTCTTTAAAAACAATCTTTTGTGCAGGTATTCCGTAGCGTTTTCCTAAAAGGAAAATACCAAGCATAATACCTAGTCCCATCAAGATGCCAGGGATATAACCTGCAATGAATAAGTACTGAACCGAAGTCGTACTTACCAATGCATATAAAATCAATATGTTAGACGGTGGGATTAATAAACCAGTAGGACATGATGCGATATTCACTGCGGCTGAAAAGTCTGCCGGGTATTTGTATTTTTCTTGCAGTGGTTTCATGATGCCACCGACCGCAGCAGCAGACGCTGCAGCTGACCCAGAAAGCGAGCCAAACATCATATTCGCTAAAACGTTAACATGAGAAAGAGAACCAGGCAGTTTTCCACCAAATATCATTGCCAAATTGATGAGTCTTGACGCCAGTCCCCCTCTATTCATCAAATTACCCGCGACAATAAAAAAGGGCAGGGCAAGCAGACCGAAATTATCCAGACCATTAGCAAATTTCTGCGAACTCAACACCATGGCCTGATCTATAGGAAAATCAATAAAAATCGTTAATATGGCTGCAATGCCAATTGAAAATGCAATCGGTACGCCAATAAGCAACAAGACACATAACACCCCAAACAAAACAGCTACTGGTATAAAATCAAAAAAGATTGATGGTGCATTGGCTAAAAATTGGGATGAAAATAATAAATCTAATAGGGTCATTGTTTATTTTCCTTGAACTGCATTCTTAGGTGAAACCAGAGATATGATTGATTCACATATGTCGACTACTCCATAATAAAGGATGAGTATTCCAGAAATGGGTACCGCCAGATACACATAACCCATCTTTAGGTTTTCACCAAACACCATGATACCCGGAGAGATCTGCCCATGCTCCAAGGTGGTGCTCACCATTACCCCACCACCATAAACCATGGCGACAGCAGCAAAAGCACAAATGATAATGTTAATAACGATACCCAGTACAAGCTGGCCTTTATGACTTAACTTGGATGAGAGCATTTCTAAAGCAAGGTGACGTTTAATCGAGTAGGTATAAGCCCCCCCTACGATCCCAATCCACATTAATAAGTAACGTGATAATTCATCAGTGAAACTTGCCGGGTCTTGAAGTACAAAGCGCGTAAACACCTGCCAAACAACAGCAATGATCATGACTGTCATAAAAAAAGCGAGCATCAGCTCTAATGCCTTTCTTAGGTAACAGTTGAATCGTTCTACAATCATTTCATCCTCTTTATGTCTTCTTTTATTTACTCAATTATATATAATTGATATTCATGTAAGGTGCATGAACAAACCCAAATTGTTATACCAATACGCGTCTGCAATACATACCTAGTGGTCATCTTGATTCGCATACTATGTATTGGTATAACATCTAAAGCCAGACTCAAGATCAAGTAAATCAAAATAAAGGGACTGCTTGTTACAATTATTTGAAGTGCGTCACTAAAATGAACTTCCAAAGCCGCAAGATTTATGTGATGCAACACACTTCACAGTACCGTCATTATCCTGTTGAGGGTTCGTGGGTACGGCAAGTAGGGTATCAACTACCGAGAGCTGCACGAGATGATGGTTGAACGTGGTGTAAGCGTTCACCATACCACGCTCTGGCGATGGGTTCAGCGTTCTGACGCAGAAATTGAGACGTGACAACACTACTGGTGTTATCTCTCTGATCTCGGTTGTGGCACGCTGAAAATACCCAATCCACTGACTTCGTGTGATTCTGTTTTCAGCTTACTTTATTTGACATGACATCAGTGATTAACCGGTTTGCTTCAGGTTGACTTGGGCTAGTTTGTTATCAGCGTAGCCAGGCCTGAGTTAAATGCGATTATTGCCAAGTCGGGCAGACAGCGATGACGAGATATCTACCAGTTTGTGGCCGATAGTCTCAATGGTCGATGCTGTCGCTTCCTGTCCTAGCATACTCACCGCCAGCCCTGCGACCACCTGACCTGAAAAATCATACACGGGCGCGCCGATATATGTCCTCGGCGGTCGACGCGGTGCGAACGGTGCAAAAGATGCGCATGCTGGCCAGTCGCATGGACGTGCAAGTGGTGACGGGGCATGACCCGGATGCCAGGCCAACGTTCAGACACGCACCTGAATATTATGATTAAGGTGATGCTAGCGCGCATGGTTGACCATGGGTGAGATAAGTCAGCCGTCTGAAGCGCTATCTATTGGCTATGGGATAGCGCTTTTCTCACGCTGAGCAAAATAGGACGCCTAAAGTAGAAGACCTTTCTGTTTGAACGTAATCCGAGTGGCCTCATTCAAGTCAAGAGCGCCGAGCTCGGTTGGGCTGACCCAAGCAATCTCTTGAAACTCTTCATTAAAAGTGATTTCACGGTTGGCACTGATGCAGTCGAAAATGAGATAAATCATATAGATTTCTTCTTTTGTCCCGTCCTGATAGTGCTTGACGCGGATATCATCCCTGAAGGTCCACGGTGTGATACGGGTTATCAGTAGTGCCTCGCCCAGTTCCTCTTTGATCTCCCTCCTCAGTGCTTCTTCAATTGTTTCTCCTAGCTCAATACCTCCACCGGATAGCGCCCATTGACCAGGGAAAACCCCGCGGTCATCGGCCATTTTACAAAGTAGATACTCGCCGTTATTTTCAATAATCGGACAAACAATGATTCGCTGACGCATTTAACCTCCTGATGCTGTGAAATTTTTTCAATTACCTTATCAGAAAAATTTTCTACCGTCCCGGTCGACAGGCAGGTGAACACCCGTTTTTTAACGTTCTTTAAAAGGCAGGGAAGGTTCTGAGTAACATGCTGATATTCAGTATGTCAGCCGGTCCTGCCATGGCCAATTTAACCTGACCATTTCAGTAGCAATGCCGGTACAATGCCGGTAGAAATGCCGGTAGAAATGCCGGTAGAAATGCCGGTAGAAATGCCGGTAGAAATGCCGGTAGAAATGCCGGTAGAAATGCCGGTAGAAATGCTGGGAGAAAATCAGCCATCGGTGATCCCGGTATGGCGTGACGAATATTAGCGGTTGTTGCAGTACATTCTTCGATTACCCTAACGTATACTGGCTTATTACCTTGATGCTATGTAACAACATCTCGTCTCACTTTGAGTGGTTTTGTTGAATAAATCGTATTTAGATAAAAGCTCCTCTCGTCACTGATTCCCTCAGGCAATCCGTACACTTTCTGGCATACCTGCACCCGTCATTTTGTTTAAGGCACGGATCATGGCCATAGCTTATCCAACCTGCGCATCGTGATCACGTAGCGTAAAATACCCACCAAACAGCTGTTTTACACGGTACATCGCCGTTTCGGCCACAGAACGCCTGTTATAAGCCGTGTGCCATTTCCAGTTAGCATTGCTCCCGGTAAGCTGTTGCCTCGCCACCGCCTGATTTCTGTCGGCATACTCCGTTGACCAGTAACCGGCGCACGTTCGCGGCGGGATAAGCGCCTTAATTTTCTTGCGCCGCAGCTCGTCGTGGCACCGTTTGGTGTCATAAGCCCTGTCGGCTGAATCGACCCTGATTTTCCGGTGGAGTCGATAACCAGGTGGGCAATTTCGCCGCGTGTGGTTTTTTTGAAAGGGATGCTGACGGACTTAGCCCGCCTGCTGACACAGGAATAATCCGGGCAACGGAGCGGGATTTTCATTAGGGTAAAGATGGAGTCAATGAATCCCTACGCGGCGCGTAGCGTGAGGCGAAAAACGCGTTTGAGCATCATGACCAGCTCAGAATAACGTTGTGGACGACCACGCGAAGACGTTTTGGGTTCGTCGTACCAGTCCTGGATGGCCTGCTCATCCAACACAGAATGTCAGTGAGCCTCGATTGATGAGCACCTTGTGGTAGGTTTTCCAGTTGGTGATGTTGAACTTTTGTTTTGCCACGGGATACCACTACAGGGTCAGAGATGTGGTGATCTGATCCTGATAACGGCCAAAAGTTCGATTTATTCAACAAAACCGCGCAGGTCTCGTTTAATCGCTATCGGCAATCTGACTGGCAGAATGGCCGTAAGTTGTGGCGGGGTCATGGCCCGTATGAGCTTGAGGTGAGTTAAGTAAATTTTATTGCTTAATCGTAAACAAATATGACTAGGCCTCGCATCATCGATTCTTAACCAGCGTTTAAGTCTATATTTTTAGAGCAAGCATCTGACAGAGAAGAAATGGATTAGAGCAACACAACGTTCTCATGCCTGACTCTCTTTAATCTTTATATTTTCAGCTATGAATAAAATTCAGACTTCGATTGATGAAAACATGTATTTTTTTCATGCCATTAGCAGGGGGGCAAATCTCCAGAAAGAAAAGCGACCGCACACCATCAGCCCAGATCAATACAAAAGGCTGTCAGCTCTTTCATAAAATACGGGGTTTATCCTATGGAGAACACAATGAGATCAAAACGTCCCTGGCTCATCGCTTTATTACTGCTGATAATTGGCTTGGCGATGACGATTGGCGGTGTTTGGCTGATCGCCTTGGGCGGCTCGCCATTTTACCTACTGGCTGGCGTCGCACTGCTGATAGACGCCGGATTGGCCTGGCGCAGGCATAGCGCCGCTCTGTGGATCATGGCTCTCATCCTGCTAGTCACCATAATCTGGTCTCTTTATGAGGTGGGCTTCAATTTCTGGCAGCTTGAGCCGCGCCTAGTCATGGTAATAGTGCTCGGCATACTGTTGCTGCTTCCCAGGGTGCGCCGTAAATTATTCCCCGCCACCCGCGCTGCGGGACTGGCCCTGGGTGTTGCCGTCGCCGCCGCTGTTCTGGTGATGATTTTTGCCGCGACCCGCCCGGTAGGCGTCTCCGGCGTGGCCGATTTCACCGCCCGGAATACGGATTTCCACGACGCGTCGGTGCCTGACAGTGATTGGTTATATTATGGCCGCACCGCTAACGGCGATCGCTATACCCCCCTTGATCAAATCAATACCGGCAATGTGCAAAACCTCAAGCTTGCCTGGAGTACGCAGACCGGTGATACAATGCAACCCGGAGAAAACCAGGGCGGCACCGATGCCGGACATGAATTCAACTTTGAAGATACACCGATCAAAGTCGATAAGACCCTCTTTGTCTGCACCGGCCACAGCTGGGTGGAAGCCTTCGACGCCGCCACCGGCAAAGTCATCTGGAAATTTAATCCCAAAGCGGATACCAAGGCGGATGTTTATCTTGCCTGCCGTGGCGTCAGCTATTATAAAGCCCCCGAAGGGACCGTAACGGACTGTCCTGAGCGCATTATCGCTCCCGTGCTGGACGCGCGCATGGTGGCGTTGAACGCCAAAACCGGTCAGCTTTGCCAGGATTTCGGCGACCATGGCTATGTCTCCCTGACGCAGTATCTCGGCCATGTCCCCGCAGGCTACCATTTTGTCACGTCGCCGCCGCTGGTGGTGAACGATCGTGTAATACTCGGTGGTTGGATATCTGATAATCGGGCGACCAATGAACCGTCCGGCGCGGTACGCGCTTTTAATCCCATCAACGGACAGCTGATTTGGGCCTGGGATATCGGTCATAATCCGGAAAACTGGAAACCAGGTCCGAACGATGAATTTACCCGTGGCACCCCTAATGCCTGGGGCGTGTATACGGCGGACCCCAAACTCGGACTGGTTTATCTGCCCACCGGCAATGCCACGCCTGACTACTACGGCGGCAAACGCCGTCCGTTTGACGAAAAATACAGCAGCTCCACCGTCGCGCTGGATATCAACACCGGCGCCCCACGCTGGAATTTCCAAAACGTTCACCACGACCTGTGGGATTTTGACGTTCCGGTTGGCCCGTCACTGGTGGATCTTCCCGGTCCGGGCGGGAACACGATCCCAGCGCTGGTGCAAACCACCAAACGCGGCGAATTTTTCATGCTGAACCGCGAGACCGGTAAGCCCATTGCTCAGGTGGAAGAGAAAAAAGTGCCCCAGGGCGCGGTGCCCGGAGATCACACCTCGCCGACCCAGCCGTTTTCAGTGGGTATGCCTTCTCTGGCGCCAAAAGATCTCACCGAACGTTCGTTATGGGGCGCGACGCTAATTGATCAGATGATATGCCGGATCGAGTTCCGTAATTCTGTCTATCAGGGCCAGTTCACGCCGCCGCATCTGAAAAATACCATAGTTTATCCCGCTTTCGATGGTGTGATTGACTGGCAAGGCGCAAGCATCGATCCTACGCACAAAATCCTGATTGCCAATGCCAATTACATTCCTTTTATGGTCAGCCTTACGCCCCGAGGTCCCGCGGAGCAAAAGGGTCTGGTACGGAAATGGAACGGTAGCGGTAACGAACCGCTGGTGAAAGGCAATTTTTCACCAATGTACGGCACGCCTTATATCGGTAAAGTCCATCCCTGGCTTGACCCTATAGGCGTTCCTTGTAACCCCCCGCCGTGGGGCACTTTGACCGCCATCGACCTAGTGAAACGTAAAATAATTTGGCAGCATCCCATCGGTACTACCCGCGATACCGGTTTGTTTGGCATCCATACCAATGTTCCATTACCAACGGGTATCTTTAATATCGGCGGCAATATGGTGACCAAAGGCGGGCTGATATTTATCGGTGCCACTGCGGATGATTACCTGCGCGCCGTAGATGAACGCACGGGTAAAGTGGTTTGGAAAGCACGTTTACCCGCCGGCGGACAAGCCACGCCGATGTCTTATACAGCAGACGGAAAACAGTACATTGTCATTGCTGCGGGTGGCCATGGCGGTTTGGGAACCCGCACCGGTGATTATGTTTTGGCTTATGCTTTGCCTTAAATGTTTCAGTGTATTTTACCTCCCGAGTCCGCAGGATAAAACTAGAGCTAACCGTATCCGGCTCCCACAACGGGGGCCGGAAAGAGCTTGTAAAGTTGCAGAACAAGTTTTCTTTAAAGCGACGCAGCCACAGAGGGGCGTTGTTGAATAAATCGGTTTTGATCAAAAAATCGTTTGATTAGTAATCTTAGGTTAACGGAGAATCAATTAATTACAGCTGATCATGCTCCGCCAGCATACATCAAAATGATTGCATTTCGATTTATTCAACAGTGCCCAAATTCATTTACAGGCTCTTCTTTAATGCTCCCCCGAGTTTGTATGAAATGCGTTTTATAAATCGTTTCGTGAGACACATGCATTTCCTGATTATCGGGATGATAGCGTTTCAGCCAACCGGCGATTTGTTCTGACGACCATGCTCGATTTGCCATTGAGTTTAAATCGATAGCGCCATGCTTTTTTGCCGTTGGGTTTTACTTCGAGATACAGGCCATTGAAATCATCGAGCCGGTACAACTTCTCTTTAGGTTTGGCAGTACGGCATTGAGTATCAGTGAGCATAACGAGTCCTTGTTCATTTATTATACCGTTATTGCACTCACTTAAAATGAAGATGGAAGCAGGTTGTACTCATCCTTTTACTCATTTTTGACTGCGCTTTCGCGAAACAAGTTGAGACTTTATGAAATGAAAAATCCACGCAATTGCGTGGATTTTATAGGGTGTCTTGACGTTCATGAGATTGAATGAAATCTCATGAGACAACAGATTTTATTTAGACGTTAAACAAAAAGTTCATTACATCGCCATCTTTGACCACATACTCTTTGCCTTCGGAGCGCATTTTGCCGGCTTCCTTGGCACCTTGCTCGCCTTTGTAGGCAATAAAATCATCAAAGGCAATGGTTTGGGCGCGGATAAAACCTTTTTCAAAATCCGTATGGATCTTGCCGGCTGCCTGCGGAGCGGTGGCGCCGACGGGGATGGTCCAGGCGCGCACTTCTTTTACCCCAGCGGTAAAGTAGGTTTGTAGATTCAGAAGTTCATAACCGGCGCGAATCACCCGGTTGAGTCCCGGTTCTTCCAGGCCCAGTTCCGCCATAAATTCGGCACGTTCATCTTCTTCCAGCTCGGCAATATCGGATTCTACCGCCGCACAGACTGCGACCACCACCGAGCCTTCCGCTTCAGCAATGGCGCGTACTTTATCCAGATACGGATTATTTTCGTACCCGTCTTCATTCACGTTGGCAATGTACATGGTGGGTTTAAGCGTCAGAAAACTGAGGTAACGGATCGCCGCTTTTTCGTCATCGCTTAAATCAAGGGTGCGCAGCATGCCGGCTTCGCTTAGATGCGGCAAGCATTTCTCCAATGCGCCAAGTTCGATCTTGGCATCTTTATCACCGCCCTTGGCGCGTTTTTGCACCCGGAAGATTGCGCGCTCGCAGGCGTCCAGGTCAGAGAGTGCCAGCTCGGTATTGATCACATCAATATCATCCACCGGATCGACTTTTCCCGCCACGTGGATGATATTATCGTTTTCGAAACAGCGCACGACATGGCCGATCGCTTCGGTTTCGCGAATGTTGGTCAGGAACTGATTGCCTAGACCTTCGCCCTTGGACGCGCCTTTAACCAGACCGGCGATATCAACAAATTCCATGGTGGTGGGTACAATACGCTGTGGCTTGACGATGACAGCCAATTGATCCATGCGAGGGTCCGGCATCGGGACGATACCCGTATTTGGTTCAATGGTACAAAACGGGAAGTTGGCGGCTTCGATACCCGCTTTGGTCAATGCATTGAATAGCGTGGACTTACCCACGTTCGGCAGACCCACAATACCGCATTTAAAACCCATGGTTATATCACCTTAAATGACTTTATTATCAATACTATCATGCCGTTGTGTGTTTTTTACCGGACAATCGACAACTCTAGCCGTTATTATACACAGAAAGTGCAGATAACTCGATTGGCATCGCCGAACACAAGGCTAGTCCGGTTTAAACGCATGCAGGCGATTCATGGCTTTGACCGGTCCTTCCTGCAATAAAATCCCGGTGCAGGTAACGGCTTCGCTAATGGCCTGATCGATCAGTGACTGCTCTGATACCGGGGGTTTGCCCAGCACAAATCCCACCACTTTAGTTTTATCGCCAGGGTGGCCGATGCCAATACGTAAACGATGAAAGTCAGCATTGTTGCCGAGTTGGCTAATGATATCCTTGAGGCCGTTATGACCACCATGGCCGCCGCCGAACTTCAACCTGGCGTTTCCCGGTAGCAAATCCAGTTCGTCATGGGCCACCAGGATCTCGTCCGGCGCGATGCGATAGAAGCTGGCTATGGCTGACACGGCTTTGCCGCTCAGATTCATAAAGGTGGTGGGTACCAATAACCGCACATCCTGCTCGGCGATGGTTAACCTGGCAGTATAGCCATAAAATTTACTCTCTTCCTTAAGCGAGTTCCGGTACTGTTCCGCCAGCAGATCAACATACCAGGCGCCGGCGTTGTGCCGGGTGGCGGCATATTCCGCGCCCGGATTGGCCAGGCCGACGATTAATTTGATAGTCATTACAATATCTTTCTCTATTGTTCAGTTTTACAGCGATAGACGTTAAGCCATACAGCAGCGAGACCAACTAAAAACACGCTGGTGATGTCGGGGCATTCAGCTTGGCGGTTATGTTACCAGAATTTTGTGCATGGCATGGTTTGCCGCAGGCGATTGCCCGGTAAATACCGAGAATTTTACCCACAATAGATATTTTTGCTGGTTGTCATGCTGCGGTGCGGTGCGGTGCAGTGCGATTTCAGGCCAGGACGGCAACGGCGGGAAGGCGGAGAAAAACGACAATATTGCCGACGCGCTTTCCCCTGGGTTTAACCATGTTGGTTAAACAGTTTGGTTCGTTCCTAAAGCAAGGCGCAGAACAGTGCAATAATCAGCAACGCTATCGCCATGGTGGACATCACTTCCAGATCGTCTTTGTACATAAGACATCTCCTTGTCGCCTTCGCGCAACGCGGTAGGTCTAAGGTCTATGTTGGCCCTCCAAGATGAGACAGATTGTGATCGGCCATTCATTTATGGGGGCCTATCCTCGATACGGCAAGTCGCAGCTGTGTTGATTTCCCCCGCACACACTCGCTGTCGGTATTGTAGAACACTATTTTTAGCAATTTGTGTGATTATTTCACTGCGTTGTGATCGTCGGCACGATTAGCTTAGTCAACTAATGACTATACTTTAATCAGAGAATTGTTAAGGACGGGAGAGAAATTCTTGTTTTCATTGATAACCCGGAGGTGAACGATGAAACGTAAATCAGCACTTTTTTGTGGCAACGGACTGATGGGCTTGGGCATGCTGATGATGATTGGCGGACTGGCTTGTTCGGTGCTTAATCAACTGCCCCAACTGAATTTTTCCACACTGATTGCCCACGGCGCAATTATGGGTATCTTTATTGGTGCGCTGCTATGGGTCGCCGGTGCGCGTATGGGCGGACACGAACATATTTCCGATCGTTATTGGTGGCACCGTAGGTTTGACGAACGCTGCCGCCGTACCGGACACCACTAGCCATTAGGTTAGTCTGGTGGACTTGAATATAATAAAAATGGCTTTTAAAAAAATGCGCTTATCTACCAAATAGTCCTGACCCCGTAAATCGGGCTCGGGATTTTTTTTGCGTATGGTTGCGCACATGAACCCGCAGGGCGCGCCGCGTAAGCGGCAGCGCCATGGGTCTTCTTAGTGCTCAAACATAGCGGAGATGGATTCTTCGTTACTAATGCGACGAATGGCCTCGGCCAACATACCCGACAGCGTTAGGGTCCGAACATTGGGTAAGGCTTTTATCTTCGGATCCAAAGGGATAGTATCGCAAACAATTACTTCATCAATAACCGAGCTTTTGATGTTTTCGAAAGCATTGCCTGAAAAGATAGGGTGAGTCGCGTAAGCAAAAACCCGCTTCGCACCACGATCTTTAAGCGCTTCCGCTGCCTTGCACAAGGTGCCGCCGGTATCGATCATGTCATCCACCAACACACAGTCCCGGTTCGCTACATCACCGATGATATGCATCACCTGAGATACGTTAGCACGAGGACGGCGTTTGTCGATAATGGCCATATCGGTATCGTTAAGCAATTTGGCGATAGCACGGGCGCGCACGACGCCGCCGATATCCGGTGAGACGACAATCGGGTTTTCCAGGTCCTGTTGCAGCATATCTTCCAGCAGGATTGGACTACCGAAGACGTTATCGACCGGAACGTCAAAGAAACCCTGAATCTGTTCCGCGTGGAGATCAACGGTTAAAACGCGGTCAACACCGACGCTGGATAAAAAGTCGGCCACCACTTTGGCGGTGATCGGCACGCGCGCAGAACGTACACGTCGATCCTGACGGGCATAACCGAAGTAGGGGATAACAGCAGTGATACGTCCGGCGGATGCGCGACGTAACGCGTCAACCATAACAACCAGTTCCATCAGGTTATCGTTGGTTGGCGCACAGGTGGACTGGATGATGAATATATCACCACCGCGTACATTTTCATTGATTTGCACGCTGACTTCGCCGTCGCTAAAGCGACCTACAGCGGCGTCACCAAGACTGGTATATAAACGGTTGGCAATACGTTGTGCTAGTTCCGGGGTGGCGTTACCAGCAAAAAGCTTCATATCAGGCACGAGAAGAACCTCAGGCTTGCGTCCAGAGAAGGTATTGCAACAGCATAACACTCGAGAACGGAGTGCCATAGCAGGCAATTCCATTGGGTAGATAATAAATTAAGGCAACCTGGCAGAACCGTCGGTTTTCGGCGGCATAACGGTCTGGCTAACTTAATTCACCCCGACCAACGTGTTATGCAACGAAGAGACGTTAACGCCACGGGCTACAAAACAACGCATCCATGCCGGGGCTTGCTCAAGCACCTGACGGGCGGCGGTCTCAGTATCAAATTGAGCAAATACACAAGAACCGGTGCCAGTCAGTCGCGACGGCGCGTATTCTAACAGCCATGAAAGATGCTGTTCAACCTCGTAAAAGCGTTTTCTTGCTATTGGTTCACAATCATTGGCAAATGGCAGCGCCAATAACGTCTCCAATGAGCGAATTGGCGAGTCCCGTTTTAGCGCCGGATCAGTAAAAATAACCGGGGTAGAAATACTCACGCCAGGGGTGGCTACCAGGTACCATTTTTCGGGTGGGTTGGCCGGGGTTAAGCGTTCACCGATTCCTTCAGCAAACGCTGCGTGGCCGCGGATAAACACCGGTACATCAGCGCCGAGGATGAGTCCCAGAACGGCCAATTCGTCCAGATCAAGACCACCATGCCACAAATGGTTTAATGCTACCAGCGTGGTGGCGGCATCAGATGATCCGCCACCTAATCCTCCCCCCATCGGAAGACGTTTATCGAGCTGTATATCAGCACCGAGCGGGGTGAAAATATTTTTTTTCTCCCGCAGGTAACATTGCAACAGCGTCGCCGCCCGGAAAATAAGATTATTGGCGTCGTCCACCCCCGGAAGTGGGTTAATCAGCCGGATATTTGATGAGTTTACCGGCTCAATGGTCAGCGTGTCGCCATAATCCAGAAACTGAAACAGCGTTTGTAGCAAGTGATAACCATCCGGTCGGCGTCCGGTGATGTACAAAAATAAATTAAGTTTGGCGGGGGCCGACCACTGCGTCGTCATTTAAGGTCCCAGTTATCCATTTTAAGTTTGATGCGTTGCTCCCCCTGGTGCAGTTCCAGGTTGCTCGGCAATACCGGCCGGCTGTCTTCCCGGTAGCCCAGGTAGGTGACGGTCCAGTTTTGGTCGCCCTGCGTATAGTTGACCTGTTTTAGTCGTCCCAGGTCGTCTAGGGTAAAGTCGCTGGCGTCTCCCGGTAGACCTAGCATCCATTTTCGCAAATTATTCAGCGGGATGTCCATTCCTGTGAGTTTTTGGAGCATGCCCTGAGGGTCGTTGCTGACATATTTTTTGCCTTGGCTGGTGATAATCTGTGCCATGCCTGGTTGGACCCTAAGGTCCATCTCGGTGCTGCCTAACGGATTGGTAAGCAAAAGACGGTAACGGTCGGTACCGGTTTGCTGCCAGTTAAAGCGGGCATAGACCTTTTGTTGTCCAGAAATATAGGCAAACGATCCACGGGTCTGGTAATGAGTCAGTTGCGCCACTGACTGTTCATGCGAAAGCCATTCGGGGGAGGTTCGGCTTTTTGCCGGTCCCGACGGAGTATGAACGCTACAGGCAGCCAGAATCAGACTGGCCAGCGGCAGCACGCGATAAAAGGCTAAAATACGCTTGGGCATAACTTACAGCTTCCTTAATTTTTTCTTTTGGGATATGGCTTTCATTTAGAGTAATAAAACCATGATAGCGTCAATTTTTGACAGAAGCGGCATTTATTTCTCTCCTGTTCGGTCCGCTGATGGGTCGAAAATGCGGTGTTACTTTTCTTGATCACCCGCATCAAGTAGAATGCCTTTAAACGATAACCATACTAACACTCGTATTATTTAATAGCCGTACTCCATGACGCTGCTTGCTTTAGGTATTAATCATAAAACTGCTCCGGTCGCATTGCGCGAGCGAGTGGCCTTTACACCCGAAATACTCGATCAGGCACTGGCCAGCCTCCTGTTGCAACCTCTGGTAAAGGGGGGCGTTGTGCTGTCCACCTGTAACCGAACCGAACTGTATCTCAGTGTTGCACAGCAGGAGGATGTCAAGGAGTCGTTGGTCACCTGGTTGTGTGATTTCCATCATCTCGCGCCGGATGAGGTACGCCAAAGTCTTTACTGGCATCAGGGCGACGATGCGGTAAGCCACCTGATGCGCGTGGCCAGTGGCCTGGATTCACTGGTGCTGGGCGAGCCGCAAATACTTGGACAGGTGAAAAAAGCCTTTGCCGAATCCCAGCGCGGTCACTCGCTCTCCGGCGAGTTGGAGCGTTTGTTCCAAAAATCTTTCTCCGTAGCCAAGCGGGTGCGTACCGAAACTGAAATTGGTTCACACGCGGTGTCGGTGGCCTTTGCCGCCTGTACGCTGGCGCGCCAAATTTTCGAATCCTTGGCCGAGGTGACGGTGCTGCTGGTGGGCGCGGGTGAGACCATCGAACTGGTGGCGCGCCATTTGCGTGAACATCATGTTAAGCGGTTGATTATCGCCAATCGAACGCGTGAGCGGGCGCAAATCCTGGCCGACCAGGTTGGTGCCGAGGTGATCGGTCTGGTCGACATTGACCCACGGCTGGCTGAGGTCGACATTATTATCAGCTCCACCGGCAGTTCCTTGCCGATTATCGGCAAAACGATGGTCGAGCGGGCCATGAAGCAACGCCGCAACCAGCCGATGCTGATGGTGGATATTGCGGTGCCTCGTGATATCGAGCCCGAGGTCGGCAAAGTTGCCAATGCCTATCTTTACACTGTTGATGATTTACAGACGATCATCGCTAAAAATATGGCCCAGCGCCAGTCCGCCGCCGTTCAGGCGGAGACTATCGTTGAGCAGGAGTGCCTGGATTTCATGGGCTGGCTGCGCGCGCAAAGCGCGGTGGAAACCATTCGCGATTACCGGGCTCAGTCCGAAGCGTTGTGCGCCGATATGGAAGCGCGGGCTGTAACCGCGCTTAAACTTGGCGCAGACCCTGAACTGGTCATCCGGGAAATGGCCCATCGTTTGACCAACCGCCTGATCCATGCCCCCACCAAATCGCTGCAACAAGCCGCCCGCGAGGGTGATGTCGAGCGGCTGCAAATCCTGCGGGACAGTCTTGGACTGGACTAGCTTATTATACTAACAAGGTAAAATCACCACCCATGAAGCCGTCTATTGTTGCCAAACTGGAAGCGTTACAAGAACGTCAGGAAGAAGTCGAGGTATTGCTTGGCGATGCCGGGATCATTAATGATCAGGATCGTTTCCGTGCGCTGTCCAAAGAGTATGCCCAGCTTACTGATGTCACTGCGTCTTTTCAGCGCTGGCAGCAAGTGCGTGAGAATATTGAGTCCGCTGAGCTGATGCTTGACGATCCGGAAATGCGCGATCTGGCGCAGGAAGAATTGCTCGATGCCAAGGCGCAGCAAGAAGAGTTGGAACAGCAACTGCAATTATTGTTGCTGCCAAAAGATCCCGACGATGAGCGGGGCTGTTTTCTTGAAGTGCGCGCAGGGACCGGTGGTGACGAAGCCGCTATTTTCGCCGGTGATCTCTTTCGCATGTATAGCCGCTACGCCGAGGCGCGTCGCTGGCGCATCGATATTGTCAGTGCCAGCGATGGTGAACACGGGGGTTATAAAGAAGTTATCGCCAAAATTGAAAATGATGGGGCCTATGGTCAACTGAAGTTTGAATCCGGCGGACATCGGGTGCAGCGGGTGCCTGAAACCGAATCACAGGGGCGTATCCACACCTCTGCCTGTACGGTGGCGGTCATGCCGGCGATTCCCGAAGAAGAATTGCCGGTCATCAACTCAGGCGATCTGCGCATCGATACCTTTCGCTCGTCCGGCGCTGGTGGCCAGCACGTCAACACCACAGATTCGGCGATTCGTATTACCCATATTCCTTCGGGATTGGTGGTGGAATGTCAGGATGAGCGCTCGCAGCATAAAAATAAAGCCAAGGCGTTGGCGGTGCTCGGCGCGCGGCTGCGTGCGGCCGAAGTGCGCAGGCGCCAGCTAGAGGAGGCGTCCACTCGCCGCAACCTATTGGGCAGCGGCGATCGTTCTGACCGTATCCGTACCTATAATTTTCCACAAGGCCGGGTGACCGATCATCGCATCGGGTTGACGCTCTATCGCCTGGATGAAGTTATCGAAGGCAAACTTGATATGTTAGTCCAGCCGATTATGCAGGAATATCAGGCCGATCAGTTGGCGGCGCTGGCAGAACAATCCTAATGGAAATACGCCAGTGGCTTGATGCCGCCGTAAGCCGCCTGGTGGATAGCGAGAGCCCTAGGCGCGACGCCGAAATTTTGCTCGGCCATGTCATCGGCAAACCACGCACCTGGCTGTTGGCGTTTGGCGAAACCGAGCTTACCTTGGATCAAGGTGAACGATTGACCGCATTATTGCAGCGTAGAGCGCGGGGAGAGCCCATTGCGTATGTGGTCGGTGAGCGCGAATTTTGGTCCCTGAATCTGCGTGTTTCAGCGGCCACACTGATTCCCCGGCCTGATACCGAGTGCTTGGTGGAGCAAGCGCTGACGCTGTTATCGGCAGCACCGGCCGAGGTGCTTGACCTCGGTACCGGTAGCGGTGCTATTGCCCTGGCCTTGGCCAGCGAACGGCCACAGTGGCAGATTACCGGCGTGGATGTGCAGGCTGACGCGGTCGTACTGGCGCGGGAAAATGCACTCAGGCTTGCAATAGACAACGTGCATTTCATGCAGGGAAGTTGGTTTAAATCGTTGCAGGGAAAACGCTATGCCCTTATTGTGAGCAACCCACCCTATATTGATGCACATGATCCTCATTTAACACAGGGCGATGTCCGCTTCGAGCCGCTTAGCGCCCTGGTGGCGCCAGCGGGCGGATTGGCGGATTTGGCCACTATCATTGCTCAGGCTCCTGACTATTTGCTGCCAGGGGGCTGGCTCGCGGTGGAACATGGTTGGCGTCAGGGAGAACCCGTGCGTGTTTTATTGTCTCGCTCGGGTTTTGAGTGTATCGCCACCTACAAAGATTACGGTGACAATGAACGGGTATCAATAGGGCGCCGACCGGTTTAAGGCCTGGATATTTCGATGATGGAGCAGTGATGAGTGCTTACACAGCAATCAAGTATTTACATATAACGACGGTTCTGATCACCATCACGCTATTTATCATACGCTTCTACTGGCGCTGGCGCGGTTCCCCGCACCTGGCGCGGATCTGGGTACGCATCGTCCCGCATATTAACGATACCTTACTGTTGGTTTCCGGTGTGTCGCTGGCCATACTCTCCGGTATATCGCCTTTCAGTCCGGATGGCCGCTGGTTGCTGGACAAAATTGTATTGGTCGTTGTTTATATTTTATTCGGCACCGTGGCGCTGGGTAAACGCGCACGGCAAGAAAAAATTCGCTGGTTGGCATTTATTTGCGCCTTGGCGTGTCTGTACACTATTTACCGGCTGGCTAGCAGTAAGCTTCCCCTGCTGACAGGATTTATATGAACAAGATTGCAGATTTTGAATATAACGCGGCACCACTGAGCGAGGGTGTTATTCGGATCTCACTCGCCGTGCGCGAGGATTTTCCTGCCGAAAACGTACGCCAGCAGTTACAACTGCTGAGTGAGGATGCGCGAGCGAAAATACCGGCGGAACTTAATCAAGATCAGCAACTTAGCCAACTGCTTACGTTGTTTTACCATACTTGGGGATTTGGCGGCGTCGGGGGTGTCTACCGTTTGTCTGATGCGTTATGGTTGGACAATGTTCTGGAGCATCGGCAGGGGTTGCCAGCGTCGCTGGGCATTATCCTGCTGCATGTCGCCCATGCGCTGAATATTCCTCTTTCACCGGTGATATTCCCCACGCAGATGATATTGCGCGCTGGCTGGCTGGATGGCGAAATGTGGCTGATAAATCCAATTAACGGTGACACGCTCGATGAGCATACCCTGGATATCTGGTTGAGAGGAAATATTGGCCTGGGTGTTGAGCTCTCAGATGAAGACCTGGAAGAAGCGGATAATAATACCGTGGTGCGCAAGCTACTCGACACGCTGAAATCAGCGCTCATGGATGAAAAACAGATGGTGTTGGCGTTGGGCGCCAGCGAAGCTATGATTGAGTTTGATCCCGATGACCCCTATGAAATTCGCGACCGAGGTTTGATTTATGCGCAACTGGACTGCGATCAAGTGGCGCTGACCGACCTTAATTATTTTGTGGAGCAGTGTCCGGAAGACCCCATAAGTGAAATGATCAAAGTGCAAATACATACCATAGCGCAAAGATCAGTGACCCTGCATTAAGCGTCCCGTGCTCGGTACAACGCTACCTGGTGCTTAGAGTAAAGTTGATAAGGTAAAGATATGAAACAACGCGTGGTCAATATTGGCGAAATACCGGTAGCCAACCCTCTGCCCTTTGTTCTGTTCGGCGGTATGAATGTGCTTGAGTCGCGAGAACTGGCGATGCGCATCTGCGAACATTACGTTACCGTAACGCAAAAATTGGGCATTCCTTATGTGTTCAAAGCCTCATTTGATAAAGCTAACCGCTCATCAATACACTCCTATCGAGGCCCGGGTCTGGAAGAGGGATTAAAAATCTTTCAGGAATTAAAAAGCCAGTTTGGTGTAAAGATCATTACCGACGTGCATGAAGCATCGCAGGCGCAGCAAGTGTCGGAAGTGGTGGATGTTATTCAACTACCGGCATTTTTGGCGCGACAGACCGATTTGGTGGAGGCGATGGCCCGCACCGGTGCGGTGATAAATGTAAAAAAACCGCAGTTTATCAGCCCATCCCAGGTCGGCAATATTGTCGATAAATTTCGCGAAGCCGGGAATGAACAGGTGATCTTGTGTGATCGTGGCAGCAATTTTGGCTACGATAATCTGGTGGTGGATATGTTGGGTTTTAACGTGATGAATCGTGTTTCCGGTGGATGCCCGGTCATCTTTGACGTTACCCATGCACTGCAAACCCGTGACCCGTTCGGTGCGGCTTCCGGTGGCCGCCGCGCCCAGGTGGCGGAGCTAGCCCGTGCAGGAATGGCGGTAGGTATTGCGGGTCTGTTTATCGAGGCGCACCCGGATCCCGATCATGCTAAATGTGATGGTCCGTCCGCGCTGCCGCTGGATAAACTTGAGCCATTCCTACTGCAAATGAAGGCGATTGATGACGTGGTGAAGGGTTTTGCGCAATTAGACACCAGTCGCTGAAACGTTGTCAGCCGACTGACGCAGGGGATACTTACACCCCCTGCGTTTTTTAGGCCAGGTCGGTAGCGGGTAGCTAATTGCTATTCGTTATCTGCGCAATGGATTCATCATGCAACGCGTCCGGCAGGGTACTGAAAAACACCAGCCGACCCGGGATAGGAATGATATTGGCCCGAGCCAACGTTTTCAGCGGTTGGAACGGAATATCGGTGATCACCAGACGTTTTTCCAGCGGCAGGTGTTCGTAGAAGTTTCTGAACGCCTGAAGGCCACCGGCATCTAGCACCGGCACCGCATCCCACTGCAGGATAATCAGCGTATCGTGCTCGGTTAGCTGGGCTATTTCCTCAAATATCCGCTCAGCGGCGGCAAAAAACAGCGGGCCGTTAATCCGGATAACCCGACGTTGCCCAGCAAGATTTTGCGGCAGTTCGCTGATGCGGGTCATGCTGGCGATGCGGCGCATAAACAGCAATGATGCCAGCACGATCCCCACGGTAATCGCGATAACCATATCAAACAATACTGTCAACGACATGCACAAGAGCATGACCACAATATCGTCTTTCGGTGCGCGGCGCAGCAAATACACGACTTTATGCGCCTCGCTCATATTCCAGGCCACCAGCATCAGTAACGCCGCCATTGCCGACAGCGGCAGATAAGACAACGCTGGCGCAAGAATCAGCAATGTCAGCAGCACCAATAATGAATGCACCAGTGCGGAAACCGGCGATGTCGCGCCTGCCCTGACATTGGCTGCCGAACGGGCAATGGCTGCAGTCGCGGTGATCCCCCCAAAAAACGGGGCGATAATATTGCCGAATCCTTGACCAATCAGCTCGTTATTAGAGTGATGTTTTTTACCGGTCATGCCATCGAGCACCACGGCACACAGCAAGGATTCAATGGCGCCAAGCATTGCCATGGAGAATGCGGCCGGCAACAGGGCCGACACCGTATGCCAACTAAAGACCATCGGCATACCCTGTGCGTTTGGCAAATGCCACGGCATCACCAACTGCGGCAGAATCGGTGGAATTCCGTGGCCATGGGTGCCATCAGCCAACACATAGCTAAAACGCGTACCTATGGTCTCAACCGGTATATTAAACCACCATAACAGTCCCATTATCGCACAACCGGTGACCAACGCGGGCAGATGCGGCGGAAAACGAATTCCCAGCTTCGGCCAGTAAATCAGCACCGCCAACGTAACGACGCCGATCAGGGTGTCGCCCACGTTAAGTGTGGGCAGGGCGCCCACCAATGCTGCTACTTTGCTGATATATTCTTCTGGCACATGTTCCATATGCAGCCCGAAAAAATCTTTGATTTGCATGGTGGCGATAGTAATACCGATACCTGAGGTGAAACCCAGAGTGACAGATAACGGTATAAATTCTATCAGCTTGCCAAGCCGGGCCATGCCCATGATCACCAGGATAAAACCCGAAAGCAGGGTCGCAATTAATAAGCCGGCAATACCGAATTGTTGCGATACCGGGTAAAGGATCACCACAAACGCGGCAGTGGGGCCAGACACGCTAAAGCGCGAGCCGCCGGTAATGGCGATGACAATGCCGGCAACGGCGGCGGTGTAAAGGCCGTACTGCGGTGCTACACCGCTGCCGATGGCCAGGGCCATGGCCAAGGGGATGGCGATGATGCCAACGGTGACGCCCGCAATGATGTCTTTAAGTAGACGTTGAAATGTGTAAGGTTCTTTCCAGCAGGCCTCGATGATAGCGCTGAACGGACGGATACCGGTAAAAAGATGATTTTTCATGAAACTACGAACCAAGGCGTTAACTGGGCGGGCCGACAGGTCCGTCGTGAAGAGTGACTAAAATAGCAGTTTCAGCGCTAAAAAACCCAATTTTCTATCAAAGGATGCATATAAGGGGCCTTTGTGGCCCCAGTTTAGGGTGTTACAACGTCAATATCATAATGTATGCCCCGAACAGCGCCAGATGCGCAGTACCGTTAAGCACATTGGTGCGGCCGGTGGAAAAAGAGATCTGGCACAGAATCATCGCCGTCAGCATGATGACGATTTGCGGTATGCCGAGTCCAAATGCCAGCGGGTGGCCGGTAATAATTGCGATAAGGGTTACTGCGGGCACTGTCAGTGAAATGGTCGCCAGTACTGAACCAAAAAACAGGTTCATGGCCCGCTGTACCTGATTTCTCAGAACCGCTTTAATAGCCCCCAGCCCCTCGGGAGACAGGATCAACAATGCCACCAGAAAACCGGTGAACTGTGGTGGGGCGTTTAAATCCCCCAGCAACTGTTCCAGCGGGCCAGCGTTAAATTTTGTGATCGCCACCACGGCCAGCAAATGGATGATCAGCCAAATACTATGCCAGGTTGAGCTGTGAGCAGAAGGTTTACCGTGAGGATCGTCGTCGTCGCCGTCTTCGTGCTCGTAAATAAACCATTTTTGATGGGTCTTGGTCTGGATCAGTAGGAATACACCATACATGGCAGCGGAAATCAGCGCGGCAAACAGCGCCTGGCCAGTGGAGAAGTTACCCTCGGGCAAAGCGGCGGGCAGGACCAGCACAATAACCACTAGCGGTATAATCGCCATCAGATATTGTTTGATCCCCGCCAAATTGACCGACTGGGTGGCGAATTTTCGCCCGCCTAGCAAGAGGGAAAAACCCACCAGACCGGTGGTAACAATCATGATGACGGAAAATAGACTATCGCGCATCAAACCTGGCGATGCGTTGCCGGTAGCCATTAACGCCGTGATCAGACTGACTTCCAAAATGACCACCGACAAACTCAGGATAAGCGAGCCGAAGGGTTCACCGAGTCGATGAGCCAATACATCGGCATGGCGAACTACGTTAAATGCACTGACCAGAATGGCTATCAGCGCCAGCAGATTAATGGCCAGAGTGGCAATGAAGGAGGACGTGGATCCCCAGCAAATCAATATGGCTAGCGAGACGATGGAAAATAAAATGCTGTATTCTTTGTGACGCGTTCTGATCCCTTGTACGGAAGATTGCATAACGGGTAATCTCCTTGTTATACCGTTGATACTCCACGTTGCCGGCGCGTGACCCGCAATGAAATATGAAGACGCAACTTTAGCAGAAAAAAAGTCAATAAATGTAAGTTTGTGTATAAACAGCGGTTTGAATAAAAATAAGTTCATAAGCCGTTAAAAATACATTTTAAAACTGTTTTTATGCCGTTTATCTTCAGGTAAATTAAAAATATTATTCTGCTATATACTAATAATAAATGAGGTTCATCATCTAATGGTTATTTTACCGCTATTGGATACCAAATTTACCCTAGATTCCTATTAGCTGGCTATAGCCTTTTTTGCCATTCGATTGCTGAATTTGGCAATTCGCGTCGGCCTATCTCTACTTTTTCTCTGTCCTAAACCACGCTCCCCTCTGTCACCAAGGCGGGGAGTTCAGCGAGGATAATGGCGTTTTGCCATTCTCCATGCCACCAGCGCCGTTTTATCCAATAAGGTGAAACCGCGACGGTTAACGTTTTTTTCTTTTGTGACTCAGATCAAACTTGCTAGATCCCGCCTAAACGAATAATGTCATGGTATTGCATCAAAAAAATTGACTATTTAATAATTAATGTTGTAGGTATCTGCTGTACGGCTTTACCTTACTTAAGTCACACACGTGGTTGGGAGAGAATAAGCAAGTGTTAACACGCGATTTTTTGCAGAAAGCCGACTGTAAAACCGCCTTCGGCATTATCGACGAGGCGTTGTTGTTAACGCCGGCACAACGTGATGCTTCTTTGCAGTGCACGTTGTCGCGCCGACCGGATAATAAACCAGTGTGGGTCTTTGGTTACGGTTCGTTAATGTGGAACCCGGTATTTGAAGCGGACACAGTCAAGCCCGCGACACTTAATGGTTGGCATCGCGCGTTCTGCCTGCGTTTAACCTCTGGGCGTGGCACAGCGGCGCAGCCTGGTAGGATGCTGGCGCTAAAAGAAGGCGGGCAAACCGCGGGGCTGGCCTTCCGACTGCCTGAGGCACAGCTATACGATGAGTTGGTACTGCTATGGAAACGGGAAATGTTGACCGGATGCTATATTCCAACCTGGACCGAGTTGACGTTGCAAGATGAATCGCCGGTGACCGCATTGGCGTTTATCATGAATCCCAACCATCCGTTTTTTGAGGCAGATACCCGATCGCAAATTATCGCGCCGCTTATAGCCTGTGCCAGTGGTCCTCTGGGCACCAATGCGCAGTATCTTTTCGCGCTGGAGCAAGAACTGAACCACTACGGCATGTACGATGAATGCATCGCTGAGTTGGTCATGCATGTAAGACAATTGCTCCCAGTACGATCGACAGTCAATTGTTTGCCCTACGGCGAACCGCCGTTAGCCTGTTGATTTAGGCAAAAGCGTATCGTGTTAAGCGTCGATTCCTGAGCAAGTATCAGGAATCGACAAACCACAGGCTGATGATGGTTATTTCCGACGGTTTTCCTTGGGCTGGGCTGGTGTTGGGGCGCCGACGGCGGCGTGATCTATGGCAGTGCACGGTGTAAACCCTGGTGGTGGAACATCCTTGCTCAAAAACCGTGCGCTCAGTCTAAGGCGAACGCGAGTGACAAACTGTTCCTGAAATACCATGCACAGTAGAATCGTCAATAGTATATAGATGGCATAACCACTGAGCGACAGCTGTACCTCACCGGCTGCCGCAATACATCCGCTCCAGTCGCTCAAGCAGGTCAGGGGACTGCCACGGAAAAACTGTTCCAGCGTCCTGGTCAGATTAAACAGCGGCACATGAAAAGCAAAAATAGATAAAGACGCGGCACCAAGACGTGGTGCCCAGCGACGCACCCATTGGTTTTGCGGGGTTCGGGCCAGTGAGCAAAGATAAACCAGCGCGATTTGTGATGGCAATAACAAGCCGTTATGCAGCAAGAAATACCAATACTTATCGCCATGGGTAAACAACGCCGTCGCCACCAGAAAGCACACTACAATAAACGCCCCAATGGCGCGGCATTGCCAGAGGGTCAAAACGTATTGTTTAAGCCGCGCCTGACGGAACAATGCATAGCCTAAAATCCCGCCAAAAAATTCCGGCACCCGGAAAATCGGTAGCCGCTGTAATAATCCAGTATAAGGAATGCCATAAAGTTGTTGCCAAATAACCCACACCGGTGGCAGCAAATAAACCATCCAAACGGCGGCCAACCATAACCAGGTGTGCTGCGCATTCATCAATTTGGGAGCGCAGTATGGGAATAAAACATAGAAAAAAAACAGCGCGGATAACGACCAAAGCGGCGCGTTAAAGGTCAAAAAATAGGGATTCCAAGCTTGCAGCATAAACAACTGCAGCACGCTGTTAAACACTAACTGTATATTATCCATATAGTGGCGGAACAGTTCAGGATGGGTTTGCCCCAAGAGCTCATTGGTATCATAAACCACAAACCGCACGCTTGACGTCGGTCCCTCAGGCGGAATGGCAAGCCATTGCATCAGTGAAATCACCAAAATGGAGAATAGCAGTGCCATAATATGGATCGGATAAAGATTAAACAGGCGCTTTGCCCAAAACGTTTTTGCTGAATCCCGTAGCCGATCGCCACGAACGTACACATGGGCCAATAAGAATCCGGATAATACAAAAAACGTGCTGGTGGCGAAAAAGCCCATGCTGGTTAATTCATCTAAACCGCGGATGCTTTTGATTTGGGGATAGGTATGGGCGGTATGGTAAAGCATGATATAACACCCCATCAGAAAACGTAGCCACTCAAGGCCAATAAAACGGTCTTTCTCTATAGGGTTATCTATAGGCTTCATGCGATTTTCTCCAGGCCATCTTATCTCTTATAGCAGCTTTTTGCGGGTGCACAGGCGCCATTTACGGTGAGTTAAACAATGATTATAACCAAAATCACTAATTTGGTTAATGAGATCATGACGAGTTTAATTGTCCCACAACAGACGCAAATGCACTATTTTGGTGCGATGACGCCTGTTGTGAGGAATATTAAGTGGTTATGCAGAGAGAAAAATACACTGCTAAACAACGCGATTAACGGCATGCATAAATTTGCTGTTTGCTGGCATTTATTCTGGGTAGTTTGCATAAAATACAGTATATATGCAAATAATGTGAATAAAAAAGGTTATTAACTTATTGATTTTTAACATACTGAATATTTTTATTCATTTTTTTAGCCTTTACTGGCACGATGTGTGCAGTAGCTTATATAAACAGTAGCGCCAGCATCCTAAGGCATAAAGTAGCCTGCATGCTAACGGACCGTCGCTGCCTCGATTGACCTGCCCGCTGATAGTGCATATACGCGCGGGTAAAACCTAGCCGGTGCGACAACCATTAACCGTGCGGGATTGTGTCGGATTAATGCAGTGTCCTTAGCGAATAATGGAGTGTGAATATGATGATCATCCGACCGGTGGAATATAACGACTTAGCCGATATTTTGGCCTTAGCGGCCAAGTCCGGTGCAGGTCTGACCTCGCTCCCCTCCAATGAATCGGTGTTGGCGGCACGCATCGATCGCGCGGTGCGGACTTGGCAAGGCAATGTGCCACGGGCTGAACAGGGTTATCTGTTTGTCCTTGAGGATAGCCAGCGGCACAAGGTGGTGGGCGTCAGCGCTATTGAGGTTGCGGTAGGCCTCAGTGACCCCTGGTATAATTTCCGCGTTGGCACACTGGTGCACGCATCGCGGGAATTAAACGTGTATAACGCAGTGCCAACGTTATTTCTGAGCAATGACCATACCGGGCATAGCGAACTTTGTACCCTGTTTCTTGACCCCGATTATCGTCATGGCAAAAACGGCCAATTGTTAATGAAATCCCGTTTAATGTTCATGGCCGCCTTCCGGCAATTTTTTGGCACGCGAGTGATCGCTGAAATGCGCGGTTACTGTGATGAACAGGGCTATTCACCCTTTTGGGCCAATTTGGGCCAACGTTTTTTTTCCATTGATTTTGTTCGTGCGGATTATCTTAGCGGCACGGGTAACAAATCATTCATCGCCGAGCTCATGCCTAAGCACCCGCTTTATGTTGATTTTTTGGCGGAGGAAGCGCGCGATACCATCGGCAAGGTGCATCCACAAACCGAACCCGCCAAAGCGATCCTGGAGGCCGAGGGCCTGCGTTATCAAGGCTATATCGATATATTTGATGGGGGTCCGACGCTGGAAGCCGAGATAGACCACCTGCGCTCGGTCCGGGAGAGCCGACGAGTTGCAGTACATATTACCGCTGCGGCGAAACCTTGTGACGACCCGGCGGCAACCTGGTGTCTGCTGACCAATGATAATTATCTGGGCTTTCGTGCCACGATCACCCAGTGTGTCATCGGACAACATGTGCTTTCTCTCGGCAATGATATTGCCGAGGAACTTGGGGTGCTTGAAGGCCAATCAGTGCGCGGGGTAGAACTGTACGCGACGGGCTCTGGTCGCTCGGCGGTTAAACCTTTGGCTGAACAAGGAGGACATCTTTATGCCGCACTCAGTTGAACTGAATTTGGATGGGCTGGTCGGGGCAACGCATCACTACGCGGGGTTGTCATTCGGTAACGAAGCCTCGACCCGTCATAACCAACAGGTTGCCAATCCTCGGCTGGCGGCACGTCAGGGGCTGGAGAAAATGAAGACGCTGGCGGATGCGGGATTTGCCCAAGGCATACTGCCGCCCCAGGAACGTCCGCATATTGGCTATTTGCGCCAGTTGGGTTTTAGCGGTACTGATGCCCAGATCCTGTCACAGGTCGCGACCCGCTATCCGCAGTTACTCTCTGCGGTCAGTTCGGCATCGGCCATGTGGGTCGCCAATGCAGCCACCGTGAGTCCGTCGGCCGACAGTGCCGATGGCAAGGTGCATTTTACGCCGGCCAATTTGCATAATAAATTCCATCGCGCGATCGAAGCTGATACGACCAGTGCCATCTTACGAGCGGTTTTTCACGATAAGCGCTATTTTCAACATCATGCCATGCTGCCGCAATCAGCGCTGTTTGGCGATGAAGGCGCGGCCAATCACAACCGGCTGGGTGATTACCAGGGGCCGGGCGTGCAAATGTTCGTTTATGGAACCCGTGGTTTCGACACTGCGACGGGGCCGGTGCGCTATCCTGCCAGGCAGACACTGGAGGCCAGTGAAGCCGTGGCGCGTCTTCATCAACTGGAGCCGGCGCGTTGCCTACTGGTACAACAACATCCTCAGGTCATCGACCAGGGGGTATTTCATAATGATGTGATTGCCGTCAGCAATGAGCGGGTGCTGTTTTATCATCAGCGGGCATTTGTGGATAATCAGGCGGTACGCGACGATTTGCAGCGGTCACTGGCGCAACTTGGGCAGGAATTTATGCCGATTGAGGTGCCGGAACGGCGGGTCTCGGTGGCGGATGCGGTGGGTACCTATTTGTTTAATAGTCAGTTATTAAGCCGCCGGGATGGCAAAATGACGATTGTTGTACCCCAAGAGGTCCCAGAACATCCGGCTGTGTGGGAGTATTTGCGTGAGTTGGTGGCTGAGGGCAGGGCGATAGATGATATCAAGGTGTTTGACCTGCGCGAAAGCATGCGTAACGGCGGTGGCCCGGCTTGTTTGCGCTTAAGGGTGATCCTGTCGGCGCAGGAATATCAGCACATGAATCAGTGCTGCCTGTTGACCGATGATCGGGTAGTTCAGCTTAATCGTTGGATAGATCGTCATTACCGAGATCGGCTTTGCCAGGCTGATCTCGCCGACCCGATGTTATTAAATGAAGTGCGAACCGGACTGGATGAATTGACTCAGCTGTTGGCGTTAGGTTCTATCTATCCATTTCAGCACCAATAGAGCCCAGCGGCATTCAATGCTTCGCAAAAATAATATTTTTCCCACAGCATATTCGGAGTTATCTTAATGGTATAATATGGCAAGCGGTGGCACTGGATATATATCTCGCTAAGATTAATGACGCAATCCAGACATAAAATTCATAAAGTCTCCATGATTGGGTCAAAATTGCGTTTTACACTTTCAGTTATTTACTCTTTCCGTCATTACTTTAAGCTATCCAGAGTACACTTATATCTGTAACGAATACTGCTAGCGACGACCTGTGGCAGACAATAAACAGATATGAGGAAATTATGCGTAAATTAACCGCTTTAGTAATGGCCACGACTCTGGTGTTAGGTTCTGTTCAATTGGCAAGTGCTGCGGATAGTACTGCGGATAGTACTGCGGATACTGCTGCTATGGCACCACGCCATGGTGAAATGCGTCATCATCCTAAACAGGGGCCAATGATGGAGCATATGTTTAAAGATTTGAAACTGACCGAGCAACAGCGTCAACAAATGCGCGACATTGCTCGTGAATCCATGAAAACTGTGAAACGCCCACCCGCTGAACAACGCCAACAAATGCATGATCTCATTGCTACCGATAGTTTTGATACGGCTAAGGCCCAGAGTCTGGTAGACAGCATGGCGCCGGAAAGAAATCAGCACATGCTTGCCAATTTGGAAATGCAGAACAAGATGTATAACGTGTTAACTGCAGAGCAAAAGGCACAGTTTAATAAAGACTTTATGCAACGTAGTGAAAAAATATCCCAGAAAGACGTAAAATAAGTCGCCATTAATCACATTCAGGCAGTAAATAAAAAAACGCGGACATAAGGCTCGCGTTTTTTTATTCTGTAGCATATGTGATATCGGTTCTTTTAGGCGGTTAACCGGAAAAAAATCTATGGTCGATTATTCTTGCCAAAAATCGTCAAACACGGTGATGGGTGGACGTCGTTTATGCTCAGTACGTTGATACCAATTCTCAATAATCAGCGCCGCTTCCTGATTGATGGTTTTGCCTTCGAGATAATCGTCGATCATTTCATAGGTTACGCCAAGCGCTGACTCATCCGGCAGGGCGGGGCGATCTTCTTCCAAATCGGCGGTGGGGGCTTTGAGATACAAATGTGCAGGACAACCCAAATGCTGCAGTACCGACCGACCCTGGCGTTTGTTGAGACGAAAAATCGGGTTAATGTCGGTGCCGCCATCGCCATATTTGGTGAAAAAGCCGGTCACCGCTTCAGCCGCGTGGTCGGTGCCCACCACCAGTCCCGACGTCATTCCCGCAATACTGTATTGCGCTTTCATCCGTTCACGGGCTTTTTCATTACCTTTAATAAAATCACTCAGGACAATACCAGCATCGCGTAGCGTCGCTTCGCTGGCCAGAATGGCATTTTTAATATTGATCGTCAGCACCCGGTCGGGCTGGATAAAACCAATAGCATCCTGGCAGTCTTTTTCATCTTTCTGCTCACCATAAGGCAGACGTACCGCAATAAATTGATACTCGTTATTGCCTGTTTCCTGGCGTAATTCACTGATGGCGGTTTGGCATACTTTCCCGGTTAGGGTGGAATCTTGCCCGCCGCTGATCCCCAGCACCAAGGTATGAAAAAAACGGAATTTTAGTAGATAATTTTTCAAAAAATCGACACTGACCCTAAATTCTGTGGCGGGGTCGATTGTGGGCTTGACGCCCATAACCTCGATAATTTTTTGTTGCTGGGACATGGGTTTACTCTCCTCATCAGTATGGCAATAGACTATCGCTGCGCAAGGTAGGCTTATTAAAAGAGTGTAAAGCGAATTGGCTGCAAGAGAAAGGGTAACCGTTAGCCAACGCATGAACTGGCTATAAAACCGGCGAATAAAAAAAAGACGAACTGCGTTGCTTAAATTTGTGAAAAAGCCTTTTGCCTTCTACACTTATCTTTACATACAATGAATGGGATGACACTTATGAATAAGACGCTTGTGCTCGCTTTTACCACCGCCACCGCACTTACCCTGCTTTCTGGCTGTACCATTTATGATCGCGCCGACAGTTATATGAAAAAACCCGTGGTCAGCGATGTTAAAAAAGACATGACTAAACAACAGGCCCGGGCTATCGGTGGCATACCGGCAACGTCCATCACCATGATTAATGCCCATGGGACCTGTGATTCTTACATTCTGGGTACCCGTGATGGAAAACCAATCAATTACTTTGTCAGCTATGATCAAAATAATAGGGTACTCAACAAGGGTTTCCAGAGCTGCCAGGAATACGATACCAATCCGCAAAAATAATCGCAAATCTCGTCACGCTGGGTTAAGCTGAGGTGAGTCAAATAGCATCATGGGAGATAATTCAATTTATTCACATATCTCCCATGGGTTAACGCAGCGGTTCAAGTCGGAACGCGTGTTATGTGGTCTATCTTCCCCGGCACACGATTTACACTCATCCAGAAAATCCCGCAGTTACGCTAACTGGCAAATATGCAGTTGCGTACCTTATACCAAAGAACCTGCATGGCATCGGGAATCACCACTTTTTCACACAACGGCACGCCTTGGGAATGCAGCACGGCAAAGACCAACATTGCCACGCAAAGCAGTCGCTCCAACTGCTGACCATTTTTTGCCGGTAAAATGGGTAAACGAAAGCGCCAGCGGCACGGCCAAAGCAGGGGTACCCCGGCCGGCGTAAGCATATCGGCGACAATGTGGCTTAGATAACCGATTATCATGCCATGGAATGCATCCAGCGGCACGATGCCTGGGGCAATATGCAACGTAAATAGCAAAATCCCCCCCATGATGGCCAGTAGGCTATGGGTGAATCCGCGGTGACCGAAAACGCGGGCAATGGGTAACGACAGCCATTTGAGCCGCTGACCGAGCACTGATTTGGGATGATCAATGTCAGGTAGCAGGCTGGTCAGTAAACCGCCAGCAATAATATGCCACCAATCGCCGTGGGCCAGTGCAGGGGATAACTCCATTTTTTTAGCCAAAATGGTGCTCGCCAAGGCGAAAATAAGGTGCCCTTCAGCGGTCATGGTAAGATATTTCGTTATGGCTGGTCATACGTCCAGTATAAAGGATTCTTGCCTTTTCGGAAATAGGTTACCTTGTAACAAAAAAAAGCTCTGCCGTCGGCAGAGCGTTAACTCATGGAGCAGGCGGAACTTAATAACGCGTTATCGTGCCAGCCAGCCGCCATCTACGGCAATGGTGTAACCATTGATATAATCAGAAGCGCTCGATGCCAGGAAAACCGCCGGTCCCTGCAAATCAGCCGGTAAGCCCCAGCGTCCGGCCGGGATGCGTTCCAGGATTTCTTTGCTGCGATCTTCATCCGCACGCAATTGCTGAGTATTGTTGGTTGCCATGTAGCCCGGGGCGATGGCGTTAACATTGATATTATGTTTGGCCCATTCGTTCGCCAACAGTCGGGTCACACCCATGACGGCGCTTTTCGATGCGGTGTATGAGGGTACCCGGATCCCACCCTGGAAGGAGAGCATCGAGGCAATATTAATGATCTTGCCGCCCTTGCCTTGTTTGATAAATTGACGCGCCACCGCTTGGGACATAAAAAACACGGTTTTAATATTGATATTCATCACATCGTCCCAGTTTTTTTCACTGAATTCGATGGCGTCCTCGCGACGGATGATCCCGGCATTGTTAACCAGAATATCGATATGGCCGTATTCGGCCACGGACTTTTCAATAATCCCTGGGATATCATCAAGTTTGGTCAAATTAGCAGTCAGGCTCAGGAAACGGCGTCCCAGTGCGGTGACTTGTTCAATGGTTTCTTCGGGATCGACAATATTAACCCCAACAATGTCGCAGCCCGCTTGTGCCAAGCCGATAGCCATTCCTTGGCCCAGACCGGTGTCACAACCGGTGATCAGAGCCACTTTACCTTGCAAATCAAAAGAATCTAAAATCATACCTTAACCTCATTATTGACAATAAACTGCATCGTCCGGGCTCATAAATGAATAGCCAGCTCAGGCCGGCCGGAATTAAATTCAGCGAATGTCACTGACCTTGACATGGTCCATATCGTCGAACTGTTGATTCTCGCCGACCATGCCCCAGATAAAGGTATAATTTTTAGTACCTACCCCAGCGTGAATTGACCAACTCGGCGAAATCACCGCCTGCTCGTTGTGCACCAGCAGGTGACGGGTTTCCTGCGGTTGGCCCATCATATGGAATACCGCTGTATCTTGGTCCATATCAAAATAGAAATAGACCTCCATGCGGCGTTCGTGAGTATGGCAAGGCATGGTATTCCAGAGATTGCCTTCAGCGAGTTTAGTTAACCCCATGGTGAGCTGACAGGTCGGCAACACGTCAGGAACGATAAACTTATTGATGGTGCGCAGATTGCTGGTGGCATTATCGCCAATGGTCTGGGGTGATGCCTCAGCCAAGGTGATTTTACGGCTTGGGTAGGTCATATGCGCCGGGGCGCTGTTGTAATAAAATTTGGCCGGTTTGGCACCCTCTACGCTGGTAAACTGCACATCCTTGGCGCCCATACCAACATATAAGGCTTCTTGATGGCCAATGTCATAGGACTTGCCATCGACCGCAATGACCCCTGGCCCACCAATATTGATGACACCCAGTTCGCGGCGTTCAAGAAAATAGCTGACGCCAAGCTGCTTGCCCACTTCGCTACCGATGGATACAGCCTTACTTACCGGCATAATACCGCCGACAATAATACGGTCGATATGACTATAGGTCATAGTATAGATATCGGCTTCAAAGATTTTTTCGATCATGAACTGGCGGCGTAGACCGTCGGTATCCAATTGCTTCGCATGATCGCTATGAATGCTTTGGCGAACTTCCATATGGTGATGCCTCTCTTTCAAACTCAGAACATAGTCGAGATAAGGATAGTGTAGATGATGAAAGGATAGTTCGAATGGGACAATAATTCAATAAAAATGAAATGTTGTTTTATTTATTTTTGATGACAGTCATGTTTTTTGGGATTGTCAGTTCCATTCTGGCTGTTTCCCCTTACAATGGTGACTACCAAAAATTGTTATCCCGCCTATTGCGCGGGTTTGCGGGAGCAGCTATGAAAACTTTTTTTATTGACGACGAAACCCCTTGGGAAGTGGTGGGTGACGGGGTAAAGCGAAAAATCATGACCTGGAGTGATGATTTAATGATGGTCTGTGTACATTTTGCCAAAGGCGCAATAGGTACAGCACACCAGCATGACATCCACGATCAGATTGCCTATGTTGCCTCCGGCAGTTTTAGGGTGACCATTGAAGGCGTGGAACGTGTGCTCAAAACCGGCGATGCTTATCGTGCGGTGAAACACGAGATGCATGGTGTGGTGTCGTTGGAGGATGACAGTATGCTTATCGATACCTTCTCACCTAAGCGTGACGACTTCCTGTAAACTCAAGACTGGCGTTGGCCGCGAGCGTTAGTGCCACGCCAGGCAAAGATGTCAAACGATTTAGCGAAGATGCTCGACGCTAAATTCAAGCAGGGAATCGAGCTTAACATCCGCTAGCACCCAGCGCGGATCCTCGCGATAAGCGGCATCCGGTACCACAATAGAACGCATACGGGCCGCTTTGGTAGCAATCATGCCGTTAACGGAGTCCTCAAGAGTAATACACCGATCCGCTGGTACGTCTAAATGGGCTGCCGCCAGCAGATAAACTTCCGGGTGCGGCTTGCTATAGGGTAAATGCTCCGCTGATTCGATATGATCAAAAAAGTGGCGTAGCTCAAACATCTCCAGCACCTTTTCCAACATAAAAAGTGGCGAGGCCGATGCGAGACCTATCTTCAATCCGCTTTCCTTAACCCTCTCCAATGCCTGTTCCACCCCAGGTAGCAGCGGACGGTGTTCATCCACCAAAGTGACCGCGCGCGCGATAATACGCTGCGTCACCGCCTCAAGTGTTTCCCCCGACCAAGGGCTCAGTTGATACCAAAGTTGAACCACCTGATCGATACGCATACCTAAGGTATCGGAAATCAGCCCATGGGTTGACGGATCCTTACCAAGTGAACGAAAAACGTCCAGTTCCGCTTGGTGCCAAAGGGGCTCAGAGTCGATTAGCAAACCGTCCATATCAAAAATTACGGCTTGTCGTGGTAAATTTAGCGGCATTATTGATGCTCCAATGGGCAAAAAACATGTCCTTGAGGATATCATCTTTCGGTATTTAGCCTAAAGAGGTTAGGGTAAAACGATTCACGAAAAACAACGAGGCATAAAAAGTAAATTATAGATAAACTTACTGACTATGGTTGGCGTCGTTTAACAAGGGGAACGCATGACGTATCAACAAGCGGGTCGACTGGCCGTGATCAAACGGTTGACAGGATGGATCATTTTTATACCGGCGGTGCTTTCTACTCTGATTTCGTTGTTGAAATTTATCTACCAGCACAGTGAGCAAAATAAGGGGATCAATGCGGTGATGGCGGATTTTTTCCACGTTATCATCGATATGGTTCGTTTCAATACGTCGTTTCTTAATGTCTTTTGGTACAATTCACCGCAGCCGGTGTTTGCCGAACACCCACTCAGTGGCAATCTGTTATTTTGGATCATCTATATTTGTGTATTTATCGGGTTGGCATTGCAGACTTCGGGTGCCCGAATGTCACGCCAGGTCAAGCATGTACGAGAAGGCGTAGAAGATCAGATGGTCTTGGAACAGGCCAAAGGTGATCGCGGCTTAAACCGGGGGCAGTTGGAACAAAAAATTATCATGCCGCGCCATACCATTTTATTGCAGTTTTTCCCACTCTATATCTTGCCGATTATCTTGGCGGTAGTCGGTTATTTTGTGTTGAAACTGCTGGGATTACTGTAATCGGGCCAACGTCATAACCCATATCCTTCGCGTGGCAAGGAGGCTACGCCCGCTGCGCGTTATCTTCTGGGTTAACGACTTTATCCAGCGCATCGCAGGCGCGGTCAATATGCTCACCGCCGAACAGGTAGGCTCGATTTAATAAGTAATAGAGTTGGTAAATAGGCTGGCGCTGGATAAAACCCTTGTCCAGTGGCCAGATACTTTGATAACCATCGTAAATTTGCGGTAACAATTGGCTGTAAAGCGGCAGCATGGCTAAATCACATTCCCGATCGCCCCAATAGCAGGCCGGGTCGTACAGGAAGCCCCCCAGGTTGCTATTGGCGCAGTTATCCGGCCACAGGTCGCCATGCAATAATGAGGGCTGGGGTTGATGGTCGTGCAACTGGTCAGCAACCAGCGTGATGATGTTGTCGATATTGCCGAACGTCAGGCCCTGTTCCGCCGCTAATTGAAGTATCCAACCGATGCGCTGTTCAGCGTAAAATGACGACCAGCGTCGTTGCCAGGCGTTTGGCTGAGGTACCGTAGAAAGGTCATTGTCAAAATCAAGACCGAACTGGGGTTGTTCGCTCCATTGATGCAATCGGGCTAACCGTTGCCCGAAACAATAGGCGCCATGGGCATCAAACGGTCGTTCATGCAAATATTCCAAAATCAGAAAACTGTCGTCCCGTGAACTGCCAACGCCGTAGACTTTCGGTACCCGCACCGTATTGCTGCGGGCCAACATTGTTAGCTGATCGGCTTCACTGGTAAATTTTTGTAATAAATCACGGGTGTCGCTTTTGATGAATAACGAATGCTCACCATAACGTAAATACCAGGCGCTATGAAGTTCTCCCCCCGGCAGTTGGCGGCGCTCATGAATTTCGTTTTGATCAAAATGCTCCGATAGCATAGCGCTGATAGCGTGCCACATGGACATATCCCCCTAAATTCACTAATGGATTAAGGAAACGATCATTTTTTGACAAACGATATACCCGTCCTACTTCACCTTTCGAGTGCAGAAGAACACATCTTGTCAGTGCCATTTGGCATCACGACGATTGATGCGTCAAACCGGTTGAGCTGTTACAGAGTGTTGTGGTGATTGGGCCCGATGTCAATAGATAAATTTCGTGCATGGGGCGGTGGTCTGGCATGACCCGTAAAAAAAGCACGCTTAGCAAATCATCAGGTTGCAATGAAAATGAAATTGATTATCATTAGCATACACTTTGCTAACGGAACATGTTATGAACGTCTCTCAAACCATCACCTTGCTTGCCGCGATCCTGCTGGGTCCCTCGGTGGCATACGCCACCACTTACCCCGTTACTGTTACCGACGTGGATGGACAAAACCTGATCATATCCCATGAACCCCAGCATGTTGTATTACAGGATGGGCGCGATATTCTTAGCTTGGCGCTATTGGACCGTGACAATCCTTTTCAGCGTCTGGTCGCGTGGAATAATCTGCTGAAAAAAAGTGATGGCCGAACCTGGCAACTGCTGGATAAAAAATGGCCTGATGCAGCAAAAATTCTCGATATGGGCTTTAGCGATCAAGGCGAAGTGAATATAGAAAGTGTGATCGCCGAAAAACCGGACCTTCTCATCGCTCAGTTACGAGCCAAACCTGCGTTGGCTCAAGCCGGGGTCTTAGCAAAAATGAACCAACTCGGCATTCCGGTGGTGTTCATAGATACGATGTTTAAGCCGGTAGAAAATACACCGCGCAGTATTCAATTGCTCGGCACTATTCTCAATCGTGAGAGCCAGGCCAAAGAATATGTGGATTTTTATCAGGCGCATTATCACCTGATCGCCGATCGGGTGGCGAAAGTCAAAAAAACACCGCGAGTATTTATTGAAGCGAAAGCAGGGCTGGGCGGATTGGACAACTGCTGTTTTACCCATGCCCATGTGGGGTGGGGTGGTTTGGTGGAAGCGGTAGGTGCCCGCAATATCGGTTCTGAATTATTACCCGGACCGACCGGGAATATCGCAATGGAAAAAATTATTAGCCTGCAGCCTGACGTTTATATTGTCTCCGGTTCCCAGTGGGCACAGAAAAATAATTCAGCCGTTCCCTTTGGTTATGGTGTGACCCAACAGCAGGTTAATGCCGCCTTCAGGCTCATGGAAAAACGCATCGGTTTTAGCGAACTGTCGGCGATAAAAAACCATCGTTTCTACGGTATTTACCACAATTTTTATAACCATCCTTATAACATCGTAGGCATGGAATATCTGGCTAAGTTTATTTATCCTCAAATATTCAACGATCTCGATCCGGCCAAAACCTACCACGATATCTTGCAGCGGTTTACTCAAATCCCTCAAGAATCAGGCATTTTTGCCGCGCAGGCACCGTCACAACCATAACGATTGTCGTGTGGGCTGTGGGTTAACGTCTTTCGGTGGGGATCTTTACCGATCCTCACCGGTCATGGTCAATGTTATGCGGTGATGACGTCACTGCGCAGATAATCATAAATGCGCTGGGTATCTTCCTGAGTACACAAACGGGTGCCGGTATGCAGTGTTGCAGCACTGCCTGCCGCCACGCCATAACGCACCATATCCAAGAGGTCTGCCCCGTCGGCCAGCTTTTGTGTCATGGCACCGACCATACTGTCTCCCGCACCGACGGTGCTCATGGTTTTCACCGGCGGCGGCACGACCTGAAAAGCGCCTTTTTTATCTACCGCCATCGCGCCTTGTGGTCCAAGAGACACCACTACCCGTTCGGTTTTACCCTGGGTGATGATCTCCATGGCGGCACGTCTAACCGCGTCAGGATCGTTAAGTTCCCGATTGACTAATTCCGCCAGCTCTTTTTGATTAGGTTTCACCAGCGCGAGATGACCGATGTCAAGACAGGCTTTCAATGCCGGACCAGAGCTGTCGATGATACAGCGCAGGCCCAGGCGTTGAGCCTTAACCAATAGATGCTGCAGATCCTCTGTGCTGATGCCAGGCGGCAAACTGCCGCTTATTACCAGCAATGAGTCGGTCTCGAGCTGTTCCAGGCGCTGTTCAAATAATTGAAATTCCGCAGGCGTTAAGTGGGCCCCTGGCATCACAAAACGATATTGCTCACCGGTACTTGCCACATGGACATGCAGATTTTGCCGGGTCCAATCATGGGTTTCGATGGTATCCGCGCAGACACCTTCGAGTGTCAGTAGTTCGGCAAGATGACGTCCGGTGGGACCGCCGATGGGAAACAATGCCGTTGCCTGTCCGCCCAAATGAACAATAGCGCGCGCTACGTTAATGCCGCCACCCCCGGGTTCAAACAACGGCGCCGAGCAGCGCAGTTTGCCTTCGGCATACATGCGGTCGGTGGTAGTGGCACTGTCCAACGAAGGTGCTAGCGTCAGGGTAGTTATCTGCGTCATTTCACTCTCCTTGCAAAAATAAACTTGGGTATATGGTGGGGGCGCTGCGTTTGCTTATTTACCCCAGTGACACCATGAACCGCTGAGAATGGGGAAACCTCATTCCCCTAGGTTCACCCTTCGGGCAAGCCGCCTGTGCTGTTTAACGCTGCTCCAGGCCGATTTGTCGCGGTGCGTCGTGTTCCTGCCACGAAGTCTCTAGGGTATAGCATACATCTAATGCAGTCGGTTTATTTTGGCTAAAATCGACTTTTGTTCAGCCTGCCTTAAGGTAGAGCAACGCATACTATTTTTTTGCATTGACCATCAAGTTATCCGCCGACACGCCGATATATCGTGGAGGAAAATTAGGAGGATGAGATGAGTCTTAAATCAGAACGACGTTGGAAGTGGATAAGTTTGCTTTTATTGTTCATTTTAGTCGGATTATCCAGTGTGCTATTTAAGCTGAACGGCTAGGAGCAACAACTCGCTGTGCAGGATTAACAACCGCGACCATCCGGGAAAACGACGGCTAGGATGTGATCTAGTCGGGGTTTTTATTATGTAAAATTACTTAAATAATGATCCATCTCCTGTTTTAGTGGCCATAAAGAGCGTAGGATTATTCTTAAAAGATGTCAGGTAAATGAGGGGGTGTTATGGAACAGTTCTATAAGTTAACGTTGCCCAGCATAGTATTAATATGTATGGCTTTTTGGGTCGCTGTCGTTACTGCGTTGGTATAACTTACCTCTTTGTGACACACGAATTCAAACAAACCCGCTTCGGCGGGTTTGCTGCTTTTTGGTGCAATGAATTTTTTTTCACTTGACACTTCATTAATCATGATAATGTTCTGTTAGGTCGATTTTGATTGGATGTTAATGTCTTGGATGAATAGGCTAATATCTCGATCTGCTTGATAACAAATCGGGGGGCTTTGTGGTCATGTTGACCGTTCCTTGCCCACCTTGCCGGTAGTCGCGATATTATCGTTTATATTGGTCAGGTTTATGTTTGAGGATATAGCGCGGCCGTTGTTTTGTTTCCATATAAATGCGGCCAATATATTCCCCCAATACGCCGATGCCGATGAGTTGAACACCACCAAGAAACAGGATTGCCGTCATAATAGAGGGATAGCCCGGAACGTTATTGCCCCAGACCAGCTTGTCGATAATCATCCAGATGGCGTAAAAAAAAGCGATAAGTGCAACGGACAAGCCGAGGTAAGACCAGATACGTAGCGGGAAGGTAGAAAAGCTGGTAATCCCTTCAATGGCCAGATTCCACAGTTTCCAGCCGTTGAATTTCGATTCCCCCGCCACGCGTCTGGCGCGTGAGTATTCCACCACCTCGGTGCGCCCGCCTACCCAGGAAAGGATGCCTTTCATAAACAGGTTACGTTCCGGTAACTGTATAATATTGTCCACTACCGTCCGCGACATCAGCCGGAAATCCCCGACATCAGCTTCGATTTTTGGCGTACTGATAGTATTATGCAGTTGATAAAACCATTGCGCAGTCTTGCGTTTTAGACGGCTGTCGCTCAGACGATCGGATCGTTTTGCCAATACAATGTCGGCGCCATTTTGCCATTTTTCGATCAACCGGGGGATGACGTCGATAGGATCTTGCAAATCAACGTCAATAGGGATGATGACGTCGCCAGTGGCGTATTGCAGCCCGGCGAACAGCGCCGGCTCCTTACCGAAATTACGGGTAAAATCCAATACTATTACCCGGTTATCGGCAATGGCCAATGCGGTGGCAATCTCACCGGTTTTATCCCGACTGCCATCATTAATAAAAACAATTTCAACGTCATATTGCTGCAGCGGTTCAAATTCGCGCACTGCTTTGTAAAACAACGGTAGGGTTTCTGCTTCGTTAAACACCGGGACTACCAAAGAGAGTTTCACGCTTTTTTTTCCTTAAAAACGACCAACTTGGAATAATAAAAGCCACATATCAGGCTAATCGCTGAAAAGGCCATCAAGGTCACAACAACCGGGGATTGAAGCAGGTCGGCACACCAACCCACGGCAAGCGCCATGGCGCCCATGAACAGGACATAAAACACATAGCGCTTGGTGGTTGCGTCCTGTTTGAAGGTAAAACGCGCATTAACAAAAAAACTAAAACTGACCGCCAGACAAAACGCACAAAGGTTGGATAACGCTTGATCCAGACCTGCCACGTAGTGAAACAGCGCAAACGCCACCCAGTGAATCAGGGTATTGGCGACACCGACCAATGCATACTTCGAAAAAATAATAAACATTATCGCTAGCCTGTAGAAATCGCGGGCAAAATAATAACATGAGTTGGCTTGAGAGCGTGGTGACTAAGATAGATTATCTCAATAAAATCGGCAGAAAAAAGCGACCGGCCTAACGGTGTCTTATCCCCTGATTGTCAGGGCTTTTTTTCTTTATACCTAGTGACATCCACGGTTTCAGTGGTAGTATTGTGTTTCCCAAAATTGCGCCACACCTCCCCACGTCACATTGGTGCGGGTGAGTGTTTATATCCAACAAAGTAAAGTTCGATAGCGCATACAACCTAATGATTTTGAAATTAAAATAAATTTGTATGTGATCTTGCGTATGGATCACCACTGCAAATTAAGGAAACAGCCATGCCAGTGATTACCCTTCCCGATGGAAGTCAACGTCAGTTTGATCATCCCGTATCTCCCCTAGATGTCGCCCGTGATATTGGTCCCGGCCTGGCCAAGGCCTGCATTGCCGGTCGTGTGGATGGTGAGCTTATCGATGCTGTTGATCTGATTAGCGATGATGCGCAGCTTGCCATTATTACCACCAAGGACGAGGCCGGACTGGAGATCATTCGCCATTCTTGCGCCCACTTGTTGGGGCATGCCATCAAACAGCTGTGGCCCGATACCAAAATGGCCATCGGCCCGGTAATCGACAAGGGCTTTTACTACGACGTTGATCTAGACCGTACCCTGACCCAGGAAGATATCGAGCTGCTGGAAAAACGCATGCACGAGCTGGCAGAAAAAGATTACGACGTTATTAAGGAAAAGGTGAGCTGGCAGCAAGCTCGTGACGCTTTTGTCGCCCGTGGTGAGCAATATAAAGTGGCGATCCTTGATGAAAATATCAGCCACGATGACCATCCTGGCCTTTACCACCATGAAGAGTACGTGGATATGTGTCGTGGTCCGCATGTGCCGAATATGCGGTTTTGCCACCACTTCAAACTACAAAAAACCTCCGGGGCTTACTGGCGCGGTGACAGCAAAAATAAAATGCTGCAACGCATCTACGGCACGGCCTGGGGGGATAAAAAACAGTTAAATACCTATTTGCAGCATTTGGCAGAAGCCGCCAAGCGCGATCATCGCAAAATTGGTAAACAACTCGACCTGTATCATATGCAGGAAGAAGCGCCGGGCATGGTGTTCTGGCACAACGATGGTTGGATTATCTTCCGTGAGCTGGAAGCCTTCGTTCGTATGAAACTCAAGGCTTACCATTATCAGGAAGTGAAAGGGCCGTTTATGATGGACCGGGTGCTTTGGGAAAAGACCGGTCATTGGGAAAACTATGCTGAACATATGTTTACCACGTCATCGGAAAACCGGGAATATTGTATTAAACCGATGAATTGCCCTGGTCATGTGCAGATTTTCAATCAAGGGCTTAAATCCTACCGTGATTTACCGTTACGGATGGCCGAGTTCGGCAGTTGCCATCGTAACGAACCGTCGGGCTCTTTGCATGGGTTGATGCGTGTGCGAGGTTTTACCCAGGATGATGCTCATATTTTCTGTACCGAAGAACAGGTACGGGATGAAGTAAACAATTGCATCAAAATGGTGTATGATATTTACAGTACGTTTGGCTTTGATAATATTCTGGTTAAGTTGTCTACACGTCCGGTAAAACGTATCGGTTCTGATGAATCGTGGGATCGGACGGAAAAAGACTTGGCCGAGGCACTGACTGCAAATGGTATTGCCTTTGAATATCAACCGGGCGAGGGTGCTTTTTATGGTCCAAAAATAGAATTTACCTTGTTGGATTGCCTCGATCGCGCTTGGCAATGTGGTACGGTGCAGTTGGACTTCTCCTTGCCAGGCCGCTTAGGTGCGTCTTACATAGGTGAAAGCAATGAACGTTTAGTACCGGTAATGATCCATCGTGCTATTCTCGGCTCGATGGAGCGTTTTATCGGTATACTAACCGAAGAGTACGCGGGTTTTTATCCAACATGGCTGGCGCCGACCCAGGTTGTGGTGATGAATATCACCGATAATCAGTCGGAATACGTCGCAAAAGTAACAGAAAAATTGTCTGCTGCAGGCATTCGTGTAAAAGCAGACTTGAGAAATGAGAAGATAGGCTTTAAAATCCGCGAACATACTTTGCGTCGGGTGCCCTACATGCTGGTCTGCGGTGATAAAGAAACCGAGGCAGGCAAAGTTGCCGTGCGTACACGCCGTGGCATCGACTTGGGCAGCATTGACGTTAACGAGATTATCGAAAAGCTGCAGCACGAGATTCGCAGCCGTAATCTTCATCAACTGGAGGTATAAAGTATTAAAGGCGGAAAACGAGTTCAACCGGCGCGTCCTAATCGAATTAACCGAGAAATCCGCGCAGCAGAAGTTCGTCTGACGGGTATTGACGGTGAGCAGATTGGTATTGTCAGCCTCAGTGATGCGCTTGAAAAAGCCGAGGAAGCGGGTGTAGATTTAGTTGAAATAAGCCCTAATGCCGAGCCGCCGGTTTGCCGTATTATGGATTACGGCAAGTTCCTCTACGAGAAGAGCAAATCGACCAAAGAGCAGAAAAAGAAACAAAAAGTTATTCAGGTCAAGGAAATTAAATTCCGGCCTGGTACCGATGAAGGCGACTATCAGGTAAAACTACGCAACCTGATTCGTTTTCTGGAAGACGGCGATAAAGCCAAGATCACTCTGCGGTTTCGTGGACGTGAAATGGCGCACCAGCAGATTGGTATCGAAGTGCTTAACCGCGTTCGTGACGATCTGAGTGAACTGGCGGTAGTTGAGTCCTTTCCGAGTAAAATCGAAGGACGCCAGATGATCATGGTGCTAGCCCCCAAGAAGAAACAATAAGGCCTAACAAGTAAGGCAACGTGGCGCGATAGTGCAAAACGTTGCTTTCGCCTCATTGATTCATATTATTAACAATGCGCAGTAGAGAAATCATCAATGCCAAAAATCAAGACAGTGCGCGGTGCTGCCAAACGCTTTAAGAAAACCGCCAATGGCGGCTTTAAGCGTAAGCATGCTAACCTGCGTCATATTCTGACCAAAAAAGCGACTAAACGTAAACGTCATCTGCGCCCGAAAGGCTTGGTCTCCAAAGGGGATCTCGGCTTGGTCATTGCGTGTTTGCCGTACGCTTAATCGTTTGTTAATGGGTTTGGATAAGACTTTAGGAGAGAGCATATGGCTCGCGTAAAACGTGGTGTGACCGCTCGTGCACGTCACAAAAAGATTCTGAAAAAAGCGAAAGGCTATTACGGTGCCCGTTCGCGTGTGTACCGTGTCGCCTTCCAGGCGGTTATCAAAGCAGGCCAATACGCCTACCGTGACCGTCGTCAGAAGAAACGTCAGTTCCGTCAACTGTGGATTGCGCGTATCAACGCTGCAGCCCGTCAGAACGGCATTTCTTACAGCCGATTCATTAATGGCTTGAAAAAAGCCTCTATTGAAATCGACCGTAAGATCCTGGCAGACATCGCTGTATTCGACAAAGTGGCTTTTGCCGCTCTGGCTGAAAAAGCGAAAGGTGCGCTGGTGTAATACAAGATAATAGAAGGGGGAGTCTGACTCCCTCTTTTTTTTAAAAATACTGTTTCACGCATAAGGTAATGCAAGCATGAATGCTGCCATTTTCCGTTTCTTTTTTTACTTTAGCACCTGAGTACCGGGAGCTTGCGCATAAAAGAAGAAACGAAAAATAGCGCTAAAGCCTCCCGGTGTGGAGGTTTTTTTTTGCTCGCCATTAACGAACAAGCCATTTAAGGCCGGAAAAAGAGGAAAGCAATGCCACATCTCGCAGATTTGGTTGTGCAAGCCAAACAAGCCATAGCACAAGCCCAGGATATTACGGCGCTAGATAACGTGCGGGTCGAGTATCTCGGTAAAAAAGGGTATTTAACCCTGCAAATGACGAGCTTACGCGATTTGCCGCCGGAAGAACGCCCTGCCGCCGGCGCGGTGATCAACCAGGTTAAACTGGAGGTGCAACAGGCGCTAAATGAACGCAAGGAGAGTCTGGAATCTTCGGCACTAAACGCCCGCCTGGCGCAGGAAACCCTGGATATCTCGTTACCGGGACGGCGCATGGAAAATGGTGGGCTGCACCCGGTGACCCGAACCATCAGTCGCATAGAGCAATTTTTTGGTGAATTGGGCTTTTCAGTGGCCACCGGTCCTGAAATAGAAGATGACTACCATAATTTTGACGCACTGAATATTCCTGCTCACCATCCGGCCCGTGCCGATCATGATACGTTTTGGTTTGATGCTACCCGTTTGTTGCGTACTCAGACATCAGGTGTGCAAATCCGCACCATGAAAAACCAGCAGCCGCCGATCCGTATTATCGCCCCAGGGCGGGTGTATCGTAACGATTATGATCAGACCCACACCCCGATGTTCCATCAGATGGAAGGGTTGATCATTGATACCAATATCAGCTTCACCAACCTCAAGGGTACGCTGAATGATTTTCTGCGTAATTTCTTTGAAGAGGATCTGCAGATACGTTTTCGCCCCTCCTATTTCCCGTTTACCGAACCCTCGGCGGAAGTCGATGTTATGGGTAAGAACGGTAAGTGGCTGGAAGTATTGGGATGCGGTATGGTGCACCCGAACGTGTTACGTAATGTGGGTATCGATCCGGAAGTGTATTCTGGCTTTGCCTTTGGCATGGGGATGGAACGTCTGACCATGCTACGTTATGGCGTCACGGATTTACGTGCATTTTTCGAAAACGATCTGCGTTTTCTCAAACAGTTTAAATAAGGCGGGACGAACACATGAAATTCAGTGAACTTTGGCTGCGTGAGTGGGTTAATCCGGCCATCAGCAGTGACGAACTGGCGGAACAGATTACCATGGCCGGCCTGGAAGTGGACGGTGTAAGTGACGTCGCACCCGCGTTTACCGGGGTAGTGGTGGGACGGGTAGTCTCCTGTGAGCAGCACCCGAACGCCGACAAATTGCGCGTGACTAAAATAGACATCGGCGGCGACGTTTCGCTCGACATTGTTTGTGGTGCGCCGAACTGCCGACAAGGGTTGAGGGTGGCGGTAGCCACCATTGGTGCGGTATTGCCCGGCGATTTCAAAATAAAAGCCGCTAAGCTTCGTGGCGAACCCTCTGAAGGCATGCTGTGTTCGTTTGCCGAACTGGGTCTGGATGATGATCATAGCGGCATTATTGAGTTGCCGGATGATGCGCCTATCGGTCAGGACATTCGTGAGTATCTTCAGCTTGACGATAAAACCATTGATATCAGTGTTACACCGAACCGTGCCGATTGCCTCGGTCTGATGGGCATCGCCCGCGACGTTGCGGTGCTTAATCGCCTGCCGCTCACTATGCCGCATATCGATACCGTGGCACCGGTGGTCAATGATCGGGTGGAGGTGCGCGTGGAGGCCACCGATGCCTGCCCACGTTATCTGGCCCGCGTGGTCAAGGATATCAACACCGCTGCGCCAACGCCGCTATGGATGAAAGAGAAACTACGCCGCTGTGGGTTACGTTCAGTGGATGCCGTCGTAGATGTGACCAATTACGTCTTGTTGGAATTAGGTCAGCCGATGCATGCGTTCGATTTACAGGCAATCGACGGCGGCATCGTAGTGCGCATGGCCGATGACGGGGAAGTGTTGACCTTGTTAGACGGAACCCAAGCCACCCTGTCAGCGGATACGCTGGTGATTGCCGATCGGCAAAAAGCCTTGGCGATGGCGGGTATATTTGGTGGTGAGTTTTCCGGCATCAGCGCCACCACACGTGATGTGGTTCTCGAATGCGCTTTTTTCAAACCGTTGGCCATTGCTGGACGTGCCCGTCGTTACGGGCTGCATACCGATGCATCCCACCGCTATGAGCGTGGTGTCGATCCGGCACTGCAGCATCAGGCAATAGAGCGTGCTACCGGATTATTACTTGCCATTTGTGGTGGTCAAGCCGGGCCGATTGTGGAGGCCAGTACACCATCGGCCTTGCCGACGCGTGCCACCATCACGTTGCGCCGTGAAAAACTCGATCGGCTGATCGGCCATGTTATTCCCGATGCCGATGTTGGTGATATTCTCACCCGTTTGGGATGTGAGGTGACGCTAGGCCAGGATAGCTGGCAGACGCTCGCACCGACCTGGCGTTTCGATATGGAAATTGAAGAGGATCTGGTGGAAGAGGTGGCGCGGGTGTTTGGTTACAATACCATTCCCAACGTGCCGATTCGGGCCGATTTGGTGATGACCCATCACCAGGAAGCCGCATTACCGTTAAATCGGGTGAAAACCTTGCTGGTTGATCGGGGTTATCAAGAAGCGATCACTTACAGCTTTGTCGATCCAAAGATACAATCTTTGTTGCATCCAGGGCAAGCGGCGTTAATGTTACCCAGCCCGATTTCAGTGGAAATGTCTGCCATGCGGCTTTCCCTGTGGAGCGGTTTAATCGGGGCGGTGGTCTATAATCAGAATCGTCAACAAAGCCGGGTCAGGCTGTTTGAAAGCGGATTGCGCTTTGTTCCTGATAATACAGCGGACCTGGGCATCCGGCAGGATCTTATGCTATCGGGTGTTATTACTGGTCCTCGCTATGAGGAACACTGGGATCTGGCGCGACAGCAGGTTGATTTCTATGATTTGAAGGGTGATATTGAATCAATACTTGAACTTACCGGCAAACTTGCCGATATTGAATTCCGTAGTGAAAAAAATCCTGCATTACACCCTGGTCAGAGCGCAGCATTATATCTGAAAGGGGAACGTATTGGATTTATTGGCGTTATACACCCTGAATTAGAACCAAAACTGGATTTAAATGGCCGTACCCTGGTCTTTGAACTACTCTGGGATCAGGTTGCCGTGCGTAAAGTGCCTCAAGCGAATGATATTTCTCGCTTCCCGGCAAACCGTCGCGACATCGCCGTTGTGGTAGCTGAAAACGTGGCGGCAGCAGATATTATCGCAGAGTGTAAGAAAGTTGGCGCAAATCAGGTAGTTGGCGTAAACTTGTTTGATGTGTACCGGGGGAAGGGCGTAGAGGAAGGTTTTAAGAGCCTGGCTATCAGCCTGATACTGCAGGACACCACTCGTACACTGGAAGAAGAGGCTATTGCCGCCACCGTTGAAAAATGTGTTGCGGCACTAAAACAGCGATTCCAAGCATCCTTGAGGGATTGAACCTATGGCGCTTACTAAAGCTGAAATGTCAGAATACCTGTTTGAAAAGCTCGGGCTGAGCAAACGGGATGCGAAAGAAATAGTAGAATTATTTTTTGAGGAAGTCCGGCGTGCGCTGGAGAATGGCGAGCAAGTAAAATTATCAGGTTTTGGTAATTTTGATTTGCGCGACAAGAATCAACGACCTGGGCGTAATCCAAAAACCGGGGAAGATATTCCGATCACCGCCAGACGGGTAGTCACGTTTCGTCCGGGGCAAAAGTTAAAAAGCCGCGTTGAAAATGCTTCACCGAAAGAGTGATGTATTTATAACCATCTGAAAGGCCGCATAGTGCGGCCTTTTTTTATAGTGCGGCTTTTTTTATGGTGCGGCGTTTTTTATAGAGGTTTTTTTATAGCACGGTTTTTATATGGCGTGCCAAGCATGAAGCAGCCTTTTGACCCTAGTGCTTGAGGCGCGAGATGGATGAACGATGCCGACTCGACCCCGACAGACCCCTGTGTTACAACATTTCAAGCCCAATCAACATATGCCTCGACCCGCCATCACTTTTTACCTGGAGACCCGTTATGTCGCCGTTTGACATTGAGAAACTCGCTGCGCAGTTCCCGCTAATTCGTTCACTGATGAACCTGGAGCCGGTGACCTGGTTCAACCCGGCGGCCACAACCCTGGCTGCTGGGCTAGCCTATGTCGGCTTGACCGAGGCAGATGTGACCCAGGCAGAACAACGTCTGCAAAACTTTGCACCCTATCTGGTACGCGCGTTTCCTGAAACTGCTGCTAGCAGCGGTATTATCGAGTCTGATCTGGTGCCATTACCCCATTTGCGCAGTACACTCAATCAGCATTACGGCGTAGAACTGGGGGGACAACTCCTGTTAAAAATGGATAGCCATTTACCGATTTCGGGCTCGATCAAGGCCCGCGGTGGCATTTACGAAGTCCTGACGCATGCAGAGCGACTCGCGACGGATGTTGGAAAACTGCGGCCAGGGGATGACTATGGCAAACTGTTTTCAGAAGAGTTTCAGCAATTTTTTTCCCGCTACAGCATTGCGGTAGGATCTACCGGCAATTTGGGGCTATCGATTGGCATCATCAGCGCCAAACTGGGTTTTCGGGTCAGTGTACATATGTCCGCCGATGCCCGTGAATGGAAAAAAAATAAACTGCGTGAGCATGGCGTTAATGTGGTGGAGTACGCCGATGATTATGCGGTAGCCGTAGCACAAGGGCGGCGCGAGGCTGCCCGGGACCCGCAATGTTTTTTTATTGACGATGAAAACTCCCGCACGTTATTTCTTGGCTATGCCGTGGCGGGCGGGCGACTAAAACAACAGTTTGCCGAGTTGAAATTGCCGGTGGATGCGGAACATCCCTTATTCGTTTATCTGCCCTGCGGCGTGGGTGGCGGCCCTGGTGGGGTGGCTTTTGGCCTCAAACTGGCTTTTGGCGATCATGTCCATTGTATTTTTGCCGAGCCGACCCATTCCCCTTGTATGCTGTTGGGTGTGCATACAGGACTGCATGAGGGCATCAATGTGCAGGACTTGGGAATCGATAATCTGACCGCTGCTGACGGGTTGGCTGTCGGACGTGCCTCCGGTTTTGTTGGCCGGGCCATGGAACGGTTGTTGATGGCATTCTACACGCTCAGTGACGCTGAAATGTTCACGTTATTGGGATTACTCGAGCGCGATGAACACATCAAGCTTGAGCCATCGGCCCTGGCTGGCATGGCAGGTCCCTGGCGCATGGCGGCTGCAGCAGCGCAACTGGCTGCCCGGGGAATCGATGCCAAAGCGATGGCTGAGGCCACGCATCTAGTGTGGGCTACTGGCGGCGGCATGGTGCCGGCGGATGAAATGATGAAATATTTGTCCGTTGCCAAGCTTAAGATAGCATGTGGCTTGGGGTAAGGGGCGACGTGTCGGTGTCAGTTTGTTATACGCTAGGCATCAACCGTCGGTGTCTCTCGCGAGGGACTGAGTCAAGGTGCCTGGTGTTATGCAATAAAAAGTCAGGAATTCGTTAATATTTTGCTTGTTTATGGTAAATGTGTGGTTGTCTGATAGTGGCTCGATGGCGCCGCTGCTATAACCGCTACACATCGTCCTCGCGACACAGGTAGTGATTGTGAAAAGAACCACATTAGTGAGTATTTTGGCGCTATTATTGCCGTGCGGCGTATCGGCCAACGATATTCGTGTCACTATCGTTACCGCTGGCAACAGCGAACCTGGCCAGGTGATCCGCCTGGGCAGCCAGGATGAGAACGGTTTTTTTTGGGATGGCGATACTTGGCGCAGCCCATACTGGTGGCATGAACATCAGGGAAGACACTTGGGTGAACGCAACGCGCGGGGTTGGGTATGGGATGGCTATCAGTGGCGGACTGAAGCGTGGTGGTATGATCACCAAGGTCACGATATTGGTGATCGAAATGACTATGGCTGGTATTGGGATGGCGGGCGCTGGGTCGAACAATTCCCGGATGGTATGCGTGACGATAGCGGAAGGTATTGGTATGAAGGTACCTGGTTTATTGATCCACCGCCACGTGATCATCGCAGGCGTGAATATGATTCAAGAGAACCCGGTAACCGGGGGGGATTTCCTCATCACGAAGAAACACCACGTCGGTTTGGTGGTGGACAAGGCCAGCCGGGCGGCAACCCTCAACCGCAGCACGGTGGTGGACAAGGCCAGCCGGGCGGCAACCCTCAACCGCAGCACGGCGGTGGACGAGGCCAGCCGGGCGGCAACCCTCAACCGCAGCACGGCGGTGGACCAGGCCAACCGGGCGGCAACCCTCAACCGCAGCACGGCGGTGGACCAGGCCAGCCGGGTGGTAATCACCAACCGCAGCACGGGGGTGGACCAGGCCAGCCGGGTGGTAATCACCAACCGCAGCATGGCAATGGTGGGCAAAAGGAAATTATCAAGCCCAAACCGCAGTGATGGCACCGCTATGTTAACGACGTTGGGCTAAGCCTGATACTAGCGTTTCAAATATAACCAGGAAAAATAAATGAAAAAATATGCGGCCTGTTGGATGTTGGCCTTATCAGCGATGGTTTACATCGTGCCTACGGTGGTTCAGGCCGAGACCCACAAGGCGAACACCTCTCCTAGAAGGACTGCTCAGATCGGCGATCGGGATCATCAGGGTAATTATTGGGACGGTTACCTCTGGCGTTCATCTCAGTGGTGGCATGGTCATCAAGGGAAACATCTGGGGGAACGAAACCAACACGGCGAATACTGGGATGGTGGCCGCTGGTCGCCAAAAAAACCGGACACCGGTCATGAAACCACTCAACCGCAGGCACAGTCACATGGCAACCGCACCACGCACAATGTGCCGGTGCATTCGCCAATCGCAACAACCAAACATGGACAATCCCAAGGGAACCCAGCTGCAAACGTCGGGCCTAATGGTGGGGAAACAAAGCAAAATCAGGGTGAAAATAACGTAACCTTGCCGAAAAAAAACCAACATTAATTTACGCATCGGTGTGAAGTCTGTGGTTTTGATTTCATGACCGATGCCATAATCGTGAAGCAGCAGCCGTCACTGGCCCAGAACTGCAACCGAGTCAGTTATCAGTACCCACCGCAAACTAAGATGATGAGCCAGCTTTTACGTTGACTCTACCGCTCGGACGCTATTCCCGGTAGGATACCCCTCAATTTACGCCGACCTTTTTCGGTGATCCCTTAACGGAAATAAATCGATGATCCGCTTCGGCCACACTTTATCGGGATTGATGCAATGATACCCGATGATAGCTTAACCTTTAGCGCCTTGAAACGTCGGCAATGTCGGCAAGATCACCTGCGTATTAGTTGGTTGGCGTTATTATTGTTAATGGCATTATTGCTTAGTCTTTGCGCTGGCGATGTGTGGTTATGGCCGACGCAATGGTTCAACGATATAGGGCGGGTGTTTGTCTGGCAGATACGACTACCCCGTACGTTGGCGGTAATGGCGGTGGGCGCAGCGCTAGCTTTGGCCGGCGCGGCAATGCAAGCTGTTTTTGAAAATCCGCTGGCTGAACCCGGATTGCTGGGCGTGGCAAATGGTGCCGGGGTTGCGTTAGCGCTTGGTGTGTTGCTTGGGCGAGGACTCATGCCGCCATGGGGCTTGGGGCTTTGTGCCGTGGGAGGCGCACTGGCCATTACCGTATTGCTGCTGTGGTTTGCCCGGCGACGAGCATCGAATGCACGGCTATTACTGGTAGGCGTAGCCTTGGGCATCGTGTGTAGCGCGGTGATGACCTGGGCGGTCTATTTCAGTACCAGCCTGGATTTGCGACAACTCTTATACTGGATGATGGGCGGATTCGGCGGCGTGGATTGGCGCACTAAATGGTTAGTGTTATCTCTGCTACCCTTTATCATTTGGCTAAGCTTACAGGGCCGGGTAATGAATCTGCTGGCGCTCGGTGAGCAGCAGGCCATGCAATTGGGCTTGTCGGTGTTTGTTTGGCGCAATGTGCTGGTGTTGGCCTTTGGCTGGATGGTCGGCATTAGTGTCGCTTTGGCCGGGGTTATCAGTTTTATCGGTCTGGTGATCCCCCATATGTTGCGCCTGGTGGGGCTAACCGACCATCGCCGTTTATTACCTGGCTGCGCTCTGGCCGGGGCCGGCGTATTGCTGCTGGCGGATGTGATTGCACGCGTCGTCTTACCCTCTGCTGAACTGCCTATCGGTGTGGTCACCGCCACTCTGGGCTCGCCAATATTTATCTGGCTATTGACAAGGATTAGAGGATAAGCTTGAGGCCTGAAGTTAACCTACTGATTATAACTGTATCCGGAGGAGACTTTGATGAGTGATGCCCTATTTACTCTACCGCTAAAAGGGATAACCGGGGAGATAACTACCCTGGAAAATTATCGTGGTTCGGTACTATTGATCGTCAATGTTGCATCAAAATGTGGCTTGACGGACCAGTATGAAGAATTGGAAAGTTTGTATAAAGAACTGCACCATGAAGGGCTGGAAATTCTAGGCTTTCCTTCGAATGAATTTGCTGGACAGGAACCTGGCAGCGATGAAGAGATCTTGTCATTTTGCCGCGCAACTTTCGGTGTTGAGTTCCCTATGTTCAGCAAAATAGAGGTGAATGGCACCCAACGGCACCCGCTATACCAAGCTTTGATTGATGAACGACCTCAGGCAACGACGTTGCCGGACAGCGGTTTCTATCAGCGCCTGGCGGATAAGGGGCGCGCGCCAAAGCAGCCAAGCGATATTTTATGGAATTTTGAGAAATTTTTGGTTGGCCGCGATGGCCGGGTGATAGCGCGTTTTGCCCCGGATATAAAACCGCAAAACCCGGTGGTAGTGTCGGCGATAACCAAGGCGTTGGCTGAATAGTATGACTTGCCGGTCATGAAATGCATGCCGCGTTTCATGACCGTCGGAGCGAACGATAATGGTGCAAGCCCTGCTGGAATGTCGTAGCCTGAGTGTGACCCGCCGGTTACATCAGGTGTCTGTACGGGTATTCCCTGGCCAACTGGTTCATATTATTGGCCCGAACGGCGCGGGGAAAAGTACGCTACTGGCGAGCATAGGTGGTCTATTGCGTTGTGAAGGTGAAATCACACTGCTGGATAAACCGCTGTCGCAATGGCACGGCGAGGCGTTGGCCCTGCGACGGGCTTATCTTCACCAACAGGCGTCCCCTTATGCGGCCATGCCGGTGTTTCAATATTTGTCGCTCCATCAACCGGTCAATGTTGCTGAACAGCACATCATGCGCACGGTTGATTATCTTGCCGACGCATTATCCTTAAGCGATAAATTGGGCCGACCGCTAAATCGGCTATCGGGAGGGGAGTGGCAACGGGCCAGACTGGCGGCGGTATTGTTGCAGGTCTGGCCGACAACCAATACGCGGGCCAGACTGTTACTGCTTGATGAACCCGCAGCCAGCCTGGATATTGCCCAGCGGGTTGCGCTGGACCGATTGCTGTCGGAACTGACCGCTTTAGGTCTTGGTGTTCTGGTGTGCGCCCACGATCTCAACCACAGTATGCAGCATGCGGGTGAAGTATGGCTGATGTCTGGGGGGAAACTGGCTGCTCAAGGCGCGGCGAGGGACGTAATGTGCCCGGCGCTCTTGTCACCGGTATTTGGCGTGGGCTTCACGCTGCTGCAAGCGGGCGATCGTCCTTGGCTGATTGCGCACGACGGTCACCCATCTGCCCAGTGGGCACCCAACCCTATTTTATGATGAGCTGACGATGAGACGGATTTCTTTCTGGGTGTTGCTGTTAACGCTATTTCTTACCGGATGTAGCCACCATGCGCCGCATCCCGATCCCCGATTGGCTAATAGCCGCGAAGTCAAAGCCCAGCTTCACGCCCAATTACGGCAATGGCACGGCGTGCCATACCGTTATGGGGGTATGGATCGCGCTGGTGTTGATTGTTCAGGATTTGTCTACCGTACCTTTAGGGACCGTTTTAATATTTTATTGCCACGGACTACCGAACAACAGACGGAAATTGGCACCCGTATTTCCCGGGATGATTTGCTGCCCGGCGATTTGGTTTTTTTTAAAACGGGTAGTGGTGGTAATGGCTTGCATGTAGGGATTTATGATGCGGGTGATGTGTTTATTCATGCGTCTACCAGTCATGGCGTCACCCGCTCATCACTTAATAATGTCTATTGGCGCAAGGCGTATTGGCAGGCCCGGCGTATTTGATAACACGCCGGATGGCAACCGTGTTTGTCAGGTTAACGACCCAGGGCACTCTGACGCGGCCGGAGTAGCGTTATCCATGCATTATTCTGTCAACATGCACTGAATGCCCTACACTGAGTTCAGGAGGTGGCGCCATGACCCAAAACCCCATATTCAATAATAGTTTTTTCCAGCAATTACCTGGATTTTATACCGCGCTTGCGCCAACGCCATTGCGTGGGGCGACGTTGCTCTATCACAGTGAAGACTTGGCACGGGAACTGGCGCTGCCGGAGGAACTGTTTACTTCTGCGGGCATATGGTCCGGTGAACAATTGTTGCCCGGAATGCAGCCGTTGGCCCAGGTTTACAGCGGTCATCAATTTGGCGTTTGGGCCGGTCAGCTTGGGGATGGACGGGGCATACTGCTTGGCGAACAACAACTCGCCGATGGCCGGCAGTTGGATTGGCATCTCAAAGGCGCCGGACTCACGCCCTATTCACGCATGGGTGACGGTCGTGCCGTGCTGCGCTCGGTGATCAGAGAATTTCTGGCATCTGAAGCGCTACATTACCTTGGTATTGATACCACGCGCGCGTTGTCCATTGTGACCAGCGACGAGCCGGTGTGGCGTGAGCAGCCCGAACCGGGAGCCATGCTATTACGGGTAGCGCCAAGTCATGTGCGTTTTGGTCACTTCGAACATTTTTACTATCGCCGCGAGCCTGAAAAGGTGCGGCAATTGGCGGAGTACGTCATCAGCCGCCACTGGCCCGAGCTGGTGGGGGAGCCGGACCGTTTTACCCTTTGGCTGGCGGATGTGGTGGCGCGCACCGCCAGGACCGTCGCCCAGTGGCAGGCCGTGGGATTTGCCCATGGCGTGATGAACACCGATAACATGTCTATTTTGGGTATGACTATTGATTATGGCCCGTTTGGTTTTCTGGACGCCTATCAGACTGATTACGTATGCAACCACAGCGACCACCAGGGACGCTATGCCTTTGACAACCAGCCTGCGGTCGCACTGTGGAATCTGCATCGGTTGGCGCAGAGTCTTTCCGGCCTGATGACGGTAGCGGAGCTGGAACAGGCCCTGGCAGGTTATGAACCGGCATTGATGTATGCCTATGGGGAGGAAATGCGCGCCAAACTTGGTTTCAGCCGCCGTGACAAGCAAGATAACGACATATTGACCGGGCTGCTTAGTCTGATGGCCAACGAAGGCGCTGATTACACCCAGACCTTTCGGTTATTGAGTCAGAGTGAAATGGCTGATTCCCGTTCTGTGCTACGTGACGAAATGAAAGATTTAGCCGGATTTGACCAATGGTATGCCCGTTATCGGCGCCGATTGCAGCAAGATGAACCGGATGACCTGACACGGCAGCGGGCTATGCAAGCGAAGAACCCGCGCATTATCTTGAGAAATTATTTGGCTCAGTTGGCAATCGACAGTGCGCAGCAAAACGACATTTCTGTTCTGGCGCGGCTCCACCAAGCGCTGCGCGCGCCTTTCACCGATAACCCCAACGACGATGATATGGCCGCGCTGCCGCCTGAATGGAGTAAAACGCTGGCAATCTCCTGCTCAAGTTAACTTCACCCAAGCATGCTTGGGTGAGCGAGGTCTAACGTGCGATTAAAAGCGACGTTCGGTCGCATCGGCGAGCATTTTCAGCAGCGTACAGCTGTCTTCCCAGCCTAGGCAAGCATCGGTGATAGATTGACCGTAGGCGAGATTCTGACCGGGCATAAGCGTCTGGCTTCCTTCCTCCAGGTAACTCTCGGCCATGATGCCGACGACGTGCTGTGAACCGTCACTTATCTGGCGGCATACCGCTTGTGCCACATCCAATTGACGCCGATGTTGTTTTTGGCTGTTGCCATGGCTGAAATCCACCAGTAGGTGAGGCGGTAATGCATTTGCAGCCAACTGTGCGCAGGCCTGCTGTATATCCTCCGCGTGGTAGTTGGGGGTTTTGCCGCCGCGCATAATAATATGTCCATAAGGATTGCCGGCAGTTTGGTAGATGGTCATCTGCCCTTGTTTATCAGGGGAAAGGAACATATGTTCCGCGCGAGCAGCGCGTATGGCGTCGATGGCAATCTGCGTATTACCATCGGTACCGTTTTTAAAACCCACCGGGCAGGAAAGTGCCGAGGCCATTTCACGGTGAATTTGACTCTCGGTGGTACGTGCGCCGATGGCTCCCCAACTGATTAAATCGGCGATATACTGTCCGATCACCATATCAAGAAATTCGGTGGCGGTTGGCAATCCTAATTCGTTAATGGCCAGCAGTAATCGGCGTGCTGTGGCCAATCCTTCATTCACCCGATAACTACCGTCGAGTCCGGGATCGGCAATCAGGCCTTTCCAACCGATCACTGTGCGCGGTTTTTCAAAATAGGCGCGCATCACGATTTCCAGACGATCTTGGTAATGCAGCCGCAGTTGATTTAATTTCCGTGCGTAGTCGATGGCGCCGTCCACGTCATGAATGGAGCAGGGGCCAATGATCACTAACAAACGTGGATCCTTCCCATGCAGTATATCTTCGATCCGGTGACGTGTGGCAGTGAGTTGATCAGCCAACTGAGCGCTGACGGGTAATGATTCGGCCAATGTTGTCGGCTCAATCAGCCGACCGATGCGCCTGGTGCGTAATTCATCAGTGTTAAACATGCACAATCTCTAAAATGTGTTCTTCGCAACGGTGGAATACCGAGAAGAGATGGCGATCACAATAAACCAAAATCAGATGATATCAACAACAACCACAATGAAATTAATCAGTAAATGCGCCGATTCATTCCCAGTAAATCTATTATTTTGGTGGCCATTTCTTCCACTGAATGATTGGTGGAGTTGAGGTAGGGTATTTGGTTATTACGAAATAATAACTCTACCTCGTTCACCTCAAGACGACATTGGCGTAGGGAGGCATATTGGCTATTGTTGAGCCGGGCATCGCGGATGGCGGCCAGCCGCTCAGGGTCAATGCTTAAGCCGAACAGTTTATCATGAAACGGCTTTAACGCGGCCGGTAAACGTAAATTGTCCATATCGTCGGCGATAAACGGATAATTCGCGGCGCGAATACCATACTGCATGGCCAGATATATGCTGGTAGGCGTTTTGCCACAACGCGATACGCCCAACAGGATGATTTGGGCCTGATCAAGGTTGCGCATTGAGATACCATCGTCATGGGCCAACGTGTAATCAATGGCCGCTATCCTGGCATCATATCGTGTCAGGTTGGTGGCCGTCAGGCCGTGGGTGCGGTGGGCCACGGGATCGGGCGCCAATCCCAATTCCTGTTGCAATGGCGCGACCAAGGCCTGCACCACATCTTGGCAAAAACCGTCACTGGCTTCGATGATGGTTCGAACCAGTGGAGACACAATGGAATAAAACACTAACGGTCGTTCACCGCTTTGCTTATACAACGCGTTGATTTGGTCACGAACCTCCAATGCCCGGGTTTCGCTTTCCACAAACGGTAAAGTGAAACTGGCGGTGGAAAGCGGAAATTGTGATAACACGGCGTGACCGACGACTTCCGCGGTAATGGCGGTACCATCAGAGATGAAAAAAACGTTTCGTTCCATTGGCGACTCCTTTGGAAAGGTTAAGCTTACTCTGATTTTATTCGCTGGCTCGATTCATCCCAGGCAGCCACATGGAGCTTTATGCTAGTCTGACTATGTCATGGTTTTTCGACATTATCATACGCAATACCCTATTCCATTATAAGTGATAAAAGGAAGACGCAGATGTCTCAAACTGACAATGATTCAGATAGCGTATTATGGTACGACCAGCTCGGAATGCAGGATGTTGACCGGGTGGGTGGCAAGAATGCTTCTCTAGGTGAGATGATTACACATTTATCGTCTCTGGGTGTGTCGGTACCCAACGGTTTTGCCACCACGGCGAAGGCGTTTAATGATTTTCTGAATCAGAGCGGCATCAACCAGCGTATTTATGAATTATTGGATCACACAGATATTAACGATATCGGTGAGTTGTCTCAGGCAGGCAAACAAATACGACAATGGATTGTCGACATCCCCTTTCAGCCGGAACTGCAGGCTGTCATCAGCACCGCATACCAACGGCTGTCGGCGGATGATCAAAACGCTTCCTTCGCGGTGCGTTCCTCCGCCACCGCTGAGGATATGCCGGACGCGTCCTTTGCCGGCCAGCAGGAGACGTTTTTGAACGTTCAGGGCATCGATGCGGTGTTGATCGCCATTAAACATGTCTACGCATCGCTGTTTAACGATCGGGCCATTTCCTACCGGGTGCATCAGGGCTACGACCACCGCGGCGTGGCGCTTTCTGCTGGGGTTCAGCGCATGGTTCGTTCGGATCTGGCCGCATCTGGCGTCATGTTCACCATTGATACCGAGTCAGGGTTTGATCAGGTGGTCTTTATTACCGCAGCCTACGGGCTGGGTGAAATGGTGGTGCAGGGGGCGGTAAACCCGGATGAATTTTATGTCCACAAACCCACATTGCAGGCGGGCAAACCGGCAATTGTACGGCGTAATATCGGGTCGAAAAAAATCCGTATGGTCTATGCCCCCAGCCAAGAACATAACAAACAGGTAAAAATCGAGGATGTGCCGGAACAGCAGCGGCGACAATTTTCCCTCTCCGATGATGAGGTTCAAAACCTCGCCCGTCAGGCTCTACAAATCGAGCAGCATTATAAACGCCCTATGGATATCGAATGGGCCAAGGATGGACATACCGGACAATTATTTATCGTACAGGCCCGTCCGGAAACGGTGCGTTCGCGCGGTCAGGTGATGGAGCGCTATCAACTCGCTTCTCGGGGGGACATATTGATTGAAGGCCGGGCCATAGGACATCGTATCGGCGCGGGACCGGTAAAAGTGATTCAAAATATCAGCGAAATGGACCGGGTGGAAGCCGGTGACGTGCTGGTCACCGATATGACCGACCCCGATTGGGAACCTATCATGAAAAAGGCGGCCGCGATTGTCACTAATCGTGGTGGGCGCACTTGCCATGCGGCGATCATTGCGCGGGAACTGGGTATCCCGGCGGTGGTTGGTTGTGGTGATGCCACCGACCGTATCGCGCAGGGGCGCAACGTAACGGTCTCCTGCGCTGAGGGGGATACCGGGTATGTCTATGATGAAGTGCTGGATTTTGTCATCAATAGCTCGGCCATTAATGAATTGCCGGTCTTGCCGCTGAAAATCATGATGAACGTAGGCAATCCCGACCGAGCATTCGATTTTGCCGGTTTGCCTAATGACGGTGTGGGCCTGGCCCGGCTCGAATTTATTATTAACCGTATGATCGGCGTCCATCCGCGCGCCTTGCTGGAATTTGACAGCCAACCCCCGCAATTGCAGCGGGAAATTGAGGACATGATCCAAGGCTATGCCAGCCCCAAGGAATATTATATTGCCCGTTTGACCGAAGGCGTGTCGACCTTGGCGGCGGCATTTTGGCCCAAGCGGGTCATCGTCCGTCTGTCCGATTTTAAATCCAATGAGTATGCCAACCTGCTCGGTGGGGAACGCTACGAGCCCCATGAAGAGAATCCGATGTTGGGTTTTCGCGGCGCCGGGCGTTATATTTCAAAGGATTTCAAAAGCTGTTTTGCGTTGGAATGCGATGCCATCAAACGCGTACGTAATGATATGGGCCTGACCAATGTCGAAATTATGATCCCATTTGTCCGCACGGTGGCGCAGGGTAAAGCGGTGGTGGAGGAACTTGCGCGCCAGGGTCTAAAACGTGGGGAGCAAGGACTTAAGATCATCATGATGTGTGAAATTCCTTCCAACGCGCTGTTGGCGGAACAGTTCCTGGAGCATTTCGATGGATTTTCCATTGGTTCCAACGATATGACTCAATTAGCTCTGGGGCTGGATCGTGATTCCGGACTGGTTTCGGAGCTGTTTGATGAGCGTGACGAGGCGGTCAAAGCGTTATTGTCCATGGCCATTAGTGCGGCTAAAAAACAAGGTAAGTATGTTGGCATCTGCGGGCAGGGTCCCTCGGATCATGAAGACTTCGCCGCTTGGCTGATGAAACAGGGCATTGACAGTCTATCGCTTAATCCCGATACGGTGGTTAAAACCTGGTTGAGTTTGGCCAAACTCTAATCTCCTGTGGCCTTCATTTCCTGAAAATAATAAAGTCGGGTGTTTGCCCGGCTTTTATTATTTTAATGGGTTTAGTGCATGGCGCGCTGTAAATAGCGCCCAAAAAAAAAGCCTATCCTATAAGACAGGCAAAGACTACACACAGCAATTCATTTAACTCAGGGGAATCCGTGATATACCATCGTGGATGAGTTAATTGATGTGATATATAATATTATTTACAACGAGCTGGGTCATTAAGAATCATCCGAAAGGTAAATGGAAAGTTATTTTTTTGAAATACTCATGAGTATTTATCAGAACTGCTGATTGACTTATTCATCGAAGAAAAAAATAAGCAGCCCCCGTGGGACGGGGCTGCTGGACTGGTGACACCTGCGCGTAGGTGTTTAACCGAGTGGAGATGCGAAGCGGTTAAGAGATATCGCTTAAATGTTTTTCAGGGCTATGAATAACGCTCGGTGGTGGTGCTTCATGAACCCAAGCGAAGATCAGCCGGTATGAAACGGCCAGCACCACCGGTCCGATAAACAGGCCAATCATGCCAAAGGCCAATAACCCACCAATGACGCCGCATAATACCAGGAGTATCGGCAAATCGGCTCCCATGCGAATAAATATCGGTCGAAGTACATTATCCAGGGTCCCTACAATGCAGCTCCAAATCAGCAGTACCGTCCCCCACGTGGTGTCACCACTCCAGTAAAGCCAGATCATGGCGGGAATCAGTACCAACAGCGGCCCTAACTGGGCAATGCACAGGACAAACATGACGACGGTTAACACGGTTGCCAGCGGAATACCAGAAATCGCCAGGCCTATCCCGCCCAGCACGGCCTGGACGATGGCGGTAAGCACGACGCCCAAGGCTACGGCACGGATGGCTTGGGCCGCCAACTGAACCGACGCATCGCCGCGTTCAGCAGCCAGGCGAATGGCAAAGTGGCGTACCGCCAGGGCGAGTCGTTCCCCACGCAGGTAAAGTAATATGCTGAACAGGATCATCAGTGCGCAGTGGATCAGAAAGCTACCCACCTGTGCGACCTGAGATAACAGCCAGGTGGCTGAGCGACCGATATAGGGCTGAATCTTGCTGACCAGGGGACCGCCGCCGCCGGAGATCATGGTTTGCCAGCCGGCATAGAGTTTATCGCCCGCCATGGGTACATCCTTGAGCCAATGTAGCGTCGGCAAAGTAAGGCGGTTTGGCTGGCTTGCCCACGCGACAAGTGGGGCGCTTTTCTCAATGACGCTACTAATCAAAACAGACACCGGCAGTACGAACAGCAGCAGTAACAGCAACGTCATGGCAATGACCGCCAGGGAGCGTCTTCCCCAAAGCAGTGTTTGCAACTTAATCAGTAAAGGCCAGGTGGCTATCACCACCATGCAGGCCCAGGCAAAACCTAATATAAAGGGTTGCACGACCCAGAAACAGGCCAAGGTCATTAGCGCAATAAAGGTAACGCTAAAAAGCATCCTTGGCAGATCAAGCTGTTGACGCGGGTATTCCATTAAAAAGTTCTCACCTCAGTTAGCAGGCAGGTCAAAGTAGAATGACAACGGGCACCTTAGGGAATGCCTTGGGTGGGCAGTCTTAATAATGCGTTATTTCACGATTTTTTGACAGATCGGAACAAAAAATATAACCGAGTTAGCTTATATGCAGCTAGCATAGGCGAAGATTTTTTATCCGCAACGGCGCACGTTAAAAAAAAATATGATAAAACGTTTACATGCATCTTAAAAAACGTGATTCCTTCTACATTACTTTTGAACAGCAGGCCCAGAGTTCATGATCCCACAGATTTCGCAGGCGCCGGGACTGGCGCAACCGGTTATCGATTTTATTAACCACCTTAAAACCAAAGGTTTCACCGGCGATACGGCGACCGGATATGCTGACCGGCTTATTATGGCCACGGATAACAGTATTTATCAGTTGCTACCTGATGCGGTGATTTTTCCCCGCACCACGCAGGATGTGGTATTGGTGGCCCACTTGGCCAGCGAGCCGGGGTTCGACGGTCTGACGTTTACCCCGCGCGGTGGTGGCACCGGCACTAACGGGCAGTCGCTCAATACCGGCATAGTGGTCGATATGTCGCGGTATATGAATCATATCCTTGAGGTTAATGTCGAGCAGGGATGGGTGAGAGTGGAAGCCGGTGTTATCAAGGACCAGCTGAATGAATATTTGCGGCCATTGGGGTATTTTTTTGCACCGGAGCTATCGACCAGCAATCGCGCCACCCTGGGGGGGATGATCAATACCGACGCATCGGGACAAGGGTCGTTGGTGTACGGCAAAACCTCCGATCATGTGCTCGGCGTGCGGGCGGTGCTGATGGGCGGAGAACTGCTCGATACGCAGTCGATGCCGACGGTTCAAGCAGAACGGCTAGCCGCCCAGGATAGCGTCATCGGGCACATTTACCGAACGGTGCTCGATCGTTGCCGTGAGCAGCGCGAATTGATTTTGACAAAATTTCCCAAGCTCAACCGTTTTTTAACCGGATATGATCTGCGCCATGTGTTCAGCGATGATCTGCAACACTTCGATCTGACGCGCATTATTACCGGTTCCGAAGGCACGCTGGCGATGGTCACCGAGGCGCGGTTGGATATCACTGCGTTGCCGAAGGTGCGCCGGCTGGTGAATGTGAAATATGATTCTTTTAACTCCGCATTATGTAATGCGCCCTTTATGCTCAAAGCCAAGGCACTTTCGGTAGAAACCGTCGATTCCACGGTACTTGACCTGGCGCGGCAGGATATCATCTGGCACTCCGTGCGGGATATGATCGAGGATGTGCCGGGACATAGCCTGTCTGGCCTGAATATTGTGGAATTTGCCGGTGACGACGAGGTGGTGATTGATGGGCAACTTGCCGCGCTCTGTGAAGGGTTAGACCGTCTGATCGACCAGGGCCAGGATGGGGTTATCGGCTATCAAATCTGCAATCAATTGGCCGGTATCGAGCGCATCTACGCCATGCGTAAAAAAGCCGTGGGGTTGCTCGGCAACAGTAAGGGTCGCGCCAAACCGATACCTTTCGCCGAAGATACCTGTGTGCCGCCCGAACATCTGGCACCGTACATTGCCGAGTTCCGCCAACTGCTTGATGATAATCATCTTAGCTATGGCATGTTTGGCCATGTGGATGCCGGGGTACTCCATGTACGCCCTGCGCTGGATATGTGCGATCCGCAGCAGGAACTGTTGATGAAACAGTTATCGGATCAAATCGTGGCGTTAACCACTAAATATGGTGGCCTGCTTTGGGGTGAACATGGCAAGGGATTTCGCGCAGAGTATAGCCCAGCGTTTTTTGGCGAAACGTTGTATAACGAACTGCGACGAATCAAATCGGCGTTTGACCCCGACAATCGGCTAAATCCAGGTAAAATTTGTGCTCCGCTTGATTGCCTTACACCGATGAAAACCATCGATGCGGTCAAACGCGGCACGTTTGACCGGCAAATCCCGGTGGCGGTGCGTAGTGAGTTCCGTGGCGCCTTGGACTGCAACGGTAACGGGCTGTGTTTTAATTTTGATACGCGCAGCCCCATGTGCCCGTCAATGAAAATTACCGGTGATCGTATTCATTCACCTAAAGGTCGGGCCACCCTGGTTAGGGAGTGGTTGCGGTTGCTGGCGGAACAGGGCGTTGACCCGCTGGTGTTGGAGAAAAACCTGCCAACCGGTTTCGCCACTTTACGTGATTTATTAAGCCGCTTGCATAATAGCTGGCGAGCGGCGAGTGGCGAGTATGATTTTTCCCATGAGGTCAAAATGGCCATGTCAGGCTGTCTGGCCTGTAAAGCCTGCTCGTCCCAATGCCCGGTCAAGATCGACGTGCCGGGATTTCGCGCACGTTTCCTTCAGCTTTACCATACCCGCTACCTGCGTCCTTTACGCGATCATCTGGTGGCGGGAGTAGAGGGTTATGCACCACTCATGGCGCGCGCGCCACGGGTGTTTAATTTTTTCCTCAAACAACCCTGGCTGCGTGAGCTGAGCCGTTGGCGTATTGGCATGGTGGATTTGCCCCTGCTGTCTGCACCTTCGCTGCGCGTCAGATTGACCGGTCATCGCGCCACCACCACCACGCTTGAACAACTGGAAGCGATGAATGCGGCGCAGCGCCGGGGACATGTGCTGATCGTGCAAGATCCCTTCACCAGCTATTATGATGCTGGTGTGGTCGACGATTTTGTTCGGTTAGTGCAAAAGTTGGGTTTTAAACCGGTGCTGCTGCCATTTTCGCCTAACGGCAAGGCGCAGCATATTAAAGGATTTTTGCAACGGTTTGCCAAAACTGCCGCCAAAACGGCAGATTTTCTCAATCGTACCGCGCTGCTGGGGTTGCCTATGGTGGGCGTGGATCCTGCGTTAGTGCTCTGTTATCGTGATGAATACCGGGAGATTCTCGCACAAGGTCGTGGCGAATTCAGGGTATTGCTGGTGCACGAATGGCTCATGTCGCTACCGGTACAGGTCAACGACGTGGCACCTGTGACGCCGTCACTTAAATTGGCGCCTGCGGTGGTGTTGAAAAAAGCGTTACCCCGCGCACCAGGCGAACAGCGTCCGGTGCCATCTTGGTATCTGTTCGGCCACTGTACCGAAGCGACCGAATTACCGGAAAGCGCAGGACAATGGGCGGCGGTGTTTGCACGTTACGGCGCTCGGTTGGAAAATGTCAGCGTAGGCTGCTGCGGTATGGCCGGTACCTATGGTCACGAGAGCGCCAACCTGGATAACTCCCTGGGTATTTACGCCCTCTCGTGGCAGCAGGCGTTGCAACGGCTGCCGTTCGAACGCTGCCTGTCCACCGGTTACTCTTGTCGCAGCCAGGTAAAACGCATCGAAGGCAAAGGTATTCGTCATCCCTTGCAGGCCTTGCTGGAGATTATTGCATGATCTGGAAACGCCAGACTTCACTCGAGGCCCTCAATCAACAAAGTGAAGGTACCCTCATCTCCCATTTAGGTATTATTTATACCCGGTTGGGGGATGATGAATTGGAGGCGGTCATGCCGGTTGACGCCCGAACCCGCCAACCGTTCGGTCTACTGCATGGTGGGGCGTCGGTGGTGTTGGCTGAATCCCTTGGTTCGGTGGCTGGTTATCTTTGTACTACTGATGGCGACCGGGTCGTTGGGCTGGATATTACCGCCAATCATCTGCGCGCGGTGAAAGAGGGCGACGTCCGTGGTGTGTGCCGACCGATGCGCATCGGTCGCGCCCACCAGGTCTGGGAAATCCATATTTATGATGGAAAAAACCACTTGAGTTGTGTTTGCCGACTCACCACTGCGGTGCTGCCGGCTGCCGGTAAAACGCCGCACTAGAGAAACCTGCTACTCAGCAAAAGTTGAATATTTGTGATATAATTGTACCTATAATGTAAACGAAGGGCGATTTTAGACTTGTTGATCCCGCAATATCAACGTACCAGAAACGCGAAGTATGCCGGGTATAACGCACGAATTGCTTGTAGAAAATGAGATGGGCTGGGGTAGGGTAACATTCCATTTTTCGTGTTGCAGGGGTAAGACTGCCCTACGAGAGTGGCATATAACGTATGGCGGTCCACGGCCGAGTGAATTAAAATGAATATCTATGCGTATGCAACTGCGTATTAATAACGAGATGGTTATCATTATCAATTGGCGACGGCAGCCAGACAATAAAAAAACAGGAAAAATACTCGATAGCAGCTATTAAATGCATGCCAAATGCTCAACTTGGGCTGTTAAAGATGACCTTTCATAAAAATAGCTTTTTTCGAAGAACTTTTTTTTTATAAGTCGCAGCAAAAGTACTAATAGCAACTGTAGGGTTTGAAATTTAACAAACCCTTTTAAATCAAAAGATTAATAAGAAACAACTTTGACAGTCTGCTCTAGCATTAGCACATAAAACGCTTATTTCTTACCTTTCTCGTTTTTTTACCGCCGCTTTTTGCTATTCCCCTGCAAAGCGCAAGGTTGCAGTGATAATTCATATCACTAACATAGAGGGATGCTGTTTATCATCTTGAATCATTGAGAGGTAAGTTTTATGCAAATGGATACCGTTGAAACGTTTTCATTAAAAGAAAATATTTGGCAGGGTCTTACGCTAAGTGAGAACGCCGCTGGGCAAATCCGTCATTTAATGGAGCAAAACAGCGCCATGCTCGGGTTGCGCCTTGGGGTCAAACCCTCGGGTTGTGCCGGTTTTGGCTACGTTTTAGATGTGGTTACCGGCCCCTCCGAGGATGAACTGGTGTATGAACGCGATGGTGCACGGCTGCTCGTGCCGCTGAAAGCCATGCCGTTTATTGACGGCACCGAAGTGGATTACGTGCAAGAAGGATTGAATCACGTATTTAAATTTAACAATCCCAAAGCTCAGCATGCCTGCGGGTGTGGTGAAAGTTTTGGTCTTTGAGCGATGAACCATTATGGCACGAAGCACTATAGAAACGCCTGAGGGCATCGATACCGCGCAACCTTGGGCAAAAAGCAAAGAGTATAAAGAAGGCTTTTTTACCCAGTTGGTTACCGACGAGCTGGCCCATGGCATCAGCGAGGATGTCGTGCGGGCGATCTCGGCGAAACGTAATGAGCCGGAGTGGATGCTGACGTTTCGTCTTGACGCCTACCATGCATGGCTGAAAATGGAGGAACCCCATTGGCTTAAGGCACACTATAAGAAACTGGATTATAACGATTACAGTTATTATTCAGCCCCTTCTTGCGGCAGCTGTGACGACACCTGTGGTTCGCAACCTGGCGCGCTGCAGCAGCCAGGTGCCGACGCGACCAATAATTACCTGACCAGCGAAGTCGAGAACGCCTTTAACCAATTGGGTGTACCGGTGCGCGAAGGGACAGAAATCGCCGTTGATGCCATTTTTGATTCGGTTTCGGTTTCTACCACCTATCGCGATAAACTGGCCGGGCAGGGTATTATCTTCTGTTCGTTTGGTGAAGCTATCCATGAACATCCCGAATTGGTGCGCAAATACTTGGGCAGTGTGGTTCCGCCTAACGACAACTTTTTTGCTGCGCTAAATTCCGCTGTGGCTTCCGATGGTACCTTTGTTTATGTACCGAAAGGGGTACGTTGTCCCATGGAATTGTCCACCTACTTTCGTATCAATGCGGCGAAAACCGGGCAGTTTGAACGCACCATCCTGATTGCCGATGAAGGCAGTTATGTCAGTTATATCGAAGGCTGCTCCGCGCCGGTGCGTGATAGCTATCAATTGCATGCTGCGGTGGTGGAAGTGATTGCGCATAAAGACGCCGAGATCAAATATTCAACGGTGCAAAACTGGTTTGCCGGGAGTGAATCCGAAGGTGGCATACTCAATTTTGTGACCAAACGGGCGTTGTGCGAAGGTGACAATTCAAAAATGTCCTGGACTCAGTCGGAAACCGGTTCAGCCATTACCTGGAAGTATCCGAGCGTGATCTTGCGCGGTGATAATTCCGTGGGTGAATTTTTTTCGGTTGCATTGACCAATGGTCGGCAGCAAGCGGATACCGGCACCAAGATGATCCATATCGGTAAAAATACGCGTTCAACTATTATTTCAAAGGGGATTTCCGCCGGTAAAAGCGAAAATACCTACCGTGGTCTGGTCAAAATCATGCCCAGCGCGACTAACGCCCGTAATTTTACCCAGTGCGACTCTATGCTTATTGGCAGCGAAAGTGGTGCCCATACTTTCCCTTATGTGGAAGTGCGCAATAATACCGCTCAATTGGAGCATGAAGCGACGACATCGCGTATCGGCGAGGATCAGCTGTTTTATTGCCGTCAACGCGGTATCAGCGAGGATGATGCTATTTCCATGATCGTCAATGGGTTCTGTAAGGATGTTTTCTCAGAACTGCCGCTGGAATTCGCCGTGGAAGCACAGAAATTATTGGCTATAAGCCTTGAACACAGCGTGGGCTAAATCCCTTTTTGTTGCATGCCACGCCATGCCTTATGCTGCCCGCCCGGTCATCAACAGAGTTGGGTAAAGGAAAAAACATGTTAACAGTTCGTAATTTAAACGTCAGTGTGGAAGATAAATCCATTCTCAAGGGATTGAATTTGGAGATCAAACCCGGCGAAGTGCACGCAATTATGGGGCCGAATGGCTCCGGTAAAAGTACCTTCTCGGCTACCTTGGCCGGGCGCGATGACTATCAGGTCACTGAAGGTGAAGTGCAGTTTAATGGTAAAGATCTACTGACGCTGGCTCCTGAGGATCGCGCAGGGGAAGGCATTTTTATGGCGTTTCAGTATCCGGTGGAAATTCCCGGCGTCAGTAATCAGTTTTTTTTGCAGACTGCAGTAAATGCAGTACGCAAGTACCGTGGGCAAGAGCCTTTCGACCGTTTTGAGTTTGCAGATTTTATTGAAGAAAAAATTGCGTTACTGAAAATGCCGCAAGATTTACTGACCCGGTCGGTTAACGTTGGATTTTCCGGTGGCGAAAAAAAACGCAACGATATTTTGCAAATGGCGGCACTGGAACCACAGCTCTGTATTCTTGACGAGACCGATTCCGGTTTGGATATCGATGCGCTTAAAGTCGTGGCTCATGGTGTCAACACCCTGCGTGACCAACAGCGTTCATTTATTATCGTCACCCATTACCAACGTATTCTGGATTACATCAAACCGGATCACGTCCACGTGCTTTACCAGGGCCGCATTGTTAAATCCGGTGACTTTTCCCTGGTGAAACAGCTTGAGGAGCAAGGCTATGGCTGGCTTACCGAACAACAATAATGCCCAGGCGTTGCAGCAATGGCACCATCTGTTCGAAGGGCTTAATCCCTCGCGCTCGGCGCAAGCATACGAACATTGGCAACACGTGGAAAAACTTGGCTTGCCGACCCGCAAGCATGAGAACTGGAAATATACGCCGCTTGATGGCCTGCTGGCGCACCATTTCGTCGCTCCCGAGGTTGCTCGTGTCAATCCATCACTGCTCGAGGGTTTGGCCCTGGTATTTGACGCCGTGCGCGTGGTGTTTGTTGATGGCCGTTTTGATCCCCGACTGAGCGATACCGATACCGGTTGCTGGCAGGTTACCGTAGAGCGTGATGCCGAGCGCCAGCCGTTGCCAGAACCCATTCTGCCGGAAATTTTTTTGCATTTGACTGAAAGTTTGCATCATGAAACCACGCGAATTCGTCTGCCTGCGGGAAAAATTGCCGACAAACCGCTGTACGTTTTGCATATCAGTCACGGTGGTGAAGATGCCGACAGCTTAACGACCGTCCATTATCGGCACCATGTTGAGGTAGAACGTGGCGCCCAGGCGCAGATTATTGAACATTTTGTCAGCGCAAATGAGCAAGGCCATTTCACCGGTGCACGCCTGACCATGGCGGTGGGTGACAATGCCCACCTGACACATATCAAACTGGCGTTTGAAAATCAACAAAGCTACCATTTTTCGCATAATGATATCGCCATCGGCCGCGACGCTGTGGTGCGTAGCAGCAGCTTTTTATTAGGCGCAGGGCTGACCCGCCACCAAACCAGCGCCCAGCTGAATGGCGAAGGTTCGGATCTGGCCATCAATAGTCTGTTATTGCCATGTGGCAACGATGTGGTTGATACCCGAACCTATCTTGAACATAACAAAGGGTATTGTCTTAGCCGCCAACTGCATAAAATTATTGCACGCGACCGTGGCAAGGGTGTGTTCAACGGTTTGATTAAAGTCGCTAAATATGCGATTAAAACCGATGGACGCATGACCAATAACAATTTGTTAATGGATCGGTTAGCGGAAGTGGATACGAAACCGCAGTTGGAAATTTACGCCGATGATGTGAAATGCAGCCATGGTGCCACCGTTGGGCGGATCGACGAAGAACAAATGTTCTATTTGCGTTCCCGCGGGATCCGCCGTGAGGATGCCCAGAAGATGATTATCCACGCTTTCGCCGCTGAGATCACCGAGTCGATCGCCAATCCAGTGGTGCGCGAGGTCATACTGGCGCGCATCGCCGACTCCTTAAAAGGGGGAATTAATGACTTATCCCATTGAGCGTATCCGATCGGATTTCCCAATATTGGCGCAGGAGGTTAACGGGAAATCGTTAGTTTATCTGGACAGCGCGGCCAGCGCACAGAAACCTAATGCCGTCATTGACGCACAAAGCGACTTTTATCGTCAGGGATATGCCGCCGTCCATCGAGGTATTCATACGCTCAGCGCCGAGGCTACCTCCCGTATGGAAGATGTCCGCGCACAGGCCGCGCGTTTTATCAACGCGGCTTCGGTTGACGAAATTGTTTTTGTCAAAGGCACAACCGAAGGTATTAATCTGGTGGCCAACAGTTATGGCCGCCACTTTTTGCAGCCTGGCGATAACCTGATTATCACCGAAATGGAGCATCACTCCAATATTGTGCCATGGCAAATGCTGGCGGCTGAAAAGCAATTGGATATTAGGGTAATACCCCTGCTGCCGGACGGTACCCTTGATGAGTCAGCATTACCTGGCCTGATTGACCAACGCACCCGGTTGCTGGCAGTGACGCAAGTGTCAAACGTTCTGGGTACGGTAAACCCGCTGGATCGGTTGATTGCCACGGCGCGTGCCGCCAATCTGGTGGTGCTGGTGGACGGTGCCCAGGGGATCATGCACCAACAGGTGGATGTTCAGGCGCTGGATTGCGATTTTTACGTGTTTTCTGGCCATAAAATCTACGGCCCCTCCGGTATCGGCATCCTGTACGGCAAAAAGCAGTTACTGGACCAGATGCCACCATGGGAGGGCGGCGGTTCGATGATTCGTACCGTTAGCCTCAGTGAGGGCACCACCTTCCTTGAACCGCCTTGGCGTTTTGAAGCCGGTTCGCCGAATACGGCGGGCATGATAGGGCTTGGTGCGGCGTTGAGTTATGTCGAGGAATTGGGTATTGATCGTATCCACCGCTATGAGCAGGGGTTGATGCACTATGCCCAGGAAGCGTTGCTGCAGGTGCCGGATCTGGTGGTGTATGGTCCGGCCGATCGCGCCGGGGTGATTGCCTTCAATTTGGGCAAGCATCATGCCTATGATGTGGGTAGCTTCCTCGATCAGTACGGTATTGCTATCCGTACCGGCCACCATTGCGCGATGCCGCTGATGGACTACTACCAGGTGCCCAGCATGTGCCGTGCTTCCCTGGCCCTCTACACGACCCGTGAAGATATCGATCGATTGGTGGCCGGATTGTTAAGAGTGAAGCATTTGCTGGGTTGATATGAATGCCAGGGAGAGATGAACCGATGGCAAGCTTGCCAGATAAAGAAAAACTATTGCGTAACTTTTCCCGCTGCGGTAATTGGGAAGAGAAATATATGTACATTATTGAGTTAGGCGCCCAGTTGCCGCCGTTGGCACCGCAGGCGCATAACCAGGCTAACCTGATCGCCGGCTGTCAAAGCCAAGTCTGGATTCAGCTCACTACAGATGCGTCGGGTCGGGTGATGTTGTCCGGTGACAGCGATGCAGCCATCGTTAAGGGTCTGGTCGCCACGGTGTTTATCCTTTATCAAGGATTAAGCGCGCACGACATTGCCAACCTGGATGTGCGACCCTTTTTTAACGCATTGGCGCTCACGCAACATCTTACGCCGTCTCGTTCGCAGGGGCTTGAAGCCATGGTGCGGAGCATCCGCGCCAAAGCCACTGCGCTATAACACTAAAAAGTGTCGTATATACTCCGCCTCAATCGGGGCGGAACCTTGCTTTGTTCTTTATGTTACCCATAGTTTTTGCTAAACCGCACATAATCAGCACTATCTGATAGCGTGCGCTCAGTTTGGTTGCTATTGCTATGGACACTTACTCCGTCGTTACCTACCAGGCACCGTGCCAGGGAACGTCGACAAGCCACGACAACTTGCCTAAAGGTGGTTTTATGAAAAAAGCGTTGACCCTAGCCACCCTCGCTTTCGCCGCGTATCTGACCGGAACCATCCCGCGAGCCAACGCAACGGAATATGCGCTGCCAGCGGCAGACAGCCGAATCATTGGTGAGAACATCACCGTCACCGTCGACAATAGCGGCGGTTCACTGGAAGCCATTGCCGCCACCTATAAAATTGGTCTGCTGGGAATGCTTGAGGCCAATCCTGGCACCGATCCCTACTTACCGCATCCCGGCACGGTGTTGACTGTTCCTACCCAGATGCTGTTGCCGGACGCGCCGCGCGAGGGCATTGTGATTAACCTGGCCGAACTGCGGCTTTATTATTATCCACCCGATAAAAATAGCGTAATTGTCTATCCCATTGGCATCGGTCAGCTTGGTCGGAACACCCCGGTAATGACCACCAGCATCATGCAGAAAATTCCCAATCCTACCTGGACACCAACCGCCAACATTCGCAAGCACTACCTGGCGGAGCAGGGGATAACCTTGCCTGCGGTGGTTCCTGCCGGGCCCGATAACCCTATGGGGTTATTTGCCTTGCGTATGGCTGCCGGTAGGGGGGTTTATCTTATCCATGGCACCAATGCCAACTTCGGTATCGGTATGCGCGTGAGTTCGGGTTGTATCAGGTTAAGACCGGATGATATCGAGGCATTATTTGAACAAGTGCCGGTGGGAACCAAGGTGCGAGTCGTCAACGAGGCGGTTAAGGTTGCGCTGGAGCCGGATGGCAAGCGCTATATAGAAGTTCATCAACCCCTGTCGCGTAACGAGAAGGATGATCCGCAAACCATGCACATTAACCTCACGAGCAAGGTTAAACATTTTTTAGCGGAGGATAATACCGACCAATCGATGGTCCATGAGGCAATGATGAGACGCTCGGGCATGCCAGTGCTGATATCGACGGGTGTGCTTGCAGAGACCTTGCCGCAGAATATCACCTCAACACCGAGGGTTTCGCCAGAAGTGATGGACGCAACACATACCGTAGAGGTCACTCATCTCAATACAAGCGCCTCACTGGCTCCTGGTGATGATAATACGCATTAGGGCAGACCAGGGTAGGAGTGAATTATTGGTGGCCGTAGTGGGGGCGACAGGACGTTTCAGCAGAATTATGGAAAAAAAAATGGCGCACACCGTGCGCCATTTTCTAAACAAGTCTATGACTCTTATTTACGATAAGAGTGAGCTTGGTTATCTAAACGTTGGTTAGCGCGGGCAGCATCATCTTTAGCGGCCTGTACGTCAGAACGAATAGCGGTTACATCATTGCTCAGTTGGTCAACTTTGGTGTTCAGAGTCTGAACGTCAGAAGACAGTTGATCAATTTTAGCGTTGCTTGAACAGCCAGCAAGCAAAGTGGAACCTAAAATTACCGCGCCCAGTACCAGTTTAGTACGATTCATTATTAATACCCTCTAGATTGAGTTAATCTCCATGTAGCATTACAAGTATTACACAAAGTATTTTCGAATGAGAATAAATTTTAGCAATAAAACGATTAAATTCGATCGACCGCTCAAAGAAACATCTTGTTTTACAGGGAGGTTAAATAAAAACGCCCAAATAGCAGCATTCCATAAGATAACTCCGATTCGACCAGCCAAAAAAGACAGGACATTTTGTGCTATTGAGTCAACATGAAGGTCGGTTATGAGTAAAAAGTTTGTCGGTAGGATGCTTGCAGGGTAAAAAAAAGCCCCCGAGGAATCGGGGGCAGAGTCATATACAACAGTTACGGCAGACTTACAGCAGATGAACCGATGCCGTATTGGTCGTGCCACTCGATACCAATGCACCGGAAACCATTACGATGATCTCGCCTTTTTTCGCCAGGCCGCATTCCAGCGCCATGGCCTTACCGATACGATAGAAATCATCAGTAGACGCGATTTTATTGACCAACTGGCAGGTGACGCCTTTGGACAGCAGTAATTGCCGGGCAGTCAGTTCATTGGTGGTCAAAGCCAGTATTTCCGCTTTCGGGAAGTACTTGCGTATCGCCTTGGCTGATTTGCCCCCTTCGGTCGCCACGACAATCAGTGGGGCTTCCAGTTTTTCAGCGGTTTCAACTGCGCCACGGCATACAGCTTCGGTGATCCGCAGTTTGCGGCTGTCGCTGGCGCTGTCAATACGGCTTGGCATTACGCGATCAGTACGATCACAGATGGTGGCCATGATGGTAACCGCTTCCAGAGGATATTTACCCTTGGCGCTTTCACCGGACAGCATGACCGCATCGGTACCGTCAATGATGGCATTAGCCACATCACCGGCTTCGGCACGGGTCGGCCGAGGGTTTTTGATCATAGAATCGAGCATCTGGGTGGCAGTAATCACCACCTTACGTGCCCGGTTACATTTTTCGATCATCATTTTTTGCGCAAAAATAACTTCTTCTACCGGGATTTCTACCCCGAGATCGCCACGCGCTACCATGATGCCGTCCGAGGCTTCAAGGATCTCGTCAAAATTGTTCAGGCCTTCCTGATTTTCAATCTTGGAGATGATCTGGATATGCTCGCCGCCGTGTTGTTTTAAATGCTCGCGAATTTCCAACACATCGGAACGTTTGCGAATAAAAGAGGCGGCAATGAAGTCCACCCCTTGTTCGCAACCGAAGATCAGGTCGCCCTTGTCTTTGTCAGCCAATGCCGGCAGCGCGATAGACACCCCTGGCAAATTGACGCCTTTGTTCTCGCCCAAATCGCCATTGTTGCGCACCTTACAAACCACAGTGCTGTCGGTGATGTTGATCACTTCCATGCCCAACAAACCGTCATCCACCAGTATGGTGTTGCCGATGGACAGGTCATTGGCGAAACCGGAGTAGGTCACCGCAACACTGTCCTTATTGCCGATCACGGTTTGATCGGTAGTGAAGGTAAAGGTCTGGCCGGCAACTAAGGATACGTCATTGCCGTTTTCCAATCTCATGGTACGGATTTCCGGTCCCTTGGTGTCGAGCAAAATGGCTGCTTTCTGGCCAGTTTCTTTGAGAATGGCGCGCAGATTGACGATGCGTTGACCGTGCTCGGCAAAGTCGCCATGGGAGAAGTTGAGGCGCATAACGTTCATGCCCGCATTCAACAGTTTAGCAAGCATTTCTTTTGATTCAGTTTTCGGACCGATGGTACAAACAATTTTTGTCTTTTTCATAGCAATGATATCTGCAAGTTGTGATGGATGATGAATCTGATATATCGCCGGAGAAAATCGACGACGAAAAAAAGTGCAGTCCTGTGGGCCGGTTCCCCATGTTCAAGGATAGATGACAAAAGTGTGAAAGTGATGAAAATATCGTTTCGCTCTCTGACCAGCAGTGCCGGCAAGGGATATTGGATAAGTCTGTTTTAATTAGTATTTGGTTAAGCAATCAGCGAGAGCCATTTAACTGAAATAACGTTTTGTATTATAGTTATTGAGCTGACGGAAACAAGATAAAAACAGCACAATTAATGCGTAAGCAATAAAATGCAGTGCATTTGTGGCATTTATGCAAAGAGTGAGTATCAAGTGTTGCGCATATGCACAATAAAAGCGGCAACCTTTGAGTAACAATGTGGCGAGGCAAAATAGGTACCATAGCGTATTTGAGGGACTGTTCCCCATGGAGATTTATCTCGGTGCGGTGAATAATGACAAGTAGGTTGCGAACAGGTTACAGCAAGGTTAACTACAAGCAAGGTTAACTACACGGTGAATTACATTGAAGTGGTGCGTCCGAATGGACTCGAACCATCGACCCCCACCATGTCAAGGTGGTGCTCTAACCAGCTGAGCTACGGACGCACTAAAAATGGTGCGTTCTAATGGACTCGAACCATCGACCCCCACCATGTCAAGGTGGTGCTCTAACCAACTGAGCTAAGAACGCATTTTATAACAACTGCCAGGTTGGCAGCGGACGAATATTAACGGGCTCTAACGGCGCATGCAAGAGGAAAAAGCGATTTTCCATGTCCACAGCGATCAACTGACGATCTAATGCGCAGCGTGATGATTTTTTGCGCATGGGCAGAGCGGCTTTAGTGAGCCGCTCGCCGCAGTATCCGATGTGGCGGTTGGCGTTGCAACCACCACAGTCGCAGCGACATCATCAGTGCTGCCGCCGTCAAACCGATGATAAACCCAATCCAGAAGCCGCTGGGCCCCATGGCCGGTACCAGATGGTTGGTCAAGGCCAAGATATAGCCGCTGGGTAACCCCAGTAACCAATAGGCGGTGAAGGTAATAAAAAAGATCGCCCGGGTATCTTTATAGCCGCGCAATACGCCATTGCCAATGGCCTGTATAGAGTCGGAAATTTGGTAAATGGCCGCCAGCGCCATAAGATGCGCAGCCATGGCGACCACCTCAGGCGAACCGTTGTAAAGGCGGGCGATATCCACCCGGTACACCAACGTGAAAATCGCGGTGCAGCAAGCAAGTATAATACCGACGCCCAGGCTGGTGCGGGCAGAAACCCTGGCCGCCGCTACGTCATTTTCCCCCAGACGAAAACCCACCCGAATGGTGGCGGCTACGCCCACCGACAGCGGCAACACAAACATTAGTGAGCTGAAATTCAGAGCAATTTGATGACCGGCCACCGACACGATACCCAGCGGTACCACCAGCAACGCCACAACCGCGAACAGCGTTACCTCGAAGAACAGTGAGAGGGCAATTGGCAGCCCCAGGCCGCTCAACCGTCGCAATGTCGACCAGTCCGGTTTAACCAGCCGGCGACCTAGCCGCAATTCCTTGAACCCGCCTGCTTTGCTCACATAAAACCACATGGCTGCAAACATAAACCAATAGACTGCTGCGGTGGCAATACCACACCCCACACCGCCCATGGCCGGCATACCTAGCTTACCGTAGATAAACACATAGTTGATGGGAACGTTGGCCAGTAACCCGAGAAAACCAATCACCATACCCGGTTTTGTCTTGGCTAGCCCTTCACATTGACAGCGCAGCACCAGGAAAAACAGGTAGCCGGGCGCCCCCCAAAGCAGATAATGCAGATACGCAATGGACTTTTTTGCCAGCATCGGGTCGACGTCATGCATACTTTCAATGAATAACTGGCTGTTATATAAGACAAACATAATAAGAAGCGATACACCAAGCGCCAACCAGAAGCCTTGGCTTACTTGAGCTTCAATGCGGTCTCGGCGTCCAGAACCGTTTAGCTGCGCCACGACTGGCGTCAGTGCCAGAATCAAACCATGGCCGAATAAAATCGCCGGCAACCACACGGAGGTTCCTACCGCTACGGCGGCCATATCCGTCGCACTAACGGAACCTGACATGATGGTATCTACCACGCCCATTGCGGTTTGGGCGATTTGGGCAAGAATAACCGGAATTGCCAAGAACATTAATGTACGCGCTTCCAAAAAGTACTTCTGCACGCAGGCACCTATAGTTTTACGAGAATAGAATAAGCAGGAAAATTTAATCTAATGATTCAAGGTTAAATTATGTGGCACAGTGTAAAGCATTTAGGCGGTTATGCCAGTGCGATAAAGCATAATTTAGCGAAATCAGGCGTGGGTTTACCCGGGGGAGTGTTTGGTTTTTGTGCTAAAATCGGGCAAAATGAACTTACGATCACCAGGTATGATTTACAGAGGCGATAGTCATGTTTACGGGTATTGTACAGGGCACGGCATCTATTGTTGCCATAGAAGAAAAAAGCCACTTTCGCACGCATTATCTTACATTGCCAACGGCGATGATGGCTGGGTTAGAGCTCGGTGCCTCAGTGGCACATAATGGCTGCTGTCTTACGGTGAGTGCCGTTAACGACGGCGTAGTGGCTTTTGATTTGATGAAAGAGACGCTGCGTGTCACCAACCTGGGGGAGCTAGGGGTGGGTGATGAGGTCAATGTGGAACGCGCGGCTGCGTTTAATGCTGAAATTGGCGGCCACTTAATGTCCGGCCATATTATGTGTAGCGCAGAAATCGTAAAAATTGTCACATCAGAAAATAACCGGCAAATTTGGTTCAGGTTACCCGACAAAAATCTGATGAAATACGTGTTATACAAAGGGTATATCGGCATCGATGGCATTTCGTTGACTATCGGCGAAGTGGTGCAGGATAAATTCTGCGTTCATTTGATTCCCGAGACACTAGCCCGGACGACCCTGGGTAAGAAACGGTTAGGGCAGCGGGTCAATATTGAAATCGACTCACAGACCCAGGCAGTAGTCGATACCGTTGAGCGGGTGCTGGCACAGCGGGATGCGATGTCCGCCACGTCGGTAACCTCACTCTAAACCGCGCAGTAACGAACGCCGGGCATGATTGACCCGATATGATCTTGCCCATCATGCCCGCAAGTCTGTCTTGCGGTTACAATCTTGCTAACGTGCTACCCGAATGCCGCCTTCTACACCCTCTGGGCTGAAAAGTACCTGCCAAAGCTGGATGTTTCGCGCGCGAAACGCACCGGCGCAGGCGTTCAAATAATAAGTGAACATGCGATAAAACTGGTCAGAGTATTTGTCGGAGAGTTTTGGCCAGGCAGCAATAAATCGTTCGTACCACGCCATAAGTGTCCGGTCATAATCTGCGCCAAAATTATGCCAGTCCTCCATCACAAAATGCCGTTCGCTGGCTTGAGCAATGTGCTGAACCGACGGCAAGCAGCCGTTGGGGAAGATATACTTATTTATCCAGGGGTCGACACGCATGTCGGTTTGATTCGAACCAATAGTATGCAGCAGGAATAAACCGTCGCGCTTAAGGTTATGATCAATTACGTCAAAATAGGTTGAGTAGTTTTTGGGGCCGACATGTTCAAACATGCCTACAGAAACTATCCGGTCGAACTGCATATTCAGATCGCGGTAATCCTGCAATAGGATCGTCACATCCAGGCCTTCACATCGCTTTTGTGCCAGCTTCTGTTGTTCGGCTGAGATGGTAACGCCCATGACGGATGCGCCATAATTTTTTGCTGCATAGGCGGCCAGGCCACCCCAACCGCAGCCGACATCCAGCAAGGACATGCCGGGTTTAAGCTGCAATTTATTGCAAATCATTTTTAGTTTGTGAGATTGTGCTTGTTCCAGATCGTCAGTCTGGTGCCAATACCCGCACGAATACTGCATATAATGATCAAGCATTTGTTCAAACAGATCATTTCCCAGATCATAATGCTCTTTGCCCACTATCCAGGCGCGTTTTTTTGACTGCAAATTCAGCACGCGCGCAGCGGCAACGCGAAAAGTATCCTTTAAATGATGCGGAAGTTTATTTTCCAGTCCGGCTCTAAGCACCCGTTGGAAAAAAATGTCCAACCGGTCGCATTCCCACCAGCCTTCCATATAGCTCTCACCTAAACCGAGTGACCCGTCTTGCAACACGCGCTTAAAAAAACCGGGATTGTTGACCCGAAGATCAAAAGGCCTTGAGCCATTGATTTCAACGCCGGCTTCAGTGAGCATTTCACAGACGATACGGTACCACGCGTTATCATGAAAGCTCAGATCTTCAACACACGAGGAACTCATAGCTTCTCCATCACCTTTACTTTGTATTGTCCCGTTAGGTACAGCCAGGCTGTTTCCTGCGGGCCTTTATAAGAATCCACGATTTACCGTGGTGTCTGAAGTTCCGCCATCAACAACAGCGGAATATAAAGCAAGCCTAAGATTGGTTTATCGCTGGGGGCTTTATAAAAAGGGTGATGCCATGCGGCAAACACAACATTTTTGTAATAAAAGTTACTAGACAACTCGTTATAATTGTTAACGATATTAAGTATAAGCCTGCATTTGAGTTTAGACAATAGTTAAGACTGCAATGTATTTTGTGATATAACTTAATGATTTCCATGCTGAACTATTGCGTGTTGGGAACAAAAGCCAAATGACAATACCGCGTATCAGCTGTGCCATATTAGCCGCGATTCGTTCGCTAATGACACGGCGCCCGGTGAGAATGATGGCGCCGGTGGGTGGGGTGTAGAGGTAACGTTAGGAGAGGCAAGGGCCATCGGCAACCGAGCGCCGTTCAATCAGTTGAGGATGGACTTCGATGCATTTAGCATCTTCTCTTTTACTGATAATGCGATCGAGTAGCATGGTCAGCGCAGCTTCTCCCAGTTCCTGTTTTGGCTGATGGATAGTGGTCAGTGCGGGAGAAAAAAAGCACGAATTGCGCACATTATCATAACCGATAATCGAGATATCGTCCGGTACGCTTAAGCCTAGTTCATTGATGGCGCACAAGGCGCCCATCGCCATGATATCTCCACCACAAAATACGGCGGTGGGGCGTTGTGCTTGCGCCAGGATCTGTTTCATCGCGCGGTAACCCGATTCAGGTTCAAAATCACCTTGTACCACCCAGCGTGTCTCAACAGGTATTCCGGCTTGTTCCATCGCATGGAGATAACCACGGTGACGCCCGCCGCCAGTATTGCGCGCCAATTGTCCGGGTATGGCGCCAATGGCGCGATGCCCGCGTTTGAGTAAATATTGGGTTGCCAAGTATCCACCGGCGAAGGCGTTATCAATGATGGTATCGGTAAAATCGCGACGCGCTTCGCCCCAATCCATTACCACCATAGGAATATGACGGTACTCTTCGAGCATATCCAACAGTGCTTCGGGATATTCGGCGCACATCACCAATAAACCGTCGATGCGTTTTTGCGCCAGCATAGCCAAATAGGCACGCTGTTTATCCAGATCGTTATGTGAGTTGCATAAAATCAGTGTATATCCTTGAGCGAAACACTGGTGCTCTATTGCCTCGATGATTTCGGCAAAGTAGGGCGCTTCGCTGGTACTGGCCAAGAGGCCAATGGATTTGGTGCGGTTGACCTTCAAACTTCGCGCCACAGCGCTCGGGGAGTAATGCAGGTATTTTATCGCGTCCAACACGGCAATTTTTGTTTCCTCCGCGACGAAACGGGTTTTATTAATGACGTGTGAGACGGTGGTCGTCGATACGTTAGCGCGTTTCGCCACATCTTTGATGGTTGCCATGCTTTAAATACTCCTAAACGCCCTGAATGAATGACTGTCGAAGGCGCAAGCACTTTACGACACAATAAGAAAGAACCGGTAATTTTCCTTGATTCGGCGACAAAGTGAAAGTGTTAAATGTTGCGCATGGCTGTGAAGCGACAAGCATTTCAATCATAAATGTGCCAGAATCGCGTTAGGCAGACATCTGCCATCGACTGGCAGCGCCGCTCGCAGATCATGCGTGATAACGCTATTGCGTCATTATCTGCCGGACGCCGCGGCTGATAGGCCAGCAACATGTTAAGGAGCCATTATGAACAGCGATTTCAAAATATCATTAGCGACCACAATATTTTCACTTTTTGTTATTATGGCGTTCAGCTTTACTGCCGTCATGAACTGACTCTATGTGCAAATAAAAAAGGAGCCATGGCTCCTTTTTTCAACGCTATAGTGGTTTGTCCCTCGCCTCTTCCCTTTTCCAAATGCCTTGACTGCGCGCGTCACTCCCATCATTTATAGTAATGCAATCGAGCCTTAACGGATCGTTTTGGGGGTCACTACGCGCCGCGCGCCAACATAGTGATCCTGCCAATAGTCTTCGTTTAAGTAGCTGATGCGAATGTCGCTTCCGGTGCGCGGCGACTGGATAAACTTCCCATTGCCCAAATAAACACCAACATGATCCGCGGCACCACGATTGGAAATATGGAAAAATACTAAATCCCCGCTCTCCAGTTCATCTTTTTTAACCGGTGCGGCATCTCGCAAATGAAACATTTCATTGGCGGTGCGGGGCATGTGTATCCGTACTACATCTTTATAGGCGTAATAGATGAGCCCACTGCAGTCAAAACCTGTGGTTGGGGACTTTCCACCCCAGTGATAGGGTTTTCCCATCTGGGACAGCAATTTATTCATCGCGGTAAGTTTGGCGTGCTGGTACCGTCTTTTATGGCTGTCGCTCATTTTTATCGGCTGGTTTGAGATGAGCTCAGTCTTCGCCTGATGTTTGATTCGGTGCCGGCCATAGCCTACTTTATAGCCCTTTTTCGGTTTAGTGATTTTGGCTATTTTCTTAGTGTCCGACGGCACAATGATTTTTTTTGTATGTATTTTAGCCGATCCGTGCAGGTTTTCGTTTTTGGTCTTGTGCAGATCAATTTTTTTGACTCGGGCCTTCGATATGCTGATTTTTTGTACGCTGATTTTTTCAGTAGCGGGGAGTTTATTTTTCTTGGCGATCTTGACCGGTTTTCGTTTGCGCCTGTCACTGGCTTTGGCCGCAGTCGACTGGGATTTTCGTTGGTCCGCATTGACCCCCGCATTGGGCGCGGCATGAGCCAAATTGAAGAACAACTGGGTAAAAAGCAACACAAAAAGCGTAAAGCATAAACGCATGAGAAACGCTATCCTTATGTGGCCCAATGGAAGGGGGTTAACAACGTCTCACAGGAATTTAATCTATTTAATCCGTTAATGCATCTGTAATTGTCTCCTTATTGTGTATAAACGTGAATAAACTCGAATTTGTCGCTTTTAACAGCACTGTACGCCCGAAATTTCATCGATTCCTGATTGGGAACCCTGGTGCTTAAAGCCCAATTTGTATTTGGTACCAGCAACAAAAACGCTAAAATCACTGTTTAACGTTGGGCAAAACACGTTAACTGAGCGTTAATGTTGTTACGAAAGTGCTAGCAGGGTAAAAAAGATTTATCTTCGTGCCCGGTAATCGTTAGAATGTAATCTGCCAAAAGTAAATAAGCCGGTTACTGGCTTGAGGAAACGAGACAATGACGACAATTGAAAAGATTCAGCAGCAGATTGGCAAGAACCCGATTCTTCTCTATATGAAGGGGTCGCCAAAGTTCCCTGGCTGCGGTTTTTCCGCACAGGCAGTACAAGCACTTTCCGCCTGTGGCGAGCCATTCGCGTATGTCGATGTCTTGATAAATCCGGACATTCGCGCTGAACTGCCAAAATACGCCGATTGGCCTACCTTTCCTCAACTCTGGGTGGATGGTGAGCTCGTGGGCGGCTGCGATATTATTATTGAAATGTACCAACATGGCGAACTGCAACCGCTAATCAAAGAGACTGCGCTGAAATACAGTACCCAATCTGAACCGCAGGTACCGCCTGCCAGTTGATAGCATAGGGTGCACCCGTCATCTTTCACGCTGCAGGGGTGTTGGCTAAGTGCGTTCACCCGAATCACTTACTCAAGTAAGCTCATCGGGTTCTCTTACTTGCCGCCTACCTGCAACGCGAAATCTATAGGGTGCCGTGTCATCTTTCACGCTGCAGGGGTGTTGGCTAAGTGCGTTCACCCGAATCACTTACTCAAGTAAGCTCATCGGGTTCTCTTACTTGCCGCCTACCTGCAACGCGAAATCCATAGGGTGCACCCGTCATCTTTCACGCTGCAGGGGTGTTGGCTAAGTGCGTTCACCCGAATCACTTACTCAAGTAAGCTCATCGGGTTCTCTTACTTGCCGCCTACCTGCAACGCGAAATCTATAGGGTGCCGTGTCATCTTTCACGCTGCAGGGGTGTTGGCGCCTGCAGCGTGAACCTTCATTGTGGGGTGTCGGTGGTTTCTGAGTCCACAGGGGCTAACGGCCAGCCACCTAGCCGTTTCCAGCGATTGACCAGTTCACAAAACAGCTCGGAAGTTCTCTGTGTATCGTATAGCGCAGAATGCGCCTGGCTTGCGTCAAATTCTATTCCTCCGGTCAAACAGGCTTTGGCCAATACGGTCTGACCGAGCACAAGCCCGCTAAGCGCGGCGGTGTCAAAAGTGGCGAATGGATGGAAGGGATTGCGTTTTAACCCCGCCCGTCCCGCTGCCGCCATTAAAAAACCATGATCGAACCCGGCGTTGTGGGCGACGATGATTGCCCGATTACAACCGCGATCTTTAATACCCTTGCGTACCATTTTAAAAATTTCGTGCAGTGCCTCATATTCGCTCACCGCGCCGCGCAGGGGATTGCTGGGATCAATACCGTTGAAGGCCAAGGCTTCAGGTTGCAGAAGTGAACCAGGGAACGGCTCTACGTGGAAATGTAAACACTGATCGGGGATCAGCCATCCCTGATCATCCATATTTACTGTTACGGCGGCAATTTCAAGCAGGGCATCGGTGTTGGCGTTAAAGCCGGCGGATTCAATATCGATTACCACCGGATAAAAACCGCGAAAACGTCCGCGAAGGGTATTTACATCATCAATTTCAGCCATGCCAGCTCTTACTATTCAGGAAAATAGGTCGCATTATGGCAAATTTTGACGCGGGATGCATGGCCTCAATAAGCCGTTTAACCGTCGTGCTAGCGTTACGGGGCATGCCGACGCCCCCCGAACATCAATCACACGCCTGTCGGGCGTGCCCCAGCACATGTGGGAGGCGTGCCATTAAACTTAAGCGCCGAGGCCTTTGCCGGCATGACGTTGCTCGATCAGCTCAATTTTGTAGCCATCGGGATCTTGGATAAAAGCAATAATCGTGCTGCCGCCTTTCACCGGACCAGCTTCGCGCGTCACCAACCCACCGGCTGAACGAATACGATCGCAAGTTGCGGTGACATCGTCTACCCCAAGCGCCACATGGCCATAGGCGCTGCCCAGATCATAATGGTCGACGCCCCAGTTATATGTCAGTTCAATGACCGCACCGTCGGTTTCCTCGGTATAACCGACAAAAGCCAGCGTATATTTATACTCGGTATTTTCACTGGTGCGCAACAAGCGCATTCCCAATATTTTAGTATAAAAATCAATAGATCGCTGCAAATCAGTCACGCGCAGCATGGTGTGAAGTAAGCGCATATGTTCCCCTGGTTTATTCGGCAGCGGGTATAACCCGTCACCATGAAGTACGGCAGTAAATTGTCAGTACTGTCAGTATAGCCGAGTAAAATGACCAGACTCAATGATACCGAGTCGTCTGGACCGCCGAATTGGGAGAACGTGGATGGCTATCGGCTGATCTTTGCACAAAAAAAATTGCCAGCAGACGAAATAACGCCTTCAATTAGCTTAAGTGAGTGGGAGGAGGCATGCCTGAGCAACTTGAATTTTTTGATATCACCAGCCCTTGTCGTGGCATTTGTCAAGTGGATGCACGGGGCTATTGCCGTGGATGCCTGCGTTCCCGACAGGAAAGATTTGGTTGGAGTAACATGAGTGATGGTCAAAAACGCGAGGTACTGCGACTGTGTCGTCAGCGCTATCTGCGCGCGATTCGACACGCTGATGCAGTGAATAATGACCTTGAAGGCCCACATCAACCCTCCTTATTTTAAGTCATCCTTCGCGACAGCGTACCGTCCTGTAACTCGACATCTATTGGGTAACACGTGGTGTCTTTGATGTTTTCTGAGTTGATAGAAGTCGGGGCTAATGTCGACGGATCATATGCATTAGACGGTGGCATTAATTATGAAATAGATGGATTCATAAATATATATTATAATTATATATTTTTTTGCACTTTTTGCTTTGATGGCAGCAGGGTGCTCAGGTACTCATTTAGCAAGATCATATTTATTAAGCCATACATTATATCTGAAATAAATTGATTCACAATTATATGTTATGATTACATTATTGGATCTAATACATGACATTATGGTATTTGTTATGTCTTCATTTAACTTAAACTCGCAATAAATCAAGATGAATGGCAATAATAGTGTTACAGTAATGAATAATCCGCTTTGTATAAGATCTCAATAGTTGTCAATGCCGAGCAAAAGGCATGTGGAACGGGTTATATGACGTTTGCAAAACCTGCATTATAACAAGCGGAAGACTCAGTGAATGAAGGGCCGATGCATTCTCCAGGGCGGGCACCTGGTTAAGAACAGTGGGCTCTTCGGTCATGTCCATTATTGCAAAGGAATAACATGCCCATAACTTCAATATCATCTTAACTGTCACCTTACTCATATATATATATTTGTAATTTGCCATTCCACCCATTAGAATGGATGGGAATCCAGGGAACAAGCTTAATCAGCTTTATTATAAGGAGAGAGAAGTGGAATCGCCATTAGGATCTGATTTGGCGCGACTTGTTCGTGTTTGGCGCGCACTGATTGACCATCGTTTAAAACCGTTAGAACTGACACAAACGCATTGGATAACGCTGCATAACATTTGCCAGCTACCGCCTGAGCAATCCCAGATTCAATTGGCGAAAGCGATTGGCATCGAGCAACCCTCATTGGTTCGAACACTTGACCAGCTTGAAGAGAAAAAACTTATCACGCGTCACACCTGCGCGAACGATCGGCGGGCTAAACGCATAAAATTGACGGAGTCAGCTGAGCCAATCATAAAAGAAGTAAACCACGTTATAAATAGTACTCGGGATGAAATCCTGACGGGCATATCAGAACAGGAAACGCAATTCTTGAGTAATATGATTGCCAGGCTGGAGAAAAACATCCTGGAACTTTACAATAAATCCTGATAGACACGCTGTATTAAAATAACGTTTAATAAAACAACCGGCTGACGATGCCGGTTGTTATTTTTTTTATTGCAAGCCTGATTCGGCTAAATGGCCTTTGACCGGCCATGATATTCAGCGCGGCGAGACGGTTACAGTACGCCCGTTGGTAGCAATGGCTACGCGTTGACCTACGCTATAACGTGTCTGGCCCTGCTTTTGCACGACCATGATGGTGCTGCCATCGTCTTTATGCACTTCAAGCTCAACGCCTTGGCTGCGGTTGGCCGCTCCTTCAATTCCCTGGCCAGCTACACCACCAGCCACTGCGCCTGCAGCGGTGGCCAGGCTGCGACCGGTTCCGGCACCAATAGTATTACCAAGGAATCCCCCCAATACTGCACCGCCCAATGCACCGATGACATTGGAGTCATCGCCGCCTTGTATCTGTACCGGTCGGACTCCCACCAGAGTACCGTAGCTCACGCTCTGAACCTGCTTGGCTTCAGAGGCTGAATAAACATCGCCAGATAAGCCGCTGTTATTAGCACAACCCACCAGTGTCAAACCTGCCAGGGTGACTACGAGCAAACTTTTTTTCATTGAAAACTCCTTTTGAATGCCGTCCGTCAAGGAATACCCAGACAGAACAAATACAAATATCGCTGTGAGCCGCAAGATACGCCAAGGTTAGGTAAAATCCTCCTCAGTCTATCGTAGCTGAAAATAGGGTTATAACCCTAAACTGCGATTCAACAGCCACTAATTTTGTATTATAACAATAATTTCGACGCTAAGCTTAGGGTGTACCAGTGAGTTTATTGTAACAACTATTAAAAAATAGGCGATTATTCATAGCCTCAAGGTAAAAACCTGTTTAACGTAGCTACCACGGCAGCGAACGAGACGCTGCGAAAAAGGACAGTCTTATGAGATCGGGACGTTATATAGGCGTGATGTCGGGCACGAGCCTTGATGGGGTGGATGTTGTGCTTGCCGCCATTGATGAGCATACGGTGGCGCAGCAGTTCAGCTATTGCCATCCCATTCCCGGCGAGATCAAGCAGCAAATTCTAAACATGTGCCAAGGGCAGCAGGTGACGCTGTCACAAATAGGCCAACTTGATTGCCGGCTTGGTATTTTATTTGCTCAGGCAGTACAAGCGATGTTGCGTGCCGCAGCTATCGATCCACGGGAAGTGACGGCCATAGGTAACCATGGACAAACGGTCTGGCATGAGCCACAAGGGGAGGCGCCATGTACCCTGCAAATAGGTGATAACAACCGCATCGCCGCGATGACGGGCATCACTACTGTGGGCGATTTTCGTCGCCGTGATATGGCGTTTGGCGGCCAGGGCGCACCACTGGTGCCCGGGTTTCATCACGCCTTGTTAGGACATCCCGCGGAGAGGCGCATGGTGCTCAATATTGGCGGTATTGCCAATCTATCGTTACTGCTGCCAGGCCAGCCGGTGCGTGGTTATGACACCGGGCCCGGAAATATGCTGATGGATGCATGGGTTTGGCGCAACTTAGGGCTGCCGTATGATAAGGATGCTGCCTGGGCCTGCGGTGGTACTGTTCATCATGCCTTGTTACAGCAAATGCTATCCGATGAGTATTTTTCCAAACCGACCCCGAAAAGCACCGGTCGCGAATATTTCAATCTTGGCTGGCTTGAATATCAGCTGACGCATTTTGTGCCGATCGCTCCTCGGAATGTGCAGGCCACGCTGGCGGAGTTAACCGCAATAAGCATAGCGGAACAGGTCATGCTCTGCGGCGGAGGGGAGCGCTTGATGGTTTGCGGCGGCGGGGCGCGCAATCCTTTGCTTATGGCCAGGTTATCGGCATTGTTGCCGGGTATGGAGGTGGGCTCCACCGATAAGTATGGCGTCAGTGGCGATGATATGGAGGCATTGGCCTTTGCCTGGCTGGCGAGCAGAACGTTATCCGGCTTGCCGGGAAATCTGCCATCAGTGACCGGCGCCAGCAAAGAGACGCTGCTGGGCGCCATTTATCCGGTATAACAGAAGGGATACAATATGATTATGCGCTGTATTTGTTTCGCCTGTTTATTCATGCTCACCGCCTGTGGCCAGTTTGGTCGCCAACCGCCGTCGGTGAAGACACTTCATTATCAATGCGGCACGCTGCCGCTAACGGTGCGCCAGTCCTTACAGCCGCCACAGGTGTCCTTTATCCTGGATGGACAACAATTAACCCTACATCAGCAGGTTTCAGCGTCAGGGGTGCGCTATAGCGACGGCCATTACACTTTCTGGTCAAAGGGGAATAATGCTTTTATTGAACGTGAAGGAAAAATTATCATAAATGATTGTATTATCGCTGGTTGAATGGGATTTTATTGAGATTTTCAACCACCTGGCGCACAATAAAACCATGGTTAGGCTCTGAATATCACTATGACTCAACAACAACTCGATATTGCGGACCTGCGGCGCGAATATACCCGCGGCGGGTTACGGCGTGCGGATTTGACGGCGGATCCTTTGGATCTGTTCGAACGCTGGCTAAAACAGGCTTGCGAAGCTAAGCTCGCCGATCCCACGGCAATGTGCGTGGCCACGGTGGACGAACATGGGCAGCCCTATCAACGGATGGTGTTGCTCAAGCATTACGATGCCCGCGGCATGGTATTTTACACCAATCTGGGTAGCCGAAAGGCTGGCCATTTATCGAATAATCCCAGAATAAGCCTACATTTTCCCTGGCATGCTTTAGAGCGTCAGGTCATGATGCTGGGGCGCGCCGAGCGCTTGCCTCCCCTCGATGTGATAAAATATTTTCACAGCCGCCCAAAGGACTCTCAGATTGGCGCCTGGGTTTCGCACCAGTCCAGCCGCATTTCCGCCCGCGGTATTCTGGAGGGGAAATTTCTTGAGATGAAACAGAAATTTCAGCAAGGTGAAGTACCTTTACCCAGTTTTTGGGGAGGATATCGCGTATTTATTGATACAATGGAGTTTTGGCAGGGTGGCGAGCATCGATTGCACGACCGGTTTATTTACCAGCGTCAAGATGCGGGCTGGACAATAGATCGTCTGGCTCCATAGCGTCGTGCCATAACATATTTTTGCCACACCCGCTCCGGTGGCGGGGGGTTAATTTCCCGGTGTTTAAGCACCGATACTGATAGCAATAATGGAGTTTTTGATGGCAAGCAGTAACCTGATTCAACAATTGCAAGAGCGGGGTCTTATTGCCCAGGTAACCGACGTGGCAGCGCTTACCGAGCGTTTGGCCCAGGGTCCGCTGTCGCTTTATTGCGGTTTTGATCCCACCGCCGATAGCTTGCACTTGGGGCATTTGGTGCCGCTGCTGTGTCTGAAACGTTTCCAATTGGCAGGGCACCGCCCGGTAGCTTTGGTTGGCGGTGCCACCGGTCTTATTGGCGATCCTAGCTTTAAGGCGGCAGAACGCAAGCTCAATACTGAGGATACGGTACAGGAGTGGGTGGATAAAATCCGCCGCCAAGTCTCGCCATTCCTTGATTTTGATTGCGGCGAAAACAGCGCAGTGGCCGCCAATAACTACGATTGGTTCGGCAATATGAATGTGTTGACCTTTTTGCGGGACATTGGCAAACACTTCTCAGTGAATCAGATGATTAACAAAGAAGCGGTTAAACAGCGGCTTAACCGTGATGACAGCGGCATTTCGTTTACCGAATTTGCCTATAACCTGTTGCAAGGCTACGACTTTGCCGCCTTGAACCAACTGCATGGGGTTGAATTGCAAATTGGCGGATCCGATCAATGGGGTAATATCACCTCTGGTATCGATTTGACCCGTCGTATGCACCAAAAACAGGTTTATGGTTTGACTGTGCCATTGATTACCAAATCCGACGGCACTAAATTTGGCAAAACTGAGGGGGGCGCCGTTTGGTTGGATCCAGCCAAAACCAGTCCTTATAAGTTTTACCAATTCTGGATTAATACTTCCGATGCGGATGTGTATCGCTTCCTGAAGTTTTTTACCTTTTTGTCCACGGCGGAAATCGATGGGTTGGAGCAGGAAGACCGCAACAACGGCGGTGCGCCACGCGCGCAATACGTACTGGCGGAGAATGTGACCCGTCTGGTACATGGCGACGTCGGGCTCGCGGCGGCAGTCAGGATCACCCAAAGCTTATTTTCCGGACAACTTCGGGATTTGACCGCGGACGATCTGGCCCAGTTGGCCCAGGATGGCATGCCGACGATTTCCCTCGATGCGGGCGCTGATTTGCAACAAGCGCTGGTTGATGCAGGGCTGGTACCTTCTCGTGGTCAGGCGAGGACCATGATTGGCTCGAACGCTATTGCGGTAAATGGCGAGAAACAATCCTCCGCAGACTATATTTTCAACGACGGAGATCGTTTGTTCGAGCGTTACACCCTGCTACGTCGTGGTAAGAAAAACTATTGTCTGATTTGCTGGAAGTAATTTTGCACTATTACGAAAGGCCGCCGGCCTTTCGCTATTTTATTGTTGCGGCCGCCAGGCCAAGGGTGTTAAGGCAATCTTGATGAAGAATATTCTGTCTATTCAATCCCACGTGGTTTTTGGTCATGCGGGCAACAGTGCGGCGGTTTTTCCTATGCAGCGCATGGGCGTTAACGTATGGCCGCTCAATACCGTGCAGTTTTCCAACCATACCCAATATGGTCACTGGACCGGTTGCGTGATGCCTGCCGCCCATTTAACCGAAATCATAACCGGCATTGACGCCGTGGGGCAGTTGAAAAACTGTGATGCGGTGCTAAGCGGTTATATCGGCGCACCTGAGCAAGGCGAGCATATCCTGGAGATTGTGCGTCAGGTAAAAGCGGCAAATCCGAACGCGTGGTATTTTCTCGATCCCGTCATGGGCCATCCAGAAAAAGGGTGTTTTGTGGCGCCGGGTGTGGCGGAGTTTCATTGTAAGCGCGGGTTGCCTAATGCGGATATTATTGCGCCCAATCTGCTTGAGCTCGAACAACTGAGCGGCCACACGGTTAAATCCGTTGATGAAGCTATTGCCGCTGCCCGCGAACTGTGTTGCCAGGGACCAAAATTAGTCTTAATCAAGTTCCTCAGCTATGCCGGATATGACCGTAACAGTTTTGAAATGCTATTGGTCACCCAGGATCAGGCTTGGCATACCAGCCGTCCGTTGGTTGATTTTGGCGATCGGCAACCGGTGGGGGTGGGCGATTTGACCAGCGGGCTATTGTTAGTGGACCTCCTTAAGGGACTCACTCCGGTCAATGCGCTAGAACATGTCACAGCCGCAGTGTATGAAGTGATGAAACTGACCAAGGAGATGGGCGAATATGAGCTGCAGGTGGTGGCAGCCCAGGATCAGATTGCCCTGCCGCAGCATCATTTCCCGGCAAAAGAAATAAAATAAGCCTATACCCAACGGCTTTCACCCTGCAGCTAACACATTGCACGGTGAAAGATCACGGCAACGGCTAGCGAGGCGCTTACGTTTATTCCTCTGCCGCTAGCGCCGCGATCACCGCCGGACGGGTGGCGATCCGTTTTTTATACAGCGCAATCGCAGGTGTAGACGCCAAATCAAACGCCAGCGCGTCAATCCAGGTCAGCATGGTAAACAGATAAGCGTCAGCGACACTAAAACGCGTCCCCAGCAAAAAATCCTGATCTGCTAATTCTCGCTCCAAATACAGCAACTTGTTTTCAATCTCATCGCGCAGCACCGTTTTATAGTTTGCCGGCGTATCGGCTTCCATAAGCGGGCCCAGGCTTTGATGCAATTCGCTAGAAATATAATTGAGCCATTCAAGGGCCTGATAGCGCGACAAGGTATTTGGCGCGGGAATAAGGTGCCTATCCGGTACCTGATCGGCAAGATATTGTACAATAGCCACCACTTCGGTGAGCACCGTGCCATCATCGAGCAGCATTGCCGGCACCTGTCCTTTGGGATTGATGCGCAGGTAATCTTCGCCATGCTCGGTTTTTTGGCCGGTCAAATCTACTTTTTCGATGGTGAAGTCCAGTCCCGCCTCACGCAGGATAATATGTGCACTCAGCGAACTGGCCCCAGGCTTATAGAACAGTTTCATGTAGCACTCCTTCGCGCAACGCGAGTTATCTAAAATATAGACAGAGCAGGTACCTGAATAAGTCAGGATACGATTAACGTTACGGCCATAACCGTGATGTTGATACTATTCGAGGTTTTTTTCCCGGTATTCACACAGATCCTCAATCAGACAAGAACCGCAGCGAGGTTTGCGGGCAATGCAGGTGTAACGTCCGTGCAAGATCAGCCAATGATGACAATCTTGCGCAAACTCGGCGGGGACGACTCGCAACAGTTTTTGTTCCACCGCCTCGACATTTTTGCCGGTGGCGAACTGAGTACGATTACACACCCGGAATATATGCGTATCTACCGCAATGGTCGGCCAGCCAAATGCGGTATTGAGCACCACGTTAGCTGTTTTGCGGCCAACGCCGGGTAGTGCCTCTAGTGCGGTCCGGTCCTCCGGCACCTGACCTTGGTGTTGTTCAAGCAGCATGCGGCAGGTTTTAACGATATTTTCGGCTTTGCTGTTGAACAGTCCAATGGATTTTATGTAGTTTTTGATGCCATCGACACCCAGTGTTAGCAGTGCGGCCGGGGTATTGGCAACCGGAAACAGTTTTGTTGTGGCCTTGTTGACGCTGACATCGGTGGCTTGAGCCGAGAGCAATACCGCGATTAACAACTCAAACGGCGTGCTATAGACCAGTTCGGTAGTGGGGTGTGGGTTGTTTTCGCGCAGCCGGTCTAGAATAGCCAACCGAATGATTTTATTCATGATGTTATGTTCGCTTGTGCAGGGTAACCAACGCTGAATCGGCTAACCGTTGGCGCCGTAATGTCATCCGTTGATCAATAAAATATTTGCCGGCCAGCATAAAACCAAGACCGATAAACGCACCCGGTGGCAGCATGGCCAGCAGAAATGGTGCATCCAAATGGAATATTTCAATGCGCAATACGCTGGCCCAATGGCCTAATAACCGATCTGCACCATCAAACAGTGTGCCGTTGCCGAGGATTTCACGCCCGGCACCCAGTACCACTAAAGCACTGGTCGAACCTAACCCCATGGAAAACCCATCCAGTACTGACAGCGCCACCGGATGGCTTGATGCATAGGCTTCTGCACGGCCGATAACGATGCAGTTGGTGACGATTAACGGGATAAATATACCTAGTGATTGATACAGGCCAAAGGCATAAGCGTTGATCAACATCTGTACTGACGATACCACCGATGCGATGATCATCACATAGATGGGAATGCGTATTTCCGTTGGTACCCAGCGCCGAAGCGCGGAGACCGCACCATTGGTACACACCAACACCAGCGTGGTGGCCAACCCAAGTCCCAAGGCGTTGGTGATGGTATTGGAAACGGCCAGCAGGGGGCATAACCCTAGTAACTGTACTAATGAGGAGTTATTGGCCCACAGTCCCTGGCGGAGTAATCGTTTGGCTTCACTCATGATGGTGTTCTCCGCATTGGGGCAGGTGGTCGATATCCTTGGGGAGGTTTTTCAGATAAACCACCGTGCGTTTTACCCGGTTTACCACGGCACGCGGCGTAATGGTCGCTCCGGTGAACTGATCAAACTGCCCGCCATCTTTTTTGACCGCCCAGGTTGCATCGTGGTCTGAAGCGACGTGTTTGCCTGCAAAATGGGTGATCCAATCCGAGACGCGCAGATCTATTTTGTCACCGAGTCCTGGCGTTTCGTGGTGTTCGGTAACCCGAGTACCCAACACATTACCGTCAAAGTCCGCGCCAACCAATAGCTGAATGGACCCGGAATATCCATCGGGCGCAGTGGATTCGACGGCGGCGGCCACGGGTTGGCCGTGCCGGCGTGCCAGATAGAGACGATGCGCAGTGCCGTTGCCTAATGCGGTATCGGTCACCCAATAACACTCTTTAAGCATATCATTATCATGCAGCGCTGGCGGAATGACCTGATCGATTAATTGGCGTTGTTGCGATACAGCCTGTTGATGAATGGTGGGTTCAGTTAGCGCATTAACGGTGGCGGTTAACGCCGTGCACAGCGCAGCGAAAACCGCCAGGGTAACACCGTGTTTTCGCATGTTGGTCAACATGGTTTACTCCTTAGCGGTGGCCATAGGCACGCGGCTGGGTATAATAATCAATCAGGGGCACACAAATATTAGCCAATAAAATCGCAAAAGCCATGCCTTCGGGATATCCGCCAAAGGTTCGAATCAGCCACACCAGCAGGCCGACCAGGGTGCCGAAAATCAATCGACCTCTGATTGTGGTGGCGGAGGTAACCGGATCGGTGGCAATGAAAAATGCACCCAGCATGGTGGCACCGGATAAAAGATGTAACGCAGGGGAAGCGCATTGCTGTGGATCCCATAACCAGCCAAGGTAAGCACATATCCCCAGCGTCAACAGTAGGCTGGCCGGGATATGCCAACTGATGATACGTCGACGGATCAGATAAAGTCCTCCCGCCAGAAAACCCAGATTGACCCATTGCCATGCTTTTCCTGCAGGCAAACCGCTAAATATCGACGGGTCTAGCAGCGATAACGCATGGTGCCCTTCACGCAAATGGGTCTTAACCGCATCCAGGGGGGTGGCCTGGGTCATCCCATCGAAACCGGCCCTTAACTGGTGCAGATCCATCCCACCCTGAGTGTGTCCGAAAATAATCATGCTCAGGGTATCCATCATTGAGGTGACGGGGGCATGCTGACCCACTTCAGGTAACCAACTGGTCATTTGCACGGGGAAGGATATCAATACCACGACATAGCCGACCATTGCGGGATTAAACGGATTTTGCCCCAGCCCGCCATACAGTTGTTTGGCGATAACAATGGCAAATAATGTCGCGACCACCACCACCCACCAAGGCGCCATTGGCGGTATGCTTAATCCCAGCAATACCGCAGTAAGCAATGCGGAATTATCGCGCAGCGCCTGAGCGATTGATCGGTCGCGCAACCGCTGCAGTGCGGCTTCAGACAGTAGGGCCGTCAACGAGGCCAGCACGATTTGAATCAGTGTACCGTAGCCAAAAAAATAGCTTAAGGCAATCAATCCCGGCAGGCAGGCCATCATCACCTGCAGCATAATTCGGCGGGTATTTTGCTGATGGTGCGTGAAGGGGGAACTTGCAATTCTAAAAGCCATTTATTCCTCTTGGGTCACGGTAGCCGCAGCGGTTTTACGCGCTTTAACTCTGGCAATAGCGGCGGCCACCGCTGCTTTGCGCGGATCATCATCAACGGGGACAGACGTTGCTGCCGTCGGCGTTGCGGGTTGATGTTTCGGTGCTGATACGGTTAACGCTACGTTGTCACTTTTTTTATTCACTGCAACTGCAGATTTGCTGGACGCCGACGTGGTGACGGTCTGATCAACGGGTACCGCCGCCTGTCGGTGACGAGCCTCGCGTGCCAGTTTTTCACGTTCGCGTCTGGCCTGTTTGGCTTCGAACCGCGCCTTAGCCTGCACGGCGCGTTCCTCCGCCAGATCAATAGTGCGGATTTCGGCTTTTTCCTGGCGATAATAATGCACCAACGGAATATTGCTTGGACACACGTAAGCGCAGGCACCGCATTCAATGCAATCCGCGAGATTATGCGCTCGGGCCTTGTCATGCTCTTTTCCCCGGCTATACCAGTATAATTGCTGCGGCAATAAGCCCGCAGGGCAGGCGTCGGCACAGAGCCCACAACGAATACAGGATTGCTCAGGCTGGGGAACGCCGGTTTCTGTCGGCGATGGCGCCATAATACAGTTACTGATCTTGACCACCGGCACATCTAGCGCCGGCAGTGTGAAGCCCATCAGCGGGCCACCCATAATCACCAATTGCTCAGAACCTGGGTGAAAACCGGCATGGTGGAGCAGGTGGCTTACCGGGGTTCCTAGACGTGCCCAGACATTTCCGGGGTGTTCCAACGCGCCGCCGGTAAGTGTTACCACCCTTTCAGTGAGCGCTTCTCCGTCAATGACCGCACGCTTGATGGCATACAGGGTGCCAACATTAAGCATCACAACGCCTATAGCGGCGGAATGCTTCCCGCTTGGTATTTCTTGCCCGGTAAGGATCTGGGTCAGTTGTTTAGCGCCGCCCGACGGGTATTTAGTGGGGATCACCCTGAGTTGATAACCCGCCTGTGGAACCATGGCCTGGCGTAGGGCCGCTGCCGCCGCGGGTTTATTATCCTCGATACCGATCAGCACCCGCTGAGGTTGCAGTAGATGCACCAGCACGTCTATGCCAGTGATAATATCCTGCGCGTGCTCGCGCATTAACCGATCGTCGGCGGTGATGTAAGGCTCGCATTCAGCCGCGTTGACGATCAGGGTTTTCACCGTGCCTATCCCGTCCTGCAGTTTGGCTGCAGTGGGAAAACCCGCGCCACCCAACCCGGCAATGCCGCTTTGATGGATAAACTCCAGTAGATCGGTGGCGTCGCGCTGGCGATAATCGGTCGGTGGGGAGCGGGGATACCAACGATCGTCGCCGTCTGGTCGCAGCACAATACTCAACTCGGCCAGTGCTGATGGATGAGCAGTTATATGGGGGGTAATGGCTTCGATCAGGCCCGACGTAGGCGCATGCACCGGTAGGGTGCGTCCGTACCCGGTGGTGAGGGGTTGTCCGCGCAGAACCCGATCGCCGACGGTTACACACAGCTCTCCTTGTGGCCCCAGATGCTGTTTGAGCGGAATGTACAATTTTGGCGGCAGAGGAATATGTCGCAGCGGTTGTTCACTGGACTGACTTTTCATTTCAGCAGGATGAATGCCGCCGTTAAAATCCCAAAGACGATCTTTACGCCCGGTGGTGAAAAAATTAAACATGGTGTTCAACCTCAATCACCCGTACGGGGATGGCATCGAGGTCCCATTTCCAGCTCGCGGTGGAAACCGCGACCGGCCGCATTTCGATGCAGTTGGTCGGGCAAGGGGCGACACACAGATCGCAGCCGGTGCATAAATCGCTCACCACCGTATGCACCGCGCGGGTTGCGCCAATAATGGCATCAACCGGACAGGCCTGGATGCATTTGGTACACCCAATGCAGTTTCCCTCATCGATCCAGGCGACCTTGGCGAGCGGATGGGCGAGGGCGGTGTCTCCTTCAATCGGTTGTGGATCAATATTCAGTAACCCGGCGATCTTGAGCATCGTCTGCTCACCCCCCGGTGCACATTTATTGATTTTTTCGCCGTCAGCCACCGCCTGAGCGTAAGGCTTGCATCCTGGATACCCACACTGACCACATTGACTTTGCGGCAGTAATGTATCGACCTGGCTTGCCAGCGGATCATCCTCAACGTTAAAACGGCGGGCGGCGAATCCCAATAACGCGCCGCAGAGCAATGCCAATGCACTCAGCGCGCCGATGGCCAACCATAACGACAACATTAAAATTTCACCAGCCCGGTAAAGCCCATAAAGGACAGCGACATCAGCCCGGCGGTCACCAATGCAATGGCAGAACCTTTAAATGGCGCGGGCACATCAGCCACCGTCAGGCGTTCGCGAATGGCGGCAAACAACACCATCACCAAGGAAAATCCCACCGCGGCACTGAATCCATAGACAGCTGACTGAAGAAAATTATGATTGAGATTGACGTTGAGCAACGCCACGCCAAGCACCGCGCAATTCGTGGTGATCAGCGGTAAAAAAATGCCCAGTAGACGATAGAGCACCGGGCTGGTCTTACGTACCACCAGTTCGGTGAATTGCACCACTACCGCGATGATGAAAATAAATGACAGGGTGCGTAGATAAAGCAAATCAAGCGGTTGTAAAATAAAATCATTGATTAACCACGAGAATACCGATGCCAGCGTCAACACGAACGTGGTGGCCATGCCCATACCTATTGCTGTTTCCAGTCGTTTGGACACACCCATAAAAGGGCAAAGCCCGAGAAATTTGACCAGAACAAAATTATTCACCAGCACCGTGCTGACAAACAGTAACAGGTAACCATTCATTGCCGTACCTAATTCAATTGCGTAGAGAAACCATAAGGTTATTATGGATAATGCATCACTCGGGCAAACCCGGCATCAGGGTAGGATAAACGTATTTTTGACCCGGCGCGAACGTTTAATATAGGGTACCAGTCCGGCGGCGGCCAGCAGCGACCAAAATAACACCCGCAAAGCCAGGTCGTCAGTCACCGGTGAAAACGCAAAGGTTTTTAGGGCTATTAGTACCCCGACTAATAACCAGATGATGAAAATTTTTGGAAAACGCCGCGAACGCCGTAGCAGTAAGCGCAGTGTCCAGAAGGTGAAAGCCCACATCGCCACGAGGGTAACGAGGGAAGCGGACCATTGGATGAGCAGCGTATGTGCTGGTAGTGTGCTGGAGGAATGATTGACGAGTTCCAGCAAAAACACCACCGCCGTCAGACTGGCGCTCAACAGTGTAAGAATCAGGTAGCTTACCGGCAGCCAAAGCCAGCCGCCAATGCACGGTATTCCTTTTGGGCACATGCGAAGGTCAGTCAAATCACATACCGCCACACTGATTTTGGAACCTGTCCCAGATTGAATAAGCGCCCGCCCGAGACTAATTCTGCCCGGCGATGATCTGCCGCCCGATACATATTAATCATATCGGCGCTGTCGCCCAGGCTGTAGTTTACATGGTTGAACAGCTTTTCCAGGCTTTCAGGGGTATTCACGCGGCGAAACGTCATAAGATAATCTTGCGCAGTCATCGTTAGGCATTCAAGGAAAAAGATATTTGCAAAGTAGTATATTCAGCGCCGCTGTGGTGTCTATAGCCAGCACTGTAAAAAAAGAAAAAAGAGTGGGGTTGGCGTGTTATCTCACCGGTTAGCATGCCGAGGTTTGAACATTTGGGGGGCTGGCGCCCCCCCTTCAATTTGACCTATTTACAGTGTCGTTATGCTTGATTACGTTTCGTCACACCTATTTAGCGCAGAACTTGTAATACATTTCGTTCCAACGCAATGCTTGTTTAAAGTCCGGAATGCGGGTCTCGTTGTCAATCACCAGCAGTTCGATATTATGCATCTCTGCGTACAAGCGCATATGATCAACATCCAACGCCTGACTGAATACGGTGTGATGCGCACCACCGGCGAGGATCCAGGCTTCGGCGGCCACTTCCAGAGAGGGTTGAGCTTTCCAGATAGCCCGGGCTACCGGCAGTTTGGGCAGAGGGTGTGGCTGCTCAACCGTATCCACCAGATTCACCACCATCCGGAAACGATCGCCCATATCGATGACCGAGGCGTTGAGTGCCGGGCCTGCCGGGGTAGAGAATAACAGACGTGCCGGATCAGCTTTGCCACCGATACCAAGGAACTGCACATCCAGCGTCGGTTTCGCTTCTTTGGCGATACTAGGGCAAACTTCTAGCATGTGTGAGCCCAGTGCCAGATTGTTGTCCGGCTGGAAGTTGTAGGTATAATCTTCCATAAACGAGGTGCCGCCTTTCAGGCCACTCGCCATCACCTTGAAAATCCGCAACAATGCGGCGGTTTTCCAATCGCCTTCGCCAGCAAAACCATAACCTTGCTGCATCAAGCGCTGAACCGCCAGGCCTGGCAACTGTTTCAAACCATAAAGATTTTCGAAATTTGACGTAAAGGCTTTACAACCAGTCTGTTCCAGGAACCGTTTTAGGCCCAATTCAATGCGCGCAGCGTCCAACAGATTTTCCCGTTTTTCACCGTGCTGTTTGATTTTGTCAGTCAGAATATAGGTGGCTTCATATTCTTCAATCAACGTGTCAATATCGCCTTTGGAAACCTCATTTACTACGCTGACCAGATCGCCCAGGCCATAAGCGGTGACAGAATAACCAAATTGGATTTGCGCCCCGACTTTATTGCCTTCGGTCACGGCCACTTCGCGCATATTGTCGCCGAAGCGCGCGACGATCAGTTGTTGGCTTTCTTGCTTAGCAGCGGCGGCGCGCATCCATTTGGCAATGGTGAGGTGAGCCTGTTTATCCTGCCAGTGACCGACCACGACTTGATGATCCAGATGCATGCGGGCACCAATAAACCCAAATTCCCTGCCGCCATGCGCGGTTTGGTTTAAGTTCATGAAGTCCATATCCATCGTGTCCCATGGGATCTGGGCATTAAACTGGGTATGGAACTGTAGCAGCGGCTTGTTGAGAATGCTGAGTCCACCGATCCACATTTTGGCCGGAGAAAACGTATGCAACCAGGTCAACAGGCCGATACAGTGGGTGGAATAGTTAGCTTCACGGCATAACGCAAGAATTTCGTCGGGGGACTTCACCAGGGGTTTAAGCACCAGCTTAACCGGTAATCCCGCTTCGTTATTTAGGCCTTCGACGACGGTCTGTGCATGTTCGGTGACCTGGCGCAGCGTTTCTGGGCCATAAAGATGCTGGCTACCGATAACAAACCACACTTCATGTTGTTTAAAATTTTCCATTAGAACTCCTATACATTCGTTAAGCGTATCGCACAGCGTGATTAATCAATGTGTTGCGGCATAGGCTGGTTCAGCCAAGGTGCCCCAGCTCTGATAGCGTTCATACAATTTTTGGAACGGAGCGACGCGTGCCGGATCCGGCTGCAGGGTGCGTTCAATCCTGCTGGCCATAAACTGTTGTGCCAGCGCGATATCCGCATACTGACCTGCGGCTACCGCCCCAAAAATTGCGGCACCCAGAGCACAGCACTGGTCAGAGGCTACAACCTGCAAAGGCCGGTTCATCACGTCGGCACATACCTGCATTATCACCGGCGATTTGCGTGCAATGCCCCCGAGCACCAGCACGTTTTCCACCGGGATGCCCTGTTCTTCAAAGCATTCCATAATGGCGCGCGCACCAAAGGCTGTGGCGGCGATTAATCCACCGAACAGTGCCGGCGCGTCGGTACCCAGGTTCAAACCGGTGATCACACCCTGCAACCGTTGGTTGGCATAAGGGGTACGGCGGCCGTTGAACCAATCAAGCACGACGGGTAAATGCGCTAATGAAGGCTCATCAACCCAGGCTTGCGCCAGCGCGGATAACATGTTGTCTTGGATCGCGTCCATGGTGGGTTTTAGTGATGGATTCTGTTCTACCGCCTGGCGCAGTGGCCAGCCGAGTAAACGACCAAACCAGGCATAAATATCACCAAACGCGGATTGCCCTGCCTCCAGGCCAATAAATCCCGGCACTACGCTACCGTCAACCTGACCACAGATGCCGGCGATGGAACGGTCTCCCACGCGTTTTTCATCAGCAATCAGAATATCGCAGGTGGAGGTACCGATAACTTTGACCAGAGTATAAGGCTGGGCTCCAGCACCCACTGCGCCGATGTGGCAGTCAAACGCACCCCCCGCAATGATTACCGATTCAGGTAGGCCCAGCTTGTGCGCCCATTCGGTGCTGATGCGGCCAACCGGGATATCAGCGGTATAGGTCTCGGTGAATAGGGGATACTGCAAGTGTTCCGTCAGCACGGGATCAAGCGCTTCAAGAAAGGCTTTTGGTGGTACGCCGTCCCAGTCGGGATGCCAAAGTGATTTGTGTCCGGCTGCGCAGCGGCCGCGCTTAATTCGTTCTGGTTGCTCGGTACCGGACAACATTGCCGGGATCCAGTCGCAAAGTTCAACCCAGGACACCGCCTGACTGCGGACTTGGGCATCCTGGCGAGTGATGTGCAAGATCTTGGCCCAAAACCATTCGGAAGAATACACGCCGCCAATATAACGGGTGTAATCAGGGAAATCGCCGCTATGACAAAGCTGATTAATCGCCTCGGCTTCCTCTATCGCCGTATGATCCTTCCAGAGGATAAACATGGCGTTCGGGTTGTCGGCAAACTCTGGACGCAGCGCCAGAACCCGGCCTTCGCTGTCGATGGGCGCCGGCGTTGAGCCGGTGGTATCCACGCCTATACCGACGATTTTCAGCCTTTGGGCCGGGGATAAGTCCTTTACTACCGCGCAAATGGCCTGTTCCATCGATTCCAAATAATCTGCGGGATGGTGGCGAAACTGATTATCCGCAGGGCGACAGTATTGGCCTTCACGCCAGCGTGGATACCAAACCACCTCTGTCGCCAGCTCCTTACCGCTGTGACAGCCTACTGCCAAGGCGCGTACCGAATCGCTGCCGAAATCAAGCCCAAGGCTGATGGCCTCTTCAGTCATGCTGTTCTCTCCTATATACCCGAATACTTATGATGAGAACAACCATAAGGAGGTTTGGCCAACGACGTGAGGAGTGGTTAGCTGGAAGTATGCACATTTCTGCCACGGGTGACAGAAATGTGATGGGTGTCATAAAGTTTTACGGAGGTGAAAATTGCTGTATCTATGCACAAACCTGCTGAAATCGAGAACTGTGATAACGCTCTACATTCTTGTAACCCTTTAACGTTAAAACTACATCCGTCTCATGGGCCCTGTGGGATGAACGGTGATATTTCTGCCGCTTAGCTGTACTGCGAGGCCAGATTTTTCCGACTGATAACGCTTACACGCTTCAGCATTTTGAAGCCAGGCTAAAAAAAATACCGGAGATTTACATGCATAAATTCACTAAGGCATTGGCAGCGATAGGTTTGGCTGCGGTTATGTCTCAATCGGCTATGGCGGAAAATTTAAAATTGGGTTTTCTGGTTAAGCAACCCGAAGAACCCTGGTTCCAGACCGAATGGCGTTTTGCCGACAAAGCGGGCAAGGATCTGGGCTTTGATGTGATTAAGATAGCGGTGCCGGATGGCGAAAAAACACTAACTGCTATCGATAGTTTGGCGGCAAACGGAGCCAAGGGTTTTGTTATCTGTACCCCCGATCCGAAATTGGGCTCGGCAATCGTGGCCAAAGCACGCAGCTATGACATGAAAGTGATCGCAGTGGATGACCAATTTGTTAACGCTGATGGCAAACCGATGGTCGACGTGCCGTTAGTGATGATGGCCGCAACCAAGATTGGTGAACGTCAGGGTCAGGAACTGTGGAAAGAGATGAATAAACGTGGCTGGAAAGTGGCCGACACCGCCGTAATGGCGATCACCGCTGATGAATTGGATACAGCCCGTCGCCGTACTACCGGGTCCATGGATGCGCTTAAAGCCGCTGGTTTCCCGGAAAAACAGATCTATAAGGTGCCCACTAAATCTAATGATATCCCTGGGGCATTTGATGCTGCCAACTCTTTGCTGGTGCAACATCCTGGTGTCAAAAACTGGCTGATCCTCGGTATGAATGACAATACCGTGTTGGGCGGTGTCCGTGCGACAGAAGGCCAAGGTTTCAAAGCACCTAATGTTATCGGCATCGGTATTAACGGTGTGGATGCGGTGAACGAATTGTCCAAGGATAAGGCTACCGGCTTCTACGGTTCGCTGTTGCCAAGCCCTGATGTGCATGGCTACAAAAGCATCCAGATGCTGGATAACTGGGTGAAAACTGGCGTTGAACCACCGAAATTCACCGAAGTTACCGATGTGGTGCTGATTACCCGTGATAACTTCAAAGTAGAATTAGCGAAAAAGGGCCTGGGCGGTAAGTAATCCCCCCGTTGTTCTCACCGGGACGGCCACATCGTCCCGGTCCATGACGATGTCATTCATCAAGAGGATGTGTACGTGTCAGCCAAAACCCCTGATGACTACCGTGGCGGGATTGCCTGCGCACTGTTCGTATCAGTTAACGCGAGGATGTGTTCATGACAACTCAGACACCTTATCTATCGTTTCGCGGTATCGGTAAAACTTTTCCCGGTGTCAAGGCACTGGATGATATCAGTTTCGATTGCTACCAGGGCCAGATCCACGCCCTGATGGGTGAGAATGGTGCCGGTAAATCAACCTTGCTGAAAATTCTCAGTGGGAATTATACCCCGACCCAAGGCGAGATATTAATTAAAGGACAACCGGTTCATTTTGCTTCAACCGCCGATGCACTGAATGCCGGCGTGGCCATCATTTACCAGGAGTTGCATCTGGTACCGGAAATGACGGTGGCGGAAAATATCTATCTCGGTCAGTTGCCCAATAAGTTCGGTGTGGTTAACCGCTCGATTTTACATTACGAAACCAAGTTACAACTTGATCATTTGGGCTTGGACATTGCGCCGGATACGCCCTTGAAATATCTCTCCATTGCCCAATGGCAAATGGTGGAAATTGCCAAAGCGTTAACCCGTAACGCAAAAATTATTGCTTTTGACGAGCCGACCAGTTCGTTGTCTGCTCGGGAAATTGAACAACTCTTCCGGGTGATTCGCGAACTGCGCGCCGAGGGAAGGGTGATTTTATATGTTTCGCATCGCATGGAAGAAATTTTTACCCTTGGCGATGCCATTACGGTGTTTAAGGATGGCAAGTATGTGCGCACCTTTGATGATATGACCGCAGTGGACAACGCCATGCTGGTGCAATCTATGGTGGGGCGCAATCTTGGTGATATCTACGGTTATACACCGCGGGATCACGGCGAAGTACGGCTTCAACTGAACAACATCAAGGCAATTGGCGTCAAAACGCCCATTACCTTATCGGTCCGTGCCGGTGAAATTGTCGGTTTGTTCGGGCTGGTGGGCGCGGGACGCAGTGAACTGATGAAAGGACTGTTCGGCGGTACCTTAATTACCGACGGGCAGTTGTTACTTGATGGGAAAACCCTGAATATCCATTCGCCCAGTGATGCTATTCGGGCCGGTTTGCTGCTTTGTCCCGAGGATCGCAAGGCCGACGGACTGATTCCCGTTCACTCGGTACGTGAAAATATCAATATCAGCGCCAGGCGTAAAACTGTCAAAGCTGGATTTCTGATTAACAATAAGTGGGAACAGGAAAATGCCGAAGAGCATATCCGATCGTTGAATATCAAAACGCCCTCTGCCGAGCAACTGATAATGAACCTCTCTGGGGGTAACCAGCAGAAGGCTATTCTCGGTCGCTGGCTCTCCGAGGAGATGAACGTCATCATGCTTGACGAACCAACGCGCGGTATAGATGTGGGCGCTAAGCATGAAATTTATCAAGTCATTTATGAGCTGGCTAAACGCGGTATTGCTGTGCTATTCGCCTCAAGTGATTTGCCTGAAGTGCTTGGCCTGGCGGATAGAATAGTGGTGATGCGCGAAGGCGCGATCTCCGGTGAACTTACCCATAACGATGCCACTGAGCAGAAAGCATTAAGCCTGGCTATGTTACATACCACTGAAACCAGCCCCGCGGACGCGGTTGCCTGATAGTGAAGGAGTTTATGATGTCAATAGAAACCACACCCGCTCCAAAAGCGAGTAACATATTCAGTGTTACCCGTATATGGGATAATTTCGGCATGCTGGTGGTTTTTGCCGTGTTATTTATTGCCTGCTTAATCTTTGTGCCAAATTTTGCCAGTTTTATTAATATGAAAGGCCTGGGCCTGGCCGTTTCCATGTCCGGGATTGTCGCTTGTGGTATGTTATTTTGCCTGGCTTCGGGTGATTTTGACCTGTCGGTAGCGTCAGTTATCGCCTGCGCCGGGGTGACCACCGCCGTGGTGATGAACATGACCGGAAGTATGTGGATTGGCGTGGCGGCGGGTTTGTTGCTGGGCGCAGTCTGTGGGTTGGTGAATGGTTTTGTTATTGCCAAGCTTAAGGTTAACGCCTTGATCACCACTCTGGCCACCATGCAAATCGTGCGTGGTCTGGCCTACATTATTTCCGACGGTAAAGCGGTCGGCATTCGCGATGACCGGTTTTTTGTACTCGGGTATGCCAACTGGCTGGGCATTCCGGCGCCAATTTGGATCATGGCTGTGTGCATGGTGATCTTTGGTTTCCTGCTCAATAAAACCACCTTCGGGCGTAATACCCTGTCCATCGGTGGTAATGAAGAAGCCGCCCGTCTGGCCGGCGTACCGGTGGTACGCACGAAAATCATTATATTTGTCCTGACTGGATTGGTCTCAGCCGTGGCGGGGATTATTCTGGCGTCGCGTATGACCAGTGGCCAGCCGATGACCTCGCTGGGGTATGAGCTCATCGTCATCTCGGCCTGCGTGCTGGGTGGCGTTTCCATGAAAGGCGGGATTGGCAAAATGTCATATGTGGTGGCCGGGGTACTGATTTTGGGTACCGTGGAAAATGCCATGAACCTGCTGAATATCTCGCCTTTCTCTCAGTATGTGGTGCGTGGCGTGATCCTGTTGGTTGCGGTTATTTTTGACCGCTATAAACAAAAAACCAAAACGACGGTGTAAATGTACCGGGCCAATCGGTGAGATCACCGGTCGGCCCACTCAGTTTCGCGAGCGTAGCAGGCTATTTTCCGTGCTATAGGGTATTCTCAACTAGATGACAACCGGTCCGGAGGTGAGATGTATCATCGAATGACTCACGAGACACAATCGAATCCATTGCTGCCCGGCTATATGTTCAACGCCTATCTTGTGGCCGGTCTTACGCCGATAATCGCCGGCGGACCGCTGGATTTTTTTATCGACCGTCCCGATGGCATGAAGGGTTTCATTCTCAATTTAACCATCAAGGGCCAGGGCAAAATATTTGAAGGCAATCGATCTTTTGTTTGTAACCCTGGTGATCTGTTACTGTTCCCGCCCAAGTCTGCGCATTATTATGGCCGCTCACCCGATAGTGATAGCTGGTATCACCGCTGGGTCTATTTCAGACCGCGGGCCTATTGGGCCGATTGGCTGGAATGGCACAGTAAAATCCATGATGTGGGGCGCTTGTCTCTGGGCAATGATAGTTTATTGACCGAATTCGACCGCCTGTTGGCCAATATTGAACAAACCCAGCGCTCGGGCCGTCGCTTCTCGGAAGAGTTGGGCATGAACCTGCTTGAGCGCATGTTGCTACGCGCCATGGAAGAAGATCCGCAAAGTCCAAGCAAAATTATGGACCCACGCATTATCGAAGCTTGCCAATTTATTACCGGCAATCTATCCGGTGAACTGCGCATTGACGAAGTGGCTCGCCATGTTTGCCTGTCTCCCTCACGACTGGCCCATTTATTCCGTGAGCAAGTTGGCATCAATATCCTGCGCTGGCGGGAAGATCAGCGGGTGATCCGCGCCAAGTTATTACTACAAACCACCCAGGAGTCCATCGCCTCTATCGGACGGGTGGTCGGTTATGATGATCAGCTCTACTTTTCTCGGGTCTTTCGTAAACGTGTGGGCGTCAGCCCCAGCGATTTTCGCCGGCGCAGCAGTGAAATCAATTATCCAGGGCGCAGCATTCAGGCCACCCATAATTGGCAATTACCACGCGAAAAAGTTTTTAGTGGTTAATATTTATTGCTATTGTAAGTCCGCTACGCGATTCCCCCGCGCCCGGCGAACGGGTAGATAACCGGGGGGTGGCATCATAGAGGAAGCCAAATGGCGAAAAATATCGGTATCGGACTTATTGGTTATGGTGTTTCCAGCAAAACGTTTCATGCACCACTGGTCGATGCAACCCCAGGTCTGACATTGTCGGCAGTGTGTTCCCGCGATGCCGCTAAGGTTCATGCCGACTGGCCGGCAGTGAAGGTCATGGCCGACCCTGGTGCGGTTATTCATGATCCAGCGGTCGATCTGGTGATTATTCCCACGCCCAACGACACCCATTTCCCACTGGCCAAACAGGCACTGTTGGCCGGCAAGCATGTAGTGGTGGATAAACCGTTCACTGTGACACTGTCACAGGCCTACGAGCTCAGGCAACTGGCGCAAAGTCATGATCGACTGCTATCCGTCTTTCACAACCGCCGCTGGGACAGTGATTTTTTGACGGTGAAGCAGCTGATACAAGACGGCATCCTGGGGGATGTGGTGTATCTGAGTTCTCAATACGATCGTTTCCGTCCGCAGGTTTTAGCGCGTTGGCGTGAACAACCGGGCGCTGGTAGCGGCATCTGGTTCGATTTAGCGCCGCATTTGCTTGATCAGATTGTGCAGTTGTTTGGTATGCCGGTGGCCATCACCGTAGATTTGGCACAGCTGCGACAGGGGGCCGTTACGGATGACTATTTCCACGCTATGCTGACCTACGCTCAGCGTCGGGTGGTGCTGCACGGCGGCATGCTGGCGGCAGCGCAAACGCCGCGCTTTACCGTCCATGGAACGCAGGGCAGTTATGTTAAATTCGGCCTGGATCCGCAGGAAAATAATCTGAAAAACGGCATAAGGCCACCGCGATCCGATTGGGGAATGGATACGCTTGACGGGGTGCTAACCTTGGTGGACGCTGAGGGTTCTATGACCGAGCAGCATGTCCGCACACAGCACGGCAATTATCCGGCTTATTACGCCGCTATCCGTGACGCGATCGCCGGTGAGGGCGCCAATCCGGTGAGCGCAGATTCGGCTATTCAGGTGATGGAATTGATTGAGTTGGGTATATTGTCGTCTCAACAAAAGAAAACATTGGCGGTAAAGAACAGATAATGCCAAGGTGATGGTTTTGGGGCGCAGGCCGCGCCCATGGACCTGAACGCGTTAAGGGTAGTGACATGTCTTGGTTACAACGTTTGCGAATAGATAAATTTTTGTTAGTGTTGGTCATGGTGGTGATTTTGGCTTCGCTGTTCCCCTGCCGGGGAATAATAAAAACCCTGTTTGAATATCTCACCACTGCAGCCATCGCGTTGCTGTTTTTTATGCACGGTGCCAAGTTGTCCCGCGAAGCGATCGTTGGTGGCATGGGGCATTGGCGCCTGCATGTCGTGGTCTTCCTGAGTACATTCGCATTATTCCCGTTGTTGGGCATTGCCATGAAGGTATTTGTTCCTTCGATGTTATCCTCGCCGCTTTATATGGGTTTTTTGTATCTCTGCGCGTTGCCCGCTACCGTCCAGTCTGCCATTGCCTTTACCTCGGTGGCAGGGGGGAACGTCGCCGCCGCTATTTGCAGCGCCTCAGCGTCCAGTATTCTGGGAGTGTTTTTTTCCCCGTTGCTGGTGGGAATATTAATGCGTACCCAGGAGGGTGGCTCGATGAATATCCTCCATGCCATTGGCTCGATTATTCTGCAATTGATGGTGCCGTTCATTCTTGGACATCTGGCTCGCCCCCTGATTGGCGCTTGGGTAGCCAAGCATAAAAAACTGGTGAATATTACTGACCGGTCATCGATTCTACTGGTGGTTTACACCGCCTTCAGCGCAGCAGTAGTAGGCGGAATTTGGCATCAAATCACCGGTTGGTCCCTCGTGTCGATCCTGGCCTTTTCGTTGGTACTGTTAGCGATAGTGCTGGTGATTAATACCTGGACTGCTCGCTGGTTGGGTTTTAATACCGCAGACGAAATTACTATTGTATTTTGCGGTTCCAAAAAAAGTCTGGCCAACGGCATTCCCATGGCCAATGTGCTCTTTCCCGCGGCGGCGGTGGGTACCATGGTATTGCCATTGATGATCTTTCATCAGGTGCAGTTGATGGTGTGCGCCATTCTGGCGGCCCGTTATGCCCGAAAACAGGTCCAGCATATCGAACCAGCGACTGCGCCAATCCCTAGCGCCACAACGAAAAAATAACGTGTTGCTGCCGCCACCATTGGCGGCACAGTTTGACATTAACATCGATTCTACTCAGTTATCTGCTTAAATAGCTTCAATTTTACACTCATCAGAAACGTTTCTTATCGGCATTGTTATTCCTCATTTAACTGCAAATATGAGAAGGCAACGTGTCTATGGGAAACGGAACGATTCACACATCGCGACACAGAATCCCCTCGTTGAAAACCGCATTATTCCTCTTTCTACACCAAGTGATATGAATCACAAAATGAATAATTACTCATCAAAATGATTCGTGGATACTTGTATGGTAGTAAATTCGATCATATCTTGACCTTACTTTCTTGTTTTAACCAATGCAACAACGTTATTCGTCAGGATGGGGGGGCATGTTGAAAACCTTAAGGGCATAAGTGTTTGACCCCACTTATTTGCCACTAGCCCGTCGGGCGATGGTACGTCGTGTAATGGGTAAAGGAGCCAATGATGAAAAGTGTTGTTATCAGAGAACCCGGAGTACTTACCATTGAATCGCGCCCTCTCCCTGAGCCTATGGCTGGGGAAGTCCGAATCAAAGTTCAGTATGCCAGTATTTGTGGCTCCGATGTGCATATCTGGCATGGGTATAACCCTTTTGCCCGTTATCCTCGGGTGATCGGACATGAATTTTTTGGGGTAATAGATATGCTCGGTGCAGGCATTGACAGCAAACGTTTGGGGGATAAGGTGTCAGTTGACCCGGTGGTCAGTTGTGGTCACTGTTATCCTTGTTCGGTGGGTAGACCTAACGTTTGTACTGAGCTGCAAGTCATCGGTGTGCATCGTGATGGGGGCTTTAGCGAATATGTCTGTGTCCCTGCGGTCAATGCTTACTCAATCCCTGAATCTATACCTGACAAACTGGCCAGTCTAGTTGAACCCTTCACTATTGCAGCGAATATCTGCGCATTTGTGAAACCGATGCATCAAGATGTAGCGCTGATATACGGTGCTGGCCCGATTGGGCTAACCGTTATACAAGTACTGAAAAAAGTCTATGGGGTATCACAGGTGATTGTGGCAGACCGTCTAACCGAACGCTTAGCCATAGCCCGTGACAATGGTGCCGATGTGATGCTGGATAACAGTGAGATTTTATTAGCAGATCAATTACGGGGTATCCGCCCAACCTTGATTATTGACGCAGCTTGTCACCCATCGATTTTAGCAGAAGCTATCGGGTTGGCCTCACCAGCCGCACGGATTGGCCTGCTGGGGTTTTCCGGGGAGCCTAGTATTATCACCCAGCAAAGTATTACCAGTAAAGAAATATCCCTTTTTACTTCGCGACTCAATAGCCATCGTTTCCCGACGGTAATTGATTGGTTGGACCGGGGGCTTATTGAACCGGAAAAACTTGTGACCCATTATCTGCCGCTCTCTCAGGTAGAAAAAGCCATGACTATATTTGAGAACGATCCTCGGGGCTGTTGCAAAGTCATTTTAAGCATTGGCCAATGACATCAGTAATAGCTGATGTCATTGCTGTATGACTCAATAGCGAAATAAACATAAATATCTTTGTTCCCTACTTTTAAAAATAATAAAACAAATATTAACGAGGTCCTTTAATGATAAATCATATGAAAGAAAGACCATTAACATCAAAAAATATGCTAGCCTATGGTGGTGGCGACTTCTTTGGCGGGGGCAGTTTTGCTGTACTTGGCCTGTGGATCATGTTTTTTTATACCACTTATGCGGGTTTAAGCCCTGTTGAAGCTGGTGCAGTTATTGCAACAGCCCGTTTATTAGATGCTTTTTTTGATCCGCTAATGGGCTACGTTACGGATAATTTTTATCGTACACCTATGGGGCAGCGCTTCGGGCGCCGTGGTTTTTTCTTCTTATTTGGTGCACCTTTAGTTTTTATTACCTATGTCGTCATGTGGGTAAGTGGAATGAGTTTTGGTTATTACCTGTCAACCTATATTCTCTTCTATGTGGCCTATACACTCGTCATTGTTCCTTATGAAACGCTTGCCGCTGAAATGACAACGGACTTTAAAATACGGTCAAAACTCACTGGCGTGCGTATGTACTTCTCCACCGGGGCAGGGATATTGGCTGCCTGGTTGCCAGGACGTATTATCGAATTACTGGGTAATGATTCGTCCTCGTCATTTTTATACATGGGGATCATTTTTGGCGCTTTGTTTGCGGTGGTTATCACCTGTCTTTATAAATTTACCTGGGAACGACCCATTGCGATTAATCCTGACATGCCTAAAATGTCGTTTAAGCGTGATATGGGGCAGTTATTCAAATCCCTGGTATCAACATTCCAGGTAAGGACGTTCCGCCAACACGTTGGTATGTACCTCGGTGCCTATGTTGCATTGGACGTTCTGGGTGCAGTACTAGCCTACTATATTATCTTTGTGTTGGGGCAAAACACCGTCAATGCTTCTAATGCACTGACACTGATGACAGTGGTTCAATTCCTGTGTGTTGCCTTGTTCATCACGTTATGTTTGAAGTTTGGTAATGGCCCGTCATACAAAATCGCACAAGTATTTATGCTATCCAGTGTGGCATTATTTGTCGCCATCTATTATCTTGATTTACCTCATGCTGGCGTTTTAATTTATGTCGCTGCTCTGTTGATGGGTATTGGTCGCTCAGGGACATATTATGTTTGTTGGAATATCTACAGTTTTATTCCAGATGTTGATGAAATGCTGACAGGGAAACGTAGAGAAGGCATTTTTGCAGGTGTAATGACGTTTGTGCGTAAAGCGGTTCAAGCCATTGCCTTATTTATTGTTGGGCTGGTCTTGCAATATTATGGCTTTGCGGCAAAAAGCGCGACTCAATCTGCTGATGCCATCCATGGTATTGTAATTATCTTTGCTGTCGGCTCAATTATATTCTTGATATTTGGTATTGTTAGTTCTCTAAAGTTCAGTCTAACCAGATACAATCATTCAATTCTTGTTGATGAAATTAATCGACTAAAATCAGGAGGCAGTAAAACAACCGTGACGGCGGAAACAAAAAAGGTCACAGAAAAACTGACTGGCTGGGATTATGAACATCTTTGGGGGAATAACCATATTTCCCGCAATTCATCTGATGCTGAAATAAGCGCAACGCTTAACCCTGAAAGCAAATAAGGCAAACAGTATGCAACGAATAAATTTTAATGAAATGAAAAATACCGTCAAAAAAGCATTCTTAAATGCAGGTTTACCTGACGCCAAAGCTGATATTTGTGCGCAAATTCATACTGAATCCAGTTGCGATGGCATTTACTCTCATGGGGTAAATCGCGTAGCTCGGTTTATTGATTACGTTAACAAGGGTTGGGTTGATATCAACGCTGAACCAAGTTTAGTCAAATCGCTGGGTGTCATCGAGATTTATGACGGTAATCGGGGGGTAGGGATCACTAATGCGCTGTTTGCTGTTGAACAAGCAACCGACATCGCTCATAAAAATGGTATGGGTATTGTTGCATTGCGTAATACTACGCACTGGATGCGTGGTGGTACCTACGGGTGGAAAATCGCAGAAAAAGGGTTAGCTGCCATTTGCTGGACCAATACCGAATCCTGTATGCCGGCCTGGGGTGCCAAAGATACGCGCCTGGGCAATAATCCTTTTGTGATGGCAGTTCCTCGTGAGAGTGGCCCGCTGGTTCTGGATATGGCGATGTCACAATATTCGTATGGCAAGCTTCAGGTTACTCGTTTGAAAGGCGAAAAATTGCCTTTCCCGGGCGGTTATGACAAAGACGGTATTCTGACGGATGAGCCAGGCCCGATTGAACAATCCATGCGTATCTTACCCACCGGTTATTGGAAAGGTTCTGGTATGGCGGTATTACTGGATGCAATGGCTGCATTACTTTCCGCCGGTTCTCCGACCAATGCCATTGATAAAATTGAAGAGGGTAGTTGTACCGGTGCCAGCCAAATATTCATGGTCTTCGATCCTGCTCAGTTGGGTGGCAGCGACTTCACTCACCAAATGGCCAATAGTGTGGCTGATTACATTAAAACCTCTGAACCGGCTGAAGGGCAAAGTGAGGTGAATTACCCCGGTGAGCGGTCAACAAAAAACCGCCATGAGAATTTGCATCAAGGTATTCCTGTTGATGACGGTGTTTGGGCGGAGGTCATTGCATTGGCTGAGGGGAAGACAAAATGATCGTTGGCAATATAAGGCAACTTGAAAAAAGCAGACTGGAGTTGCCCTCCACGATTTATCAGGTGTTGAATACCATTGCCGGGTGGAATTTCAGTCAGCACCCAGATGGTGAAAAAACTGAAAATAATGTGGTGTACAAAACCTTCCACGCAGATACCGCCCCTGCAGCGACAAGGACTGCAGAAACGCACGTTGAGAACATCGACGTTCAGTTTGTTATTTCGGGGCAAGAAAAGCTTGAGTATCAGCCCGTTAAGTCACATATCGCGGCTGACCCTCGCCCTGATCAGGATAATTATTTTTACCAGGGAAAAACCGGTGACGAGCAAACGCTATTGCTCAGTGAGGGCGACTTCGTGGTGCTCTTCCCTTGGGATATCCACACACCACTATGCCAAATAGACACCCCACAACAGGTGCGTAAGATTGTGGCTAAAGTACCACTCAGCCTGCTGGTACCGGGTTAAGCAAGGCAATGCGATAATTCACAGATTTACCCTAGGGGACGATAGTCCCCTGTTATCTGATTGGGTAGATCAACCGCCTTCCAGGCAAAAAGGATGAAACTCAAGCGGATCATGGTAGTTACTCCGTTTAATGAGAAGTACACATCGGTAGGGCCTGGCGTCCCTTAAATACTATCATGCCGTATCCATGCCATTGGCGTTATGGTCGGTCGTTCTTTTTTTTCTCTAACGCGCGTTTTTCCTCAGCGCTTAAAAATGCGACGGTCAGCCCATTGCGCTGCGCGGTGTCAATGTCGTCGGCGCTAAGTCCCGCCTGTGGCGCCGCCACCCGGTATTCATAGTCGATATCAATACCCTGAACCGCCGGATCGTCAGAATTAATCGTTGCCAGTATGCCGTGGTCAAGAAAGCGTTTTAACGGATGATCCACCAGGGAGGGGACAGTACTGGTCTGCACGTTGGATGTCAGGCAGCTTTCTATACCGATATGATGCTCGGCTAAAAAATCCATTAAACGGGGATCCTCTATGGCCTTGACACCATGGCCAATGCGTTCGGCGCCCAATTCATGAATCGCCTGCCAGATACTTTCCGGCCCGGCCGCTTCGCCGGCGTGAACGGTAATATGCAGTCCGGCGTCACGGGCACGGGTAAAGTGGGGTAAAAATAGGCTGCCGGGAAAACCCAGTTCATCACCGGCCAAATCCAGGGCAGTGATGTGATCTCGGCAGGCCAGTATCGCCTCCAGTTCCTGTTGGCAGGCATCCTCACCAAAAGTCCGGCTTAAAATGCCTATCAGCCGCGCTTGGGTAGCGAAGGCCTTCGTGCCGGCGTGCACGCCGTCAATCACCGCCTCGACCACCCCTTGCAGCGGCAAACCATGCTTAAGCGCCATATAATACGGTGAGAAGCGCAGCTCGACGTAATCCAATCCCACCAGAGCTGCATCCTGCACGTTTTCATAAGCAATCCTACGGCAGGCGTCGAGGGAACCTAACACGGCTACGCCCCAGTCCAGCTTTTGCAAAAAACTGACCAGATCCGGCTCGGTTTGGGTAACCTGAACATGGGCGCGTAACGCTGCCAGATTATCCGCCGGCAGGGCCACTGCAAACTGATGGCCCAGATCGAGGATGGTTTGTGCACGAATATTGCCGTCAAGATGGCGATGGATATCGGTCAGGGGTAATAAATGATCTGTCATGGCTTACGTCGCTGTTGATAAATTATATTTTGATTATAACGTACTCATGCCGGCGAGATCGAATACTGCAGGTTTGCTGTTAATGTCTACGGAGTGTGCAGGGGGCCTGAAACGGTGGGTGGGATTGTCTGGCGTGGAAAACACCCCGGTCAGCGCCGGGGTGGGTTAGCCTAATCATTAGGGTTGCGGCTGGGTCTGTGGCTGTGCCTGTTCACTGTCTGGTAAGCCAAACAGACCAAACAAACCGAGGAAGCTTTTCAGCGACATTTTTTGGCCGTTCAGGTTTACCTGATTATCAGCATATTGGAGGCTGCTTGTCAGGGTGTTGTCTTTAACGGTGGTCAGCTTGAACATCTGACCCATAGCCGCCAAACCCTGTATCTGCTGTTTGGCCAGTTTTTGTGCATCGTCGTCGCTGTAGCCTTGCAATTTGCCGACCTGGGTGGTTAGTTCGGTCGCCATATCCAGCGGAATGCTCAGTTTAGCATCCAGTTTGTTGACATACGGCAGCAATGGCAACATGCCTGCAGCTTCACTTGCTGGCGACTGGGACGGATCGTTAAGATTAAGCGTCAAATTGAAGACGCTTTCTCCCTTACTATTTTTCCAACTTAACGGGGCGATCATCAGGTACGGATTGCCTTTCAGCGCGATCGGCAGGTTTTGCAATAACGCATGGCTGATTTGCTGCTGCTGCAGCGCCGGGTCGACATTACCGGTTTGCTGCATAATCTGCTGCGCCTGAGCCTGATATTGCTGACTAAATTGGGCAATGGCCTTGGGATCGAGATTCGACAGTTTCAGCATCAGTTTTCCCGAACCAAAATCCTGTCCGCGCACATGCAAAGCATCCAGGCTGTAGGCGACTTGTGCGCTGAGCTTGCCATTGTCTTCGTTGGCGCTGGTGATCTGCGACAGATTATCGGTGCTCAGGATATCCTTACCGTCGATGCTATAGGTCAGCGTCTTAACCTTAAGGGTATTATCACCGATACTGTAATCCTGCTGGCCTTTATGGGTGGTACTGTCCAGACTGAGATTCTGCAAGGCAACTTGCTCATGCTGTTGCCACTGGTTTACGCCGCCAATCACCAGACTACCAATGTTGCCTTTCGCCGCCACTTTATTCAGCTCGTGATCAATCGACAGATTAACATTGCCGCCATTGGTGCTCAGCAGGCTGGTGGCGTTTTTAAAATCAAACGGCACTAGCGTGATGTCTGACACAGTGTCGCCATTGTATGACACCCGCGTCACAGCGGTTAACGGTGATTTGCCTTGGCTGGCTTCCATCAGAGGTTTTACCAGCGGCGTAGTGTCCAACTGGCTGTACACCGAGGCCATACTGGGGATGATCACCCCTTTTTTCAGTTGGCCCAGCGGGAAGGGGCCATGATCGATGATCTCATTGATAACAATTCGGTCTTCTGGTTTAAGGGGTTTGTTATCGCCGGTAGAACCATCAGACACCAACACCACGTTAACCCGGCTGGAAAACAGATGGCGCTGATAATCCTCGACCACCAGCTTGACGCCCATTTCAGGAAAGGCGGTTTTAATTCGCATATTGGCATCAGCAACCACTGACGGCAGTCGTTGCTCAAACTGCTTGCCGGTGTACCAAGCGCCGCCGGTCCATGCTGCACCCAGTATGACGATCACGCCGATCGCTACAAGAGACTTTTTCATAACCTGTTCATCCTTATTAGTGTTTCCTGTTCCAAATTGCCTGACCGCCATGGGTACAGGCCAAACAAAAGTGGTGCAACGTGAATTATCTATGGTACTCGCCATTAAGCATAGCAACTGGCGCAAGAACCGATACAAATGTCATCACAGATCGTTGTAAACACGCGCTAATCTGCCGCTACCGCTGACCTCGATCGGCGATTCATCCGCTGTAATAAAGGCTGACTCGCCCGGGTTGAGCGTTAACGTCTGCCCGTCTTTTAGCAGCAATGCCTGACCTTCCAGGCAAAATACGATCGCTGCGCTGTTTTGTGCAAGTTGCCGACCCTTTGGGGTAAGGTCATGAAGCGAAAAGGCAAAATCGTCCACCGGAATAGGGAAAAAAAGTGAACCGTCTTCACCACGAGGCGTGGTTAACAGCGTGTTTTCAGGTTTGGCGACGAATTGCACATTGTCCAGTAGTTCGGGTACATCTATATATTTTGGTGTCAGCCCGGCACGCAGTACATTATCCGAGTTTGCCATCACCTCCAGCGCCACACCGTGTAAATAGGCATGGGGTGTTTCGGCGTAAAGAAACATCGCTTGCCCGGGTTGCAGTGTAATGACATTAAGCAGCAGCGGGGAGAATAACCCACTGTCATCCGGATATTCGCCAGCCAGGGTTTTAATGGTGTTCCAGGGTTCGCCGTGCTGATGTTTCAGCGTGGTTTTGAGAACATCGATGGCCAGTGATTTTTCATCACCGTCCATGGACAGTAAATCGGCGAACAACGTGGCAAGATGCTGTTGGTCAGGATGTTGTAAAAAGGCGGCAATCGTTGGATGGGCGCCGGCTACCGGTTGCAATAACGAGACAATAGCGCTGTTTTCACGAAATCCGTTCATCGCCTGGAACGGGGTAAGGGCAAAAACCAGTTCGGGTTTATGGTTAGGATCTTTGTAATTGCGATTAGCCGCATCCAGAGCCACCCCGCGGCTATTCTCCAGAGCAAACCCCCGTTCGGCAGCGGTTTTGCTGGGGTGTACCTGAATGGATAATGGCGCGTTCGCGCACAATACCTTGAATAAAAAAGGTAATTCGCCAAAACGACTGGCCACTGCCTCGCCCAGAGCCGCTTGTGGCTGTCGCGCAATATCGTCTCGTAAGGAAACGGTATCACCCAGAGCGTCATGAATGAACGAGCTGCTCTTCGGATGCGCGCCCATCCAGAGTTCCGCCATAGGCTGACCGCCGGGATTGGGGATGTCATACAGCCGCGTCAGCGCGTCGAGACTGCCCCAGGCGTAGTGCTGAACCGAGTTAATCATCTTTTTCATGGTGTTACTGTCCCTGCTAAGGTCGATTCATTATGTAATAACGCGAGTCGGTCGCATTAATGGTAAGCTTTTCTTTGCCACTATACTATCAAGGCCGATATATCATCGTCATACTATCAATGTCCGGTGAATCCTTGAACTTCATCCGGGCAGGAGATTGATCTTTAGGAAGAATACCAGGAGGAAGTCATGTCAGCCACACGCATTGAAAAAGATTCCATGGGTCCCATTGACGTCCCGGCCCAGCGACTATGGGGAGCACAAACCCAACGCTCTCTTGAACATTTCCGCATTTCCAGCGAGAAAATGCCTCCGGCGCTGATCAACGCTCTGGCGCAAACCAAGCGCGCGGCGGCTCAGGTCAATCGAGATTTAGGCTTACTCCCGGCCGAACGTGCCGAGGCGATTATCAAGGCAGCGGATGAAGTCCTGTCCGGTGGGCATCCGGATGAATTCCCTTTAGCCATTTGGCAAACGGGCTCCGGTACGCAAAGCAATATGAATATGAATGAAGTGTTGGCCAACCGCGCCAGCGAGCTACTGGGTGGGGAGCGTGGCGAAGGCCGGTTGGTACACCCCAATGACGATGTCAATAAAAGCCAAAGTTCCAATGATGTATTTCCCACCGCGATGCACGTTGCTGCAGTCGTGGCGCTGCGTGAACATTTATTGCCGCGCTTGACGTCCCTGCGCGATCAACTGGCGGCAAAAGCCAGTGCTTTCAGCCAGATCGTAAAAATCGGTCGTACCCATTTGCAGGATGCCACGCCGCTAACCCTGGGCCAGGAAATTTCCGGCTGGGTCGCCATGCTCGATCATAGTCTGCGGCATATCGAACAGAGTGTGCCCCATTTATGCGAACTCGCCTTAGGCGGTACTGCCGTTGGCACTGGGCTCAATACCCATCCGGAATATGCGGTTCGGGTGGCAAAAGTGCTGTCAGAACTGACCAACCTGCCTTTTGTGACTGCACCGAACAAGTTTGAAGCGCTGGCCACCTGTGATGCGCTGGTGCATGGGCACGGGGCACTTAAAGGGTTGGCAGCGTCACTGATGAAAATCGCCAACGATGTGCGGTGGCTGGCCTCGGGCCCGCGCTGTGGCATTGGCGAAATCAGCATTCCTGAAAATGAACCGGGTAGTTCAATCATGCCGGGCAAGGTCAATCCCACCCAGTGTGAAGCCATGACCATGCTCTGTTGCCAGGTGTTGGGCAACGACGTGGCCATTAATATTGGTGGTGCGTCAGGTAATTTTGAATTGAATATTTATCGTCCGATGATTATTCATAATTTTCTGCAATCCGTGCGTTTATTAGCCGATGGTATGGAAAGTTTTAACCACCATTGCGCGGTGGGTATCGAACCCAATCGCGATCGGATTAATCAACTGCTAAACGAGTCGTTGATGCTGGTGACCGCACTCAATACGCACATTGGTTATGATAAATCGGCAGAAATTGCCAAAAAGGCACATAAAGAAGGGTTAACCCTAAAGGCCGCCGCGCTGAAACTGGGCTATCTGACCGAGGCACAATTTGATGCGTGGGTACGCCCGGAGGATATGGTTGGGTCGCTGAAAAGCTAATGTTGGTTTAAGCACAACCTTTGGTGGGGCAAATACGTGGCGCGCGATTGGCCGCGCCATAACGCGGGCGTGCTGGTTGCTAGCCATCTCCTGTAAAAATAGATTTTCCAGTCTCGAACAAAAGGATAAGCCTCCAGATACAAATCTAGAGTGACTTGGTTGTGCTGCGTAATGCGCTCAATACGTCATAAAAAGACTTGTTAACAGGTCTTTTAAATGACACTATAAAAACCTGTTAAGCAGTCATTACATACAGGTGCCATATGCCAAACATTATTCTGAGTGATACAAGCGCCAGTGTCAGCGAACTGAAAAAAAATCCGATGGCGACAGTCAGTGCTGGAGATGGCTTTCCGGTCGCCATTCTCAACCGCAATCAACCCGCTTTTTACTGCGTTCCGGCAGAGCTTTATGCGCGGATGCTCGATGCTCTGGATGATCTCGAACTGGTGAAGCTGGTAGCCGAACGCAGCAACCAACCCCTGCTTGATGTGGATCTGGATAGCTACCTATGAGTTATATGGTCAAATTCAGGGAAGATGCGCTGAAAGAGTGGCAAAAACTGGATAAGACCATTCAGCAGCAATTTGCTAAAAAACTGAAAAAATGCTGTGAAAATCCACATATTGCCCACGCAAAGCTGAAGGGAATAAAGGATTGCTACAAAATAAAACTTCGTGCGTCTGGTTTTCGCCTGGTGTATCAGGTCATAGACGATAAATTAATTATCGCTGTAGTTGCCGTTGGTAAACGTGAACGTAGTGATGTTTATCATCTGGCAAGCGAGAGAATGAGATAAATAACATGGCTAAAATTGGCTCATTCCCTTCTGCCCTATAATTCTAGGTAGCGATAGAGTTCGACCCGATGTTCCCAGCGGGTTTGCTCGCTTATGCTCGACGGGTTCCGCGATCATCGAAAAGTACCAAAAACACGCTTAACGTACAATCATTTCCGATCTCCAAACTGCCCCCTATGTTGCCACGTAGAGATGTAGGCGTTCAATCACCAGATGTGCCGGCAGAGCCGGTGGTTTATATTTATGGCGAATGGATGCCTGATCGTAGCTCAGTAATTCCCCCAACTGCGGTATCTGTGGCGGCAACGTCTCATCCGGCGAGACACGGCACAATACCACCAGCGGGGAAGGGCAGGCCAACTGCACCTGCTGTTGTCGATCCTGATACCAGACCCGGGCAATTGGCTGAACTTTAACCGGCCGTTTAATCTTTAATTTGACGGTGGGGGGCAGTTTACTAATAGTGTCAATTTCCTCCCGCACTTTTTCTGCCCACTGCTGTTTATCATAGTGGGGGACTGCCCGGCCGGCCGCAAGACTTTTTTGCAACATCTCCAGAACCTGTTGTCGAGTCAAATTTTTAATAATGTGTTTGTTGGCCCAGCCAAAACGCAGGCTCCAGGGATCGGTGATCACCGAAAGCGAGCGGTATGCGCTGAGGGTTTTTAATCCACGTAAATGGTGATGTACGAATGCAAAGCGTTGTTCAGGTGGTAACTGAGATTCCACCGTGATCATATGCGACAGCGCGGTTTTCATCCGATTAATGTGTTCAATCAGCGTCAATGCCGCTTGGTACTGCTTATCATCGACGGCAAAACACAATGCGCCGGGTAATCGGATAGCCGCCTTGGCACTGGTGTTCTGTTTTTGATGGTAGATAAACATCCGTTGAAAATGGGCAAGTCCCAGGGCTAATGCTTGCGTACCCACATGCTGAGTGACAGGTATCACATCAAGCGCCGCCTGTTCCTGCCCTTTTTCTATTTCCGGCAGTTCAAACACTCGGCCGACCAGCAATCTAAAGTCGCCCAACAGACTTTGCAGCTCGCTTAAGCCTGACTGCAGCTGGGTAAAATGTTCATTTAAACGCGCGATAAGATCTAATGCAGGCATTTGTATTTATCCGTAGCTAACCGTTCTTTAGTTACAACATACATTAAAGTATAAATCAAGCCCCGCCAGTAGACTACGGTTATTAATGTGCTGAACAGCAGCAGCATAAGCAAGGTGAAAGGGCCGCCCGCGATACCCTGTTCGCTGGAATTTATTGGCTGTTGCCAAGGGAAAAGCGATATATGCAAGAATATTCACACTATATATATATTATAAGCCTGAGTATAGATGCGCTTAAAAACTAAAGACAATTAACACCTTATATATTAACCCGTTGAGAATTCCTATGACTTTTTCCGAACTATTACATATCATCTCGGCCGAGATGCAATTGGACCTCGATGAAGCGATCAAAAGCGGCGGCTGTAGCTTGTGTTTTGACGGTAATATTAACCTCACCTTCGAGCATCATAACAACCAGGTTTATCTTTTTTCACCAGTAATGACCATTCAAGAACGGCTTAGCGATGATTTTTTTGCCTGCTTATTGCAAATTCAGCTTTTCGGCGTAGCCACTAATCGCTGTTGGTTTGGTTATGATGCTGGTGGGCAACGCATCATGTTATTTTGCTTACTTGATTTAGATAACACGACACCAGATCATGCGATAGCGCGTATTGAAGCGTTAGTCGACCAGGTTCAGTACTGGCAGGAAAATTTACCGCAGATTAGCCAAACGACCACAGGTCATTCAAGCGAGTTTTTGGCAAGCGACAATTTTCAACGGAGAAAATTAAAGTGAAAAATGTGTCTATTCCTCGGCTCGCTGTCCAATTTATAACCTATGCAGCGATGGATAAGAGCAAGGTATGCAATGGAATAGTTAAACGCATTTCTGGCGGGACCATTACTCGGGATACACTGGCTAAATCCATCATTTCAAAAACCGTCTCCTTAGGTCTGCAGCATGCATCCTCAAATAATATGCTGGGCAAACGTAGTGCCGAGATTGTTAACCAGGTACGAAGCGTATTATTTGATAATACCCAACGGCAGGTTAAAGAAGGGGTGGCTCCGCTGATTGAACTGATCGTAAAGTCCAAGGGCCAAGGTGAATTTGCGCAAAAAATGGCTGCAGGTATTGGGCAATTTATCGGACCGTCGCTACTGCAAAATAATGCTTTAGAACGCGTGCTGGTGGCATTAAAGGAACAACCCGGTGGAGAAAATGCGTTAAAACTGGCGCTGGAGAACGCCCTAGGTGGATTTACCGGTGGGAAAATGATTTCTGCCACCTTCATGTCCATATTGAAACGTGCCATATTAGATAATCCTGACTATAAACCCACATCATTCCTGCATCATATGGCAGCCTGGAAACTACACCAAAATCTGACCAGCGATCCAAGTCAGTTACCGCCGGCGCCACTCGGATTACACAGTGTAGAAGCCATTGCCGGGAAAATTCCAGGTCTGGTCACCACCGTTTGTCACCAATTAGATAATTTACAAAAATTTTTACAGCTACCCTTAAGTGAAAAAGAGCTGTCTAGTGTCTATACAGAATGCTGGCCGAGCGATCTGAATGTTGCGCAAACAACATCCAGAAAAGATTTTATTAAGTTGGTCATGATGGCGCATGCCACAGATCAACAGCATATTCTTGATAATAATATTGCCTTATTATCAAAAGAGACGGGTGAGTCCTTCCAGCGTCAACATCAAGAAATAAAAGAATTTTTATCGAAAATACCCGAACCAGAAATAAAAATAGCGCAAAATTGGTCAGGTGATATTGAGGCCATTTCGGCTTATCATCATAAGGATCATGATCCTTCCGCTCGCCTTGAAGCGTTTATGGCCTCCAGTTTCCGGACACCGGTTCATCACCCGGATGATGTGGCTTCTTATTTTGCCGATGGCGCTTTTATCAAGGTGCTCAGGTCGGGTATTGATCTCAACATAGACAACAGCCATCAAAGCTACGCCCGTTGGGTCAGTGGTTTCGGTAATCAATTAGTGTCACAAGCTAAACAAATGTGGACGGGTCAACACGAGCTTGCGGGTACACAACTGCGTCAATTAGGGCAATTATCGGAGATGGTGGATAATAATCCGCTGAGTCTACTGGCCTTGACCCGTTATCTGATCCCCGAAAATATTACCCATGCGGTGCAGAACGAGATATTTGAGCCGTTCTTGCAGCCAACGCCTTTGCCAAATCAGGCCTCAGAACGCGTAGCCGGGTCACAAAAAAAACCTATTATTATTGCTGCTGATAATGTTTGGATGAAAGTGGGTGAACCTCAGGTTAGTTTTGCGATAAATAAGCAACACGGCGTTAACCTGGATATATCCATTAAATGGCCCGTATCAGAATTCAGCAAGCAACAAGAGCCGGTAGGCCTAGCAAAAAGTAGGGCCATTAACAGTGCCCCTGTAGATGAATCTAGCAGCGACAAAACGAGTAATAACCTAGATAACGTCGCCACCGACTATCAACACACAGGGCATATATCGACGCAAGTGAACATCAATATGCTATTTAACGATCGCGGGCTAGAAAAGCAGACGATGAAAATAGGTAAAACCAGCATCGCGTTGCACGAAAAATTAACCTTTTTACCGGCGGACACCACTATATTAAAAACCCCGGTTAACCCGAACCGGGGTTCTGCTACTGACACGCTGGAGGTGGGGGCTAAAACCACTGAAAGGTTATTATTAGCCGGGGTGAGTAAAATGACATCATCATGTTAACCGCAGCTAACCAAGCTCACGTTAATACGGTAGGGGGGGGTTATTATCGTCCCGTTATTGCGGCAATTTTCCCCTTTATCCATTCACAGTTGTATCGCTACCTCATTAATAGTGGTGGCGCTGGTGAGTCTTGGGGGGATTGTTACTGCAGTGATGCATGGGGCCACCATGCCCTTGTTTTTTACCCTGTGGTTTATCATCAGTACGGTGACAGGCATGTTTATTGGCCGCCAACTGAGTCATCATTTACCCTATCATATTGTGCAAAAAGGGTTTGCCGGACTGCTGATCGTTGTTGCCCTTGGCATGGTATTTAATGCTGTTATGACGACGTCAATCGGCTAAATCGCGACCAATCATCTAGACACTTTTGCGTCCTTGATGAAACCCTTCCACTTTGGTCGACGATCCTGCCCTTATTTTGAGCATAACAACTGCCTTATGACTTAGAGGGAATCATGTGCTCAACAAGCTTACCAATCGACATTCCCTGAGCAAGAACCGAAAATACCACCACAAGATAAGTCAGAGAAACAACGATGTTGCGGCCTTCGCCAGCCGGTAAGGAAAGCGCCAACGCCACCGAGATGCCCCCCCGCAGGCCACCCCAGGTCAACACCGCCCAAGCCCCTTTGGGCAACCGAAACACCTTTCTAAACAGCGCTACTGGCAATCCCACGGTAATCATCCGGGCAATAAGTGTCAATGCGATCACTACGCTGGCGAGGCCCAGGAGCGAATGAGAGAAGGGGATTAATATGACTTCTAACCCAATCAACACAAAGAGTACCGCGTTCAGGATCTCATCGATAAGTTCCCAAAACATGTCCAAGTGCCGCTCAGTCTGTTGTGACATCGCGTAGGAACGGCCTTGATTACCTATAATGAGTCCCATGACCACCATCGCCAACGGCCCTGATACATGCAGGGTGGTCGCTAAGGCGTAGCCACCCAGTACTGCAGCCAGGGTGATCAGCACCTCTTCTTGATAGCTATCGATACTTTTGAGCATCCGATATGTGACGAAGCCAATGATTCCTCCCAGCAAGGTACCGCCACCGGCCTCCTTGATCAACAGCGTTGAAGCCTCCAAAACCGTTGGTGTTTCTGCTCCGGCGATTGTGGCGTAGATTAATGAAAACAAGACCACACTGACACCATCATTGAAAAGAGATTCGCCGGACATGACCAGCTCTACCTTTTGCGGTGCTCCTACAGAACGAAGAATGCCTAGCACGGCAATAGGATCTGTTGGTGAGATCAGCGCACCAAAAATAAGGCAATAAATGAAAGGCAGTTGCAACTCAGTAAGTTTTACTATCTCCCATAAGGAGAAGCCAATAATCACCGTCGAGACTGCCGTGCCAATGAGGGCCAGAGAGGCTACCTGCCATTTATAAGATCGCAGTTGTTGCAGATCAACGTGTAAAGCACCGGCAAACAGTAGCAAGGACAACATGCCTTGCATCAGCAGTTCGGAAAAATCAATAGAGGTCACCAGCGACTGTTCAAGCAAACGTAACGTATGGAATCCTAACCTGTCGGCGAGCATATTTAACAGTGATAGCACTAAAGCAATTGCCATGACGCCAATGGCAGACGGTAGCCCAATATAACGTCGGTTGAGATACGCTAATAGCGCGGTAATACACAAAAATAAAGCCACAACGTTTAGCATTCGATCACAAACTTCCTCATTAATTGCCCGTGTTACCGAGCATCTGATCATCAAGGTGATTAAATCAGAGTGGATATCCCAACCGTAAGTCTAGACCAGTCTAGGGACGCGTGCTTGCTCCTCACTGATTTAGGACAAGTCGTGTGGGTTGCCTAAGGGCGGATTTGGCCTGTTATACACGTTCGCGTTTTGCCAGAACCGGCTATAAAACACCGTCAATCAGAGTAGGAATCTATGTATTAGATATGGACTACTTTAGTTACAACATACATATTATCATCTATGAATTACCACCCTAGCACCCAGCAAATACTCCGTTTAACAGGATAGACTTAGGGCTCGTAGGATTTGCCGGCCCTAGTCTAAAAGGCATTACACCGCGCGAAGTTCGGTTAAGTTATTCAGGCGTTGAGCAACGACCAATCCCACCACTAAGAGCAACGCAATAAAGATCACTACGCCGCTCCAGGCGTAACTGTGCCAGAAAAATCCACCTAGAGTGCCGGCCACACTTGAGCCAACATAATAACTAAATAAATACAGCGAGGAAGCCTGTCCCTTTGCCCGGCGTGCGCGGCGGCCAATCCATGCGCTGGCAATGGAATGAGAAGCAAAAAAACCGGCGGTAAACAGCATCATTCCGCAAAGAATCACTATCAAGGATGAAAACCAGGTAAGCAGTAACCCGATAAGCATAACCGCCATTGATACCATCATCACCGGACCACGCCCGTAGCGTCCCGACATCGATCCGGCCCAGGGAGAACTATAGGTGCCGGTAATATACACCAGTGACAGTATACCCACCGTTGCCTGACTGAGGAACCACGGTCCGGCGAGCAGACGATAACCAATATAATTAAATAGGGTAACAAACGACCCCATTAATAAAAAACCTTCGACAAATAACAATGGCAATCCGGCATCGCGAAAATGCAAACGCAGATTGATAACTATCGTGCGGGGTTTAAGGGGAGTAGGGCGGAAATGCCGGGATGTCGGCAGAAACCGCCAAAACATCAACGCCGCACCTAGCGCCAGTACACCAATGGTGCCAACGGCTATGCGCCAGGAAAAAAAATCCGTCAGCACACCACTGAGCAGACGACCGCTCATACCACCAATGGAATTGCCGCTGATATACAACCCCATGGAAAATGCCACCACGCTGGGATGAATCTCTTCGCTCAGATAGGTCATCGCCACGGCGGCGACACCACTTAATGCCAGGCCGGTCAACGCGCGAAACACTAAGATGCTGTGCCAACTGGTCATAAATGCAGTGAGCAGGGTACATGTCGCTGCCAATAACAATGCCACCACCATCACTGATTTTCTGCCCACCGCATCAGATAATGGACCGGTGAACAGCAATCCCAGCGCCATCATGCCGGTCGCGAAGGATAAAGATAAACTGCTGGTCGCCGGTGAGACGCCAAAATCCTGGGTTAATACCGGCAAAATCGGTTGCACACAGTACAACAGGGCAAACGTCGCCAGACCTGCAGAAAATAAGGCTAACGTCAGGCGGATAAACTCGGGTGTACCACGCTTGACATGAGGTTGTTTGCGAGTGGAACCATGACTGGCCGAGGGAAAAACGGGCGTCTCTGGCGAATGCGCCGCAGTACGCAATGGGGTGTTCACAAAAAATCCTTAACAAGTGGGGTTACATTATGGCAATACACAAATATTCATAGCGAAATGATAGAAATGTTTCAGTTTTTTGTCTAATATATTAATAATCTCATTTGATATGTTTAAAGTATGAATATCGAATTGCGTCATCTACGCTACTTCATCGCTGTGGCAGAAACGCTCCATTTTGGCCGAGCTGCCGAACAATTACATATGTCGCAGCCGCCGCTCAGCCAACAAATCCAAATTTTAGAACAACAAATTGGTGCCAAGCTGTTTGATCGCAACAACCGCAACGTTAGGCTGACGCCGGCGGGTAAACAGTTTTTGCAACAAGCTTGGCTGATTATCGAGCAAGTTAACCAGGCCGCTGACCGCGCCGGTCGTATTCACCGCGGTGAATTAGGTGAAATCACCATCGGTTTTACCTCATCAACGCCTTTTATTCAGCGCATTTCTGCCAGCTTATTGGCCTTTCGCCAGCAAAATCCTGCTGTACATATACAAATGGTTGAAACCAATACCAAGCAACAGATCGAGCCGCTATTAAACGGAACATTCGATATGGGTGTTATGCGTAATACCGACTTACCCGGCGCGTTGTCCTACCGACTGTTGTTGAGGGAGGCACTGGTTGCCGTGGTGCACCGTGATCACCCCTTGGCCAAACAGCCCGGTGGTCATATAAGCATTGTGCAATTAGCCAATCAACCTTTCGTCTTTTTTGATCGTAAAGTGGGAACCGCGTTATACGATGAAACGCTGCGGTTATTAAAACAGTTTGCCATTACCCCTTACATTACCCAAGAAGTCGGGGAGGCAATGACAATCATCGGCCTGGTATCAGCCGGTTTGGGTGTTTCAATTCTACCCGCGTCGTTCGCGCGTATTCGAGTCGATAGCATCTGTTATCTTGAGCTTGAAGAGCCTGAGGCCATGACCGAAGTGTGGTTGGCCACCCTACGGGATAAAGAGCTTTCCGCATCCGCACAGATGCTGATCAATTTAATGTTAAAACAATGATGTTATGCTTGTGGCCGATGTGAAACCCACCGGGGTTAATCATTGCGGGAAACGTGAATTTGGCAGTCAAACGTCGGTTTTTGCTTGCTGACCAAGGCAAATTTGTGCGACAAATCACATAACTAATCAAATATTTGACGGCTAAAATGAAAAGTCACAACATAGCCCCAATGTATTATTTTATAGCGTGAAAATATCAGGAGCAAGGTGAGTGATAGGCCATGGTCAGCCGGGGCATATCGATCAAATCAAGCAAACGAATGCGGGAGCAGTCTATCGCCTGATCGATCAGTTTGGCCCCATTTCGCGTATTGCCCTGTCAAAGCTGGCCAGACTGGCTCCCGCCAGCATCACCAAAATTGTCCGGGAATTGGTCGAAGCCCATTTGGTAAGTGAAACCGAATATCAAGAAAACGGTCTGCGCGGCAGGCCGGCCATCGGCTTGGTCGTGGATACCCAAGCTTGGCATTTTTTGGCGGTGCGCATCAGCCATGGGTCCATAACCCTCGCGCTACGTGAATTGAGCAGCAAACTGATTGTCGAGGACACAGTGCCGCTTGAGGCGCAGGCAAAAGAACCGTTACTGGCGCGTTTGATATCAACCATCGACCAGTTTTTTATTCGCCATCAGCACAAGCTAGAGCGCCTGACCGCCGTTGCCGTCACGTTGCCCGGCATTATTGACGCCGGTGCCGGGATGGTTCATCGCATGCCATGGTATAATGTTGATAACATGGCTTTAGGTCCGGCCCTCAGTGAACATATTGGTGTTCCTGCCTACTTACAACACGATATTTGCGCCTGGACGATGGCTGAAGCGCTCTATGGCGCGGCACGAGATTGTGACGACGTGATTCAGATTGTGATTGATCATAATGTTGGTGCCGGCGTCATTACCGGCGGGACCTTATTGCATGGCAGCAGCCGGAGTTTGGTCGAAATTGGTCATACCCAGGTTGAGCCTTATGGTAAACGCTGTTATTGCGGCAATCGAGGCTGCCTGGAGACGGTCGCCGGTATTGAGAGCGTAATGGAACTCACTCGCCAGCGCCTGGTATTAAATATGAACTCATCAATGAGCGGTGCGCCGGTCAGCGTCGAAGCGTTATGTTCAGCGGCCATGTCAGGCGATACACTGGCCCGTGACATCATTGTCGGCATCGGCACGAGTGTTGGGAGGATCCTGGCCATTATGGTTAACCTGTTTAATCCGAAAAAAATCCTGGTCGGATCACCACTCAATCTTGCCTCCGATATTCTTTTCCCGGTCATCCTCGCCAATATCCGCCAGCAATCTTTGCCGGACTACAGCCAAGATATTACCGTGCAGGCAACGCGATATAAAAATCAGGGCACTATGCCTGCTGCGGCACTGATAAAAGATGCGCTTTATGACGGCTCCTTACTATTGAAATTGGTGCAAGGTTAACGCTTAACGAGAAAATATTGCGCTAACGCAAGCCACCCCGGCGCTATATCGGGTACATTTTGTCTTACCTATAATCCCATCCAAACATGTCCAATGGATTAACGCCAGGCTGGAGTTGTCATGTTAAAAAGAATTTTTGTTGCTGGTACGGATACCGCGGTAGGCAAAACTATTGTCTCCCGCGCCCTGCTGCAATATCTAGCCAAGCAAAATCTAAGCGCGGTTGGATACAAGCCCATTGCACGTGGAAGTGAAGAAACGACGGAAGGGTTGCGTAACAAAGACGCATTAGTCTTAAATGCATCGTCTACCATACAACTATCCTATAATGAAATTAATCCCATTACCTTACAAGAAGAGGAGATCAGCGCCTACTCTGGGGATGAGATAAATTATGGGTTAATGACTCAGGGATTAGCCCATCTAACCGAACTGGCCGATACGGTGGTGGTGGAGGGCAGCGGTGGCTGGCGCACCATTATGAGTGATTATCGTCCTTATTCCGATTGGGTGGTACAAGAGCAGTTACCGGTGATATTGGTTGTTGGCATCAAGCTCGGTTGTATCAATCATGCGATACTCGCCGCCGAGGCTATTATCAACGATGGATTGCCATTATTAGGCTGGGTGGCCAACCGTATAAATCCCGGCCTTGCTCATTACGCTGAAATAATGAATGTATTGCGCAATAAAGTTTCGGCGCCACAGTTGGGAGAATTACCTTATTTACCAAGACCAGAGAAACGCGATCTTTCTGGTTATCTTGATTTATCCAGTGTGTTGTGTATGAATGAAAAATAAAAATGAATTGTAATTACATTTATAATTAATAATTTTTTATGAATCTGAATCACTGCGTTCCTATTATATAAACGTTAATATAATACGTTAATAGAGTAGACCGTTTTGAGTACTCCATGGCATTACACTAGGCGGGAAACCGGGTTTCCCGCCCAAGCAGCTTATGGTGTTGGCGCGTCGGCAGCGGCCGGCTCATTGCCATTGGTGCGTGTATAAATGATTTTTTGCGAATCGCTCTCACAATGACCAACAACCTGACCGCCCGCCTGATCTGCCTGATCGCTTGGGACAATCTCAAGCTGAAAGCCCGATTGGGGTACACCGTTGGCGATAATTTTTTGGGTTATATCCGCTTTTACGCTTTCGCAGGATGCCTGCGCGGCTAACGGGGCCAACGCCAAAAACGCGACGGCCAGCATAGCAACGTGACTCCATGGCTTGAGGCTTTGTGTCTTCATCTTACGATCCTTATTTGAGTATGAAGTATTCGTTATAAGGATAGCAGTGTTATTGAAAAGGGTGAATTTTCTCAATTCATGGCGCCATTAATGGACGACCGGTGCGACGGTCCAAACAGCGGGCGGTATTAGGCTCCCAATAAGCGTTTACATTTTCACTGCTGGCACATCTGTCTTGCCAATCTACAGATTTATCATATTTATCAAAATCTTTTTCCACCCGATTAATCACTTTACCACGCAAATCATGAGTGGCATTCCACTGCTCCTGGCTCTGACGCGCCTCTTCTTTGGACTGGGCGCTATCCCCAGATTCCACAATCACGCGTTGAGTATTGCCGGCTGCATGCCCTGCGGCGGAGCAGGTTAATAAAACGGCGGTGAGTATTCCACCAAGCAGTCGGGGAGTGGCGTAAACTGTCATAACATCTTTTTCCTTCTAATCTTTACGTGAATAATAACGCAGGTAAAATCGAAATCTACCACTAACAGCATAATAACATTGCGCTATGCTGTAAAACCACCTGTTGTATATATTGACCGCATTGCTGTGGCTAAGGTTCATCGATGGGGTAAAATTATCTCCACAGGATTGGCAGGGTACCGGCGTGGTGTTTGTAGGGATGATGATTATGGCAGCAGGGTGGGGCAAACCCTGAATACGACGCGCCACCGGCAGATCTTAACAGCCCTGAATCAGCGTACCGATATCCGCAGCAGGAATGGTGCTATAGGGGTCCGCTTGGAAAACGGGAAAGTTTCCCAGACTACTCGACCATATGGAAAATGGCGATGTGCTGATTGTAACGAAGCTTGATCGTCTTGGGCGCAATGCGATGGACATCAGGAAAACAAAAAA
>NZ_JAYGJO010000011.1:0-164586 GCF_035013185.1 Acerihabitans sp. TG2
TAAGTGTTCCAGGTCAAGCAGAACGTAGTCATAACCCGCAGTAGCGATCATCTCCACAATGGTCGGATGCGGAACGGAGTTGAGGATGCCATACAGTGCAGGTTGCGACTGCAGGCGTTCATCCGGTGAAGTCAGAGAAATCATTAGAAACGTGTTTAATAATACTTATTATTTATATTATCATTATCTAGAGTTTTTCCAAATGATTTGACAAGAATAGTTAACTATATTCACTGTGTGAGGGTGACTTATCTACCTTAACCTGTGTGACTGGGTTACCTGAATCCTAAGGTATCTCCTCGATATTTAAACGTTATTCCCCTTTAACGATGGTAACGTGCACCAACATCACGTTAGGCAAACTTCACCACCGGATTGTTCAAAAAGAGAAAAGATTAATGAGAGGCAAGTGGCTTTTACTGTTTTCTATCCTGCTTTGGCCTGTGTGCGGCATGGCACAGCCGGTCACCGTGACCGATCTTGCCGGGCGACATGTGACGCTCACTGCCCCGGCAACGCGCATCATACTGGCCGATAGTCGCATGTTACTGACGATGAGTTTGTTGCATCCTGGCGATGCGCTGAAAGGGATTGTGGCCTGGGATGATTCGTTAAAAACCCGTGCACCCGATATGGGCCGCTACTTTGCTCGTCAATACCCACGGTTAAGCGATATTCCCGTATTTATCAATCCGTATCGCAGTACGTTTAGCGTTGAGCAGGCGATGACGTTAAAACCGGATTTGGTGGTGTTTGATATCGGTATTCTGGCGAAATTGCGCGGCGAAGGCACGCTGGCACTGCTGGAAAAAAGTGGTATTCCGGTGATCTTTATCGACTTCCGCCACAAGCCGCTGACGAACACACCGGTCAGTCTGCGCCTGCTGGGTACAGTGACCGGCGAAACCCAAAATGCCGAACGTTTTATTCAGCGCTGGAATCAGTTGCTGGAGCGCACACGAGAACGTGTTGCGGCAATCCCACAAGATCAGTGGCCAGGCGTGGTGTTTGAGAATCATGCGGGGATGAGCGGTATGAATTGCTGCGCAGTATTTGGGCGTGATAGTTTCGGCGAATTCATTCCAGCCGCCGGAGGGCGTAACCTTATTGCCGATAAGGTGCCGCCACAAGGCGCGGACATTAGCCCAGAATTGCTGATCGTTGCACGTCCGGATATTTATCTGATGAGCGGTGCGGACTGGAGCCAGCGCGGTACGACGTCGCAGGCCGTCCCCCTCGGTTATGACGCTACGCGAGCGACTACCCTGCCGCGTTTGCAGGCACTCATGCAGCGTCCCATGTTGAGTGTATTGCCGGTGGCAAACGGCCATCGCGTCATGGCCATCTACCATCAATTCTACGACAGTCCATTCAACGTCGTGGCGCTGGAGGCGATGGCGAAACTGTTCCATCCGCAGCCATTTGCCGATGTGAACCCGCAAGCCGATCTTGAAGCATTCTATCGTGATTTTGTCGGTATTCCCTATCGCGGTTTGTTTTTAATCCAGCTATAAACAATAAGCCCGCTCAGTGTGAGCGGGCTTATCAGGGTTTAGAATTTCACGCTAACACCCGCGATCACTGAACGGCCTGGCGCCGGTTGGCGTCCCCACGGACTGGTATCAACACCACGAAACCAGTAGTCACGATTGAACAGGTTGTTCACCCCAATATAACCATTCATTACCGTACTGCCAGATTTATATAAATCGCGGCTCACTTGCGTGTTCCACACCCAGTAAGACGGCATCTCGCCTACCGAACCGGTGCTGTTTTCGCTTACCGAGTTTGCTGCATCAGCAAAGGATTTACTGAAGTAGTAACTCGCCAGTGATAGTGTGGTACCGCGCCATTCATAGCTGCCATCCAGTGTCAGTTGGGTGCGTGAAGCATATGGCACCTCTTTGCCACGGTTGACACCGTTACGCTGCTCCGCTTGTAAATAGGCATAACCGGCGTGCAGTTTCAGTCTGTCGACTGCTGCCGGGCTCCAGAAACCTTCCAACTCCACGCCCTGATGACGGGTGCGACCAATGTTCAGGTAGCTGTCAGAGGTGCTGTCATAGGAGATTTGATCTTTATAATCGATACGATACAGACCGGCATGCAGACTGAGGTTGTCCATTGGCGTATAGCGCACGCCACTTTCATAGTTCCACGCCAGTTCTGAGCTGACATCCCCGCCCTTCACAATCTGCGTCACTTGCGCAGGACGCAAGCTCTTCTGCATGTCGGCATACAGGAACCACTCTCGTGCCAACTGATAGCCAACGGTCAGCCCCGGCAGCCACTGTGTATCCGGCGAAGAAGCACGCTGACCACTCGTTTTATCGACATATTTTTCACTGACGTTCTCGTAGCGCATGCCCGGCGTAATGGTCAGGGTATCGCCGAACAATTTCACGGCGTTGCTGATATAACCCGCCCAGGCTTTATCATCAAAGCTCCAGTCGCGCGTCACCGTCGTTACACCCGTCGCCAGCGTCTGCTGACGCACCTGATAGTCCACTTTTTCGCTGACAAAACGACCACCGATGATCCATCGTTGGTTCACGTTGTCACCATCGACATCCAGGCTAATGCGCGGCTCAGTACCCCATACTTTGAAGTTACGTGGCGAATTTTGCACGATATCGGCAGGCAGCGCCGGGTTGAAGTTCTGCCCCGAACTTTTACTCATGCCCACATGGAAATCACGGTCTGAGTCATGACCAAAGAACATCCAGTTAAATTCCGCCGAATCGATGAAACCGAGCGATCCCAACAGCTGGTTGTATACCGCGCTGTATCGCTTCGTGTGGCCGTCATAATCATCGTACGGACGAGTGCTTTGATTGCGATCGCTCAGATAATCCGCAGTGGAGAGCGCACCGGCCAGATCGGCATGCGCGTCATAGTACTGATAAGAAAGATTTAACGTGGTGTCTTCATTGATATTCCACAGGCCGCGCACGCGGAAGTTCTGTACTTTACTGTCACTGTGCTCGCGGAACGAACTGCCTTTCACATGGTTGGCTTCCACCTGCAGCCCGAAATCATCATTCAGCATGCCGCCGGTCCGCAGATAGGTATCCCACAGATTTCGCCCTTTGCCATAGAAGGTAGCGCGCTCACCGATTTCATTTTCCCATTTCACAGGGATAGGCTTACTGATCAGGTTGATCACGCCGCCGACGTTATTCGGGCCATACTGCACCGCCGCCCCACCGCGCACTACGTCAATGCGGTCGATGGTAGAAAACGTAACCGGGAACAACGACATCCCTTCCTGACCGTATGGCGCTAACGCCAGCGGAATACCATCCTCAAGGATCTGTGCGCGACCGCTACGACTGTCATAAAGGCCGCGAACCGCGATCTGCGGCAACACGCCAGTACCTGTTTCGTCCTGAATCTTCACACCGGGAACGCGTTGTAACGCGTCATCCAACGTGCGGTTTGCGCTTTTCTGCAGTTGGTCATTGCTTATCACGGTCCGGCTACCGACCCAGGTTTTCACCTCTTCGGCACTCGAATCCCCCAGTACGTTACCGGATACCACTATCGTTTGATCTGCTGCGTAAGCGAATTTTCCTGCCAGAATCACGGCGAGCGCCGAGGCTATCTTGTTATATTTCATCTTCAATCCTGAATGATAGTGTATGTAATTGGTAATGATTTTGAGAAACATTACTATTATCAAACAGGAGTTAACATATATTTACAAACAGTAAAGTCATGTCAAGATTTTTTTTTGAACATTATTCTTCGATTAGCCAATATGCTTTGTTATAGCATCAGGATTGAAACCGAGGTTTTCCGCAGCCTGTAACGCCTTTGAGGGGAAATGTTCGGTCTTTCAAAAACAAATTCAAATTATTTGAATATCAAATCGAATTTTTTTGAATCAATTCGCGGTGGTGGTAACCGGCAGGCAGTTCAGGATAATGAATCAGATTGTGAAAGCGAACCCGCTCGGAAGTTCTATTTCAATAAGCATGCGGACAATCAGCGGCAAAGCGGATGGCGTCACCGCTGGGCAACCGGTGCAACACGCCGTCGATATCCAGTTCCAACTCTCCAGACACCACGATCACATGCTCAATAACCCCGCGTTCATGGGGCGACGATGCGCTGAAACCACAGCACAAAGCGGACTGCTAGGTATTTCCTCGGGTACAAGTTCCATTACGGGGATGGGATCAACACTGCCCTTGTAAATATGACCATAGTAACGATCACCACATGCCGAGGATCGCTCAAACCAGTTTTATATAACCAACTTCGATTGGTGGTCATTCTGGTGGTCTTGACAGAAAGTGAATTCAGGTTTAGCTCACTTATTAGCCAGTTACTGACAAAGGCGATCCCAGGCAGAAGAGCCAATTTTTTGTTTTCATGCCGTTTTGCGAATCCTTATGTGATTCAGATTGAATAAGATAGCGTGAAAAATCTTCCCTCTGCATAGGGAAAAATTAGTGGTCAGATTTGGGGTCAGGTTGGTTTGATTATGAAGTAACCCCCATATGTCTCTTAACGACACAAAAATCCGCAGCCTGAGTAAGATGGCTCAGGGTAATGCGGAAATGGGGTTGCCCTGATTTTACTACAATAAAAGACTATACAAAATTGCTTAACTCAAGATCCATGTCTGCGTCTTAACCCAAAAGGTTATATGGACACCAACCTAATTTTAGCGAAAGGGTAGTGTGTGATCGGTGTCTGATTTTTCCCCACCATGGAACATCCCTCACTGAAACAGTGCAGCGCACTTTTCATCCCATCGAATTTCAGTCGTAAAATTCCTGATCCCCGTAACACTTTCAGGCTGCGTTTAGTTGAAAGTCTTATAGCATCTTATTGAAATTAAATAAATTTTATTATTTTTGTTGATATAAGAACCAGGTTGGCATCTTTTATGCTTTAACAAAATCATAATGTCATTATGAAAAATAACGTGCGTTTAACTGGCTGTTAACAAAGTTGTCCGCACTGACAGGAACGGCTTTCTCACTTGTTTATAACCAGAAGGATTAACCTGTGGCCAGAAATGTAACCAGCCCTGCTGTACAACGAAAATTCGTCAAGGACAGCGTTATGGCGAGCTCATTGCTGATACTGTCTGTTGTTTCCACGATGGCGTCGGCTAATGAGCTGGCGGATATCAAAACCCGTGGCGAACTGGTGTGCGGCACGCTTTCCACCACCGAACCCCTCGGTTTTACCGACCCGAAAACCCTTAAGGTGGTCGGTTTTGATGTGGATATCTGCCAGGCGTTGGCCGATCAGCTCGGCGTTAAAATGGTGCAAAAAAGCCTGTCAGTAGAAGCTCGTATCCCTGAACTGCAGATCGGACGTGTTGACGTGCTCTCTGCGGCGCTGGGTTATACCGCCGAGCGTGAGAAGCAGATTGATTTCTCCTCATCGCATTTCCAGGTGCCGTTAAAAGTGCTGGTGCCGGTAGCCGCCGGGTATAAAACCCTGGCGGACCTGGATGGCAAACGCGTAGGGATGACCTCGGGTTCTACCTCCGAGTACTGGTTGCGTAAATCCTTCCCGAAAATTGGCGTGGTCACCTATCACGATTCACCGTCAGGTTTCCTGGCACTTCAGCAGCGTAAAATCAGCGGCCAGGCATTTGCCCAGACCTCAGGGATGCGTTATCTGAAAGCCGGAAATGGGAAATATGTGTTTATCGACCAGGCCATCAGTTGGGAACCCAACGCGCTGGGAATTAAAAAGAATGAGCCTGAACTTCTGGCTGCGGTAAATACCGCGCTGGGTAATCTGGAAAAAGATGGTCAGCTGGAGGCCATCTGGAATAAATGGCTTGGGTCCGGTACCGACTATAAAATTAAACGAGAACATAAATTAGAGTCGATCGATAAGGTGAGAACCAGCGTGCAATAAGTAATACGTAATAATATGCGCCTTGACGGTATTCGCCATGGCGCAATATCAACCCGGACCTCATTAAACTGAAGTGATGCATTTATTGCCTGCTGCGCAGGGTGATATGCGTGCGCACGCTGTTGTTGAGCTGTGCCTGCTCCAGGGGAGTTAATTCTGATGATAAAGTTTGACCCTATTACTTTACTGCAAGGTCAGTATTTGCAGTGGATAATCTCCGGGCTGGAAACCACACTGATCCTGTTTTTTCTCTGTCTGATTTCTGGTTTTATTTTAGCTCTGCTGCTGGCCTCAATGCGCATGTCGGGTATTGCACCATTGCGTTGGTTTGTGAAGGCCTACGTCGAGTATCACCGCAATGTTCCGGCGTTGGTGCAACTGCTGCTGTGGTATTTTGCCCTGTCGGCACTGCTGCCTTTTGCGCTTTCGGAGTGGGTCAATCAGCACGGTAGCGAATTCTTCTTTGCTTATATTGCCCTGACGCTGAATACCGCCGCCTTTATGTCTGAAGATCTGCGTAGCGGCCTGCGCGCCATCGCCAGCGGGCAGATGGAGGCCTGCCGTGCGCTAGGGCTGACCTTTTCTCAGGCGATGCGAGATGTGATCCTGCCGCAGTCGATTCGTATTTCTATCCCACCATTACTGGGGCAGTCACTTGCGCTGTATAAATCCACCAGCCTAGCGATGGCAATCAGCGTGGCAGAACTGACCTATGTTGCGAAACAGATTGAGAATGAGACCTTCAGAACCTTTGATGCCTTTGCCATTGTTTCGGTGATTTACCTCGCGGGTTCACTGCTGATTGTCAGCGTCGGCTCGGCGTATGACCGTTATATTTTACGTACCGGGAGTCGATAAGATGAGCGATATGCTAAATATTTTTATCAACTACCGTGATTTAATATTGATTGGCAGCTACCCCAATGGCCCGCTTGGCGGCTTAGCCCTGACGTTATTTATGGCGGCAACCGGGCTGGTCTGTGCCTTTCCGCTGGCGATAGTAATGGGCATTGCCCGTACCAGTAAATTTAAGCTGTTCTATCTGCCGGCGACACTTTTTAGCAGCGTGGTCCGTGGCCTGCCGGTATTGATGCTGGTGTTCTGGTCCTATTTCGCCGTTCCATTGATCTCGGGTCACTCTATTTCCGGTGTGAAGACCTTAATTGTGGCGTTAATTGTCTATGAGATGGCGTTTCTCGGTGAGATTGTCCGGGCCGGTATTTTGTCGGTGCCACGTGGACAAATTGAGGCGGCACGCACCTTAGGGATCAGCTATTCGCGCACCATGCTGGAGATTATTCTGCCGCAGGCGTTATTCACCATGATCCCCAGCATTCTTAATCAGTTTATTAATCTGATTAAAAATACCTCACTTGGCTATGTCATTGGCGTGGCCGAATTAACCTACTCTGCCTATCAGATTAATACCATTGAACTGACTAAACCACTGCAGGTCTTTGGCGTACTGGCGATGATTTATTTTGTGGTGTGTTTCTCATTAACGCAGCTAGTCGGCAAGCTGGAGCGCGTTATTCAGCGCAAGCGTCAGATGAATGTCCAGGAGAGTTGAGATGTTAACACTTGAAAACGTTGAGAAATGGTACGGCCAGCATAAGGTGCTGAACGGCGTCAGTGAGCAGGTAGCAAAAGGTGAAGTGGTGGTGGTTTGCGGGCCGTCCGGATCGGGAAAATCAACCTTAATCCGCACCATTAACCGCCTCGAAGAGATCCAGAGCGGCAGAATTCTGGTCGACGGCGTCGACAGCCGTGATCAGGGCATCAATTTAAATCTGTTTCGCAGCAATATCGGCTTTGTTTTCCAGTCTTTCAACCTGTTCCCTAACCTGACGGTGCTGCAAAATGTCACGCTGGCACAGCGCCGGGTGAGGAAAAGCAGCCGACGCGAGGCCGATGAGATCTCGGTGGCGCTGCTGGAAAAGGTCGGACTCGGTGTGAAATTGCAGGCCTATCCGCATCAGCTCTCCGGTGGCCAGCAGCAGCGCGTGGCGATTGCCCGGGCTCTGGTGATGAAACCGCCGGTGATGCTGTTTGATGAACCGACCAGCGCCCTTGACCCGGAAATGGTCGGCGAAGTGCTGCAGGTGATGAAGCAGCTCGCCAGAGAGGGAATGACCATGGTGTGCGTCACCCATGAGATGGGCTTTGCCAGAGAAGTTGCCGACCGGGTAATTTTTATGGACCAGGGCGAAATCATTGAACGCGCGCGACCAGAAGACTTTTTCCATCATCCACAACATCCACGTGCGCAAAAATTTGTTGCCGATATTCGTCACTGACAGGACTTTGGACATGAAGATACTTTCTCAGACCCTCGAACGCATCAAACCCTCTGCCAGTAATGCAGCCAGCCAGCTCGCGCGTGATATGAAAGCGCAGGGCAAAGATGTGATTGCCCTCAGCTCCGGCGAGCCGGATTTTGATACCCCTGATCATATTAAACAGGCGGCGCTGGCCGCGATGAACCGCGGGGAAACTAAATATCCGCCGATCGCCGGTATCCCCGAACTGCGTGACGCGATAGTGAATAAACTGCGTAGCGATAACCAGCTGGAGTACACCAGCAAACAGATTATTGTCTCCAACGGCGCCAAGCAGGTGATCTCAAACGCGCTGATGGCCACCATGAATCCAGGTGATGAGGTGATTATTCCGGCCCCTTACTGGGTCTCTTATCCGGAAATGGTGTCACTGTGCGGCGGTACCCCGGTGATCGTCCCTGCCAGCGCTGAACAGGGTTACAAAATGACTGCTGAGAGCCTGGAGCAGGCGATTACCCCTAAAACCAAGTGGCTGCTGTTTAACTCACCGTCCAACCCTTCGGGGGCAGTATACAGCCAACTGGAGCTGCGCGCGCTGGCCGATGTGCTGCTGCGCCATCCGCACATCTGGGTGATGGCGGATGATATCTACGAAAAGCTGGTGTATGGCGACTGTGTTTTTTTCACTTTCCCGCAGGTGGAACCGGCGCTGCTCGAACGTTCGCTGATTATTAACGGGGTGTCAAAAGCCTACGCCATGACAGGCTGGCGCGTTGGCTACGGCGCGGGTCCGCAGCCGCTGATCAAAGCGATGGAGACCATTCAGGGGCAAACCACCTCCGGTGTGTGCGCCGTCGCCCAGTGGGCGGCGCATGCCGCACTGACCGGGCCGCAGGAATTTCTCGCTGACTGGCGTGCCAGCTTTATGGCGCGCCGCGACTATGTGGTGGCTGCGCTTAACGAGGCCCCGGGCCTACATTGCCAGGTACCGCAGGGCGCGTTTTACGTTTATCCATCCTGCGCCGGGCTGCTGAATAAAACCACCCCGCAAGGGCGGGTGATCCGCAGCGACGAAGACTTCACCGAGGCGCTACTGGCCAGCGAAGGGGTGACACTGGTACACGGTGATGCCTTTGGGCTGGCACCTAATTTCCGCCTGTCGTATGCCGCTTCAATGGCACAGCTGGAAGAGGCCTGTCAGCGCATTCAGCGCTTTTGCCACAGTCTGAAGTAAGTTTTTCCGCGCTCCGCAATCGCCCCGGAGCCTGGTTTTTGGCGCACCCTATTATCAACGGTAGCGGGAGTTAACCCGATGCCGTCAAGGATCTCGCATGTTTCTGGCTGGTACTTTTCCTGTGTTTAAAGAACGGATGACGCGCAGGTATCTGCTGGGGCAAGCGGCATCGATCCTCGGTTTATGGACGCAAAACGTCACCCTGAATTTACTGCTGTGGCAGATGAGCCACTCCCCTTGGCTACTCGGGGTGCTGAATTTTCTGCTCTACTGCCCGGCGCTGGTTGTTCCGCTGCTGTTTGGCAGCCGCCTGACGCCAGCCACGGTCAAGGGCATCATGATGCGCATCCTCTGCCTGTCGGTCACCATCAGCAGTTTACTGCTGGTCAGCGTGCTATTCGGTTTTATCTCGCCGCCGTTTATTTTGTTAATTGCAGCGGTGGCCGGCTGTGTATCGTCCATGGAACTGCCCACCCGGCACCTGCTGCTGACCAGCAGCCTGCAGGATAAGTCGCTGATGTATAACGCCGTGGCGATGAACACCATGGTGTTTAATATCGGGCGCATGTTTGGCCCGGCGATCGCGGCCTGGGGCTTTAATCACTACGGCGCGGCGGCGGGGTTTGTTATCTCGCTCTGCGGACTGGTCACCATGTTCTTTGCAGTGCGTAGCATGCGGGTGGTGGAAGCGGAGAGTCACTCACGGCGTGCGGGCGGGATGCGCAACGCCCTGCGCCATGTGAAGAACGATGACTTTGCCATGCGCTTCTTACCGATGCTGGCATTTATGGGCATTTTTGCCGGCTCCTATCAGTCGCTGATCCCGGTACTGGCCTCACAAAATTTCCATGATACGGCGCGCTATACTGGCTGGTTCTTCAGCAGCGCCGGAGTCGGCTCGCTGTTTTCGGCGCTGTTGATCTCGGCGCGTATCTCTCACCAGCGGCTGGTACAGTGGCTGAAGTTTGCCCCTTGGTCGGCGGTACTGGCACTGGCCGGGATCTCGTTATCCCCGCTGCCGCTGCTGACCTGCTGCTGTTTTCTCTGGCTCGGCCTGTCACTCACTTTTTTCTCCACCATGATCAACTCCACCTTACAGCACCACAGCCCGCCTGAACTGCGCGGCGGGGTGGTGGGGCTGTATGGCATGTCATTTCAGGGCACCATGCCGATTGGTAATCTGCTGGTTGGCATACTGGCCTCGGTGGGCAGCATTATGCTGACCTTCCAGCTGATGTCGTTAATGCTGGCAACGTTACTGGCCGGGCAATGGGGCATCCTGAAATGGAAACAACGCAATCCGGCAACGGCAGAGTGAATAGATGAAAATGCAAAAAAACGTATTGATGGTACGCATGTTGCCAGCCGGGCTGGTCGAAAGCTTAGCGAGTCATTGTCATCTGATGGGGCCGCTCACCACGCTGGACGGTAGCTGCCTGCCTGACGGCTCCGAAAAAGCCGAGGTGCTGTTAACCATGAGCAGCATTGTCACCGGGCGGGCGTTAATCGACGCGTTGCCCGCGCTAAAGCTGGTGATCTGCTATGGATCGGGCATGGAATTTGTTGATAGCGCTTATCTGCAGCAAAAGGGCATCGCCCTGACCAATGCGGCAGGCTCTAATGCCGGCAGCGTGGCGGAATTCGCCATCGGGCAGATCCTCGCCAGCTGTCGCCATATTCTTTCAGGCGACGCTTTCTTACGCAGCGGGGTATGGAAGGGCAACAGCGTGGAGCGCTATCCGCTGGTGTCTGGACTGCAGGGGCGCAGGATCGGCATTTATGGCCTTGGTGAAATTGGCACGCAGATCGCCCGGCTGGCACAGGCATTCAGTATGGAAGTCGGCTATTACAGTCGTACGCCTAAGCGGGTGGATTACCGTTATCTGGAAAGTATTGAGCAGCTTGCACAGTGGGCCGATGTGCTGGTGATTGCCGCACGCGGCACACCGCAGAACTACCATGTTATCGATGCTAATATTCTGCGCCTGCTGGGTGCCGACGGCCACTTGATCAATATTGCCCGCGGCATGCTGGTGGATGAAAATGCACTCTGTGATGCACTGGAAGCCGGGCAACTGGCAGGGGCGGCGCTCGACGTGTTCGAATTTGAGCCGGAGATTTCAGCGCGCCTGCGTGCGGCACCGAACACCATTCTAACGCCTCATGTGGCGGCCAATACCCATACGGCACAACAGGATCAGCAGCAGCGCATGCTGGATAATGTGCTGGCTTACTTTGCCGGAAGGCCGTTGATTGGCAAAGCATGGTAATTTTTGTACATTACTCTGCATCGTTAATAGGAATGTTTGCTCACTAAATGGAAAGCTATGTCGAGACCAAAAAGTACGGATGTCGATCGTTCTGTTAAAGCCGTGCAGCGCACGCTGGCGATCCTCGATGCGTTTATCCCCCATCCGGGCGGGATTACCCTCGGTGAACTGGAAGCGGCCACCGGGCTGTTTAAGAGCGTGATCCTGCGTTATATGCTGACGCTGGAAGCGCAGCGTTATGTGTTCAAGCGGACAGATGGCTGCTACGAACTGGGATCGCGCGCATACCAGCTGGGCTGCGTCTATGAGCGTACTTTCGATCTGCACCAGCATGTCAAACCGGTGCTGGAGAAGCTGACGGCAGCGACACTGGAAAGCAGCACCTTTTATATCCGCGACGGGGAGTACCGCATGTGCCTGCTGCGTAAAGACTCGCCGCAGCATATTAAATCCAGCGTGCCGGTGGGTACGCTGCTGGCAATGGATGACACCTCGGCAGCCAGCGTGCTCTCGCAATTCGCCCAGGGAATGCCACCGCGCTGGGACTATCAACGCGGGCTGTTTACCTCCACCGGGGCAGGGCTGAACCGGCTGAAAACCAACAGTCTGCTTACCGCCTCGATCTCGGTGCCGGTATTTAAGCATCAGAACCAGCTGGCCGGTGCGCTAAGTATTTCCGGCCCCACCAGCCGATTCGACCCGGAAGATATTGCCACCCAGCAACTGATACTGGATGCGGCGAAGGAGTTGTCGTATGTGTTGGGTGCGGCGGTTGTTTGAGTGTTGAATGCTGCCTCTGGCCGGGGGTTACAGCAAAAAACCCGCTCAGGGAACTGAGGCGGTTTTTTTCATGCACCTACGCGAATCCCTATATGATTTTGATGCAATAGGTTAGCGCGAAAAATCTTCCCGATGCGTTTTCAGTTTCCCCTCGGCATCGGAAGAATTTGGTGGTCAGATTTGGGGTCAGTTTGGTTCGATAAGGTATTGAGGAAAAGGGACTGTTGGAAATCGCGTCCCTCCCCCGCCAGCACCTATGCAGCATCATGCGTTACGCAGTGCAGCAAGTACTGGTGGAAGACAACCCGGCGCTGAATCTGGAAGGCGTGACGGCTTCGCCTGCCAAACGGCATTGTCCGGATTAAGGATAGGGTACTTCACCCTACACCTGTTTATCCGCTCCAGCGAACTGCGCTTTGCCCGGTGGCCGGAGATTGATTTCAGAAATAAAATCTGGACGATACCCGCTAACCAGGCGACGTTTATTGCCGTTATAGCACAATTGTGGGTTCGGGCCGCCATCGAAAAGAAATCCCTGAGTCCACTGGACAACAACGATATTCTTGCTGCCTGACAGACCCTCGCCATCGGGCAGCTTTGATTCAGCACGTTAATGACATCGACTCTATTTGGTGGTCGTGGTAGCCGGTATTACCGTATCTGGTGTCGTGGTGGTTGCCGGCGTTGTTGTTGCGGTCGGTGTTGCCGTTTCCGGTGTTGTGGTCGTGGTTGGCGTAGATGTGGCTGCTGGCGTCGAGGAGGTCGTCGGCGTTGTTGTTGCGGCCGGTGTTGCCGTTTCCGGTGTTGTGGTCGTGGTTGGCGTAGAGGTGGCTGCTGGCGTCGAGGCGGTCGTCGGCGTTGTTGTTGCAGCCGGTGTTGCCGTTTCTGCTGTCGTGGTTGGCGTAGAGGTAGTTGCTGGTGTTGTGGTGGTTGTCGGCGTTGTAGTTGCGGCCGGTGATGCCGATTCCGGTGTTGTGGTTGACGTAGAGGTGGTTGCTGGCGTCGTGGTGGTTGTCGGCGTTGTTGTTGCGGCCGGTGCGCTAAAGATCACTTTAGTAGACGGACCGACTGAGAATTTAGGCGTCGTTCCCGATATGGAATAATTGACATGCTGCTCGATGTGCGGTTCCGTCGTCACCTCTACCGCGGGAATAGTTACACGGCCCACTAAAGAACGTGCATAACCGCCGACTTTATGTTTACCCGCACTGACGTGCAACTCAACGGTTTGTCCTAGCGCAAGAATACCGGCATCAGTACCATCAAGAGTTACGTAGATCGGCACACCATCGTCTGACCCAGTGGGAACATGGGTAACGGTCACCACCGTAGGCCCGGAAGAGAAATCTACAATATCAGCTTTAGCCGGGGTCAAGGCTGTACTGACCGAGGACTTGGCGGCTGAAGTTGCCGCTGTAATCTTCGCACATCCGGTCAGCATAAGCGCTGAGGTGATGACAATCAGGGTGACATATTTAATCATGTTGCGGTATTTTCCTAGCAGATTTTTGTGACTTGGTTGACATCATAACTGATAACGATATTGAGATGAATGTCAGGCTAACGATCTTCACACAAACCAGACGAAATGAATACAACTGAAACACCTACCCTCGCCTCGCCCTAAATGGCAGACACGGATTTTTTAGAAATGGGCTACACCCGGACAACTCAATTTTGCTGATAGGAGGGGCAGGATTGGCCTGCAACTATTACGGGATTAGACCGGCAGAAACTGGAGGTATTAAGTTGCGAATGTTACGCCGTAGTGAAAAAAGAAACTAGCCGACTTCTCCCTTATGTCTTACCTGAAAAAAATAAGCATCCGGGCAAACATCCGACTTGTTCACAAAATGCCGTTCCAGCCGATTCTATAAATAATTCGGTGGGGCGACGCGAGGTTGCCCCATTAGGTTAAGCCGTGGCGCGAAATATCGATCCAGTTCCAAGAAGAGTACCTTTTTGCATGATAGTGATGTCTCCGCGCTTACAATTGCCACGTCGATACTTATGATCAGGCGGACCAGCCCCAGTTTAGACATCTGTTTTTTCAGCATGTCAGCGCCCTATACGATGGCCTCGGGTAAAGTGAGTGTGGCGCTCGGCATCCGGGCGGTATGCCCGCAGCTTAGACGCGGTGAACGCTTCCACAGCGATCAGGGTCATACGCTACTATCTCAGTAAATCTGTACCTGCAAGCGCTAGAAAACGCGCCAGTGTACTACACTTGAATGCAACTGAATCTAACGAAGGTAGCCGAGCTCTACGAGCTCCAGGTCGTACTGTGTGCCTGACTTGGCGTTGGCAAAAACGAGCGCAGCGGTGTTTTCTCCGCTAGCAGTAAATAGCCTGTTCAAAGGAGCGATGAAATGCCTATCCATCACGTTGACTTAAATGACCAGTCCAGCCTGCTGGACATTTATGCTAAGAAGACCGCACAAAACAATCTACCTAAATATCAACTGCCCAACGGTCGCACTGAACCTCGCGCTGCCTATGCGTTTGTCCGGGATGAACTTTTGCTGGACGGGAATGCTCGCCAGAATCTCGCAACCTTCTGCACAACTTGGGTGGAGGACGAGGTCAAGCAACTCATGACCGACTCGATCGACAAAAACATGATCGACAAGGATGAGTATCCCCAAACAGCCGAAATCGAAAAACGTTGTGTACACATCCTTGCTGACCTCTGGCATGCTAATAAATCTCGGAAAACGGTGGGGTGTTCAACAACCGGGTCAAGTGAAGCGGCCATGCTGGGCGGCCTGGCGCTCAAATGGGCATGGCGCAAGCAGCGGGAAGCCGCGGGCAAAGACACCAGTAAGCCGAATATCGTGACCGGTCCTGTGCAGATCTGTTGGAAGAAATTTGCCCGGTATTTTGATGTTGAAATCCGCGAAGTACCATTGGAAAATAACGCCCTCGGTCTGAAACCTGAAGACTTGCGCCAGTATTGTGACGAAAACACAATCGGTGTCGTGGCGACGCTGGGTGTCACCTTCACCGGTATCTATGAACCTGTTGAGGCCCTGGCGAATGAACTTGATGCAATGCAGCGTGACATCGGGCTTGATATACCCATCCATGTGGATGCAGCGTCCGGCGGGTTCATCGCACCTTTTATTCAGCGTGACATTATCTGGGATTTCCAGCTAGAGCGGGTTAAATCCATCAACGCATCAGGACACAAATACGGTTTGGCGCCCCTTGGTGTGGGCTGGATCATCTGGGCATCCAAGGAAGACCTGCCCGAAGAACTGATCTTCTACGTAGATTACCTCGGCGGCAACATGCCCACGTTTGCCTTGAACTTCTCGCGCCCTGGCGGCGAGATCATCGCACAATATTACAACTTTCTGCGTCTTGGCCGCGAGGGATATACGGCAGTCCAACAGGCCTGCTCTGACACCGCCCAATGGCTGGGTAAAGAGCTGGCGGCGCTCGGCTTATTTGAGATGGTCTATGATGGCTATGGCGGTATTCCTGCAGTCGCCTACAAGCTGGCTAATGCGGATCAAGGCTTCACGCTTTACGATCTGTCGGAACGGGTGCGAATGGGCGGCTGGCAGATAGCCTCCTATCCGCTGCCAATGAACCGCCAGGAAACTATCGTCCAACGTATCCTGATCCGCCATGGAGTGAGTCGCGATCTAGCGCAATTGCTTCTCGAAGATATCAAGCGCGCAATCGACCACCTTACAAAGAACCCGGTTCCGAACTCTACCGCGAAGCCGGGGTTCCATCATGGTTGATCTCAAACGCGGCGGCAGGACGATACTGAAATCCGCCGTCTGTAGCCTAGGCCTGCCCTTGCTTTTGGTCGCCAAGACCGCCGCGGCCAAAGGCGATGCGACTCTTTCGGCAAGCGGCGTTATCGGGCAGGTGTTCGACACGGTCCGCCCCGTGACGGAGGCCGGGCTTCACGGTTTTTTTCAGTTATTGGGCAATCAGCCCATCGCGTTCGTCATGCTGGCACTTGCCCTGGGCACACTGATCGGAAAGTTCAGCATCAAGACCATCTCTCTCGGGTCTACAGCAGGTACGCTGCTGGTCGGGATCGCGATATCGATGATCGCCGAAGCGTCCTTTAACATCACCTATGCTATTCCAGGTATTCTGTCGTCCTTCATGCTGCTGCTCTTCATGTATGCCCTTGGGCTTAAGGTCGGGCCGCAGTTCTTTTCAGGTCTCAGAAAAGGCGGTTTGGCGTTCGTCTGCATCGGACTCATCGTCTGGAGTCTGAACTGGGTCATCTGCTATTTTGGGGCAAAGTTGGTCGGCCTCGCGCCGGGTTATGCAACCGGGCTGATCTCGGGAAGCTATACCATCACAGCGATCTTGGGCGTCGGGCAAGGCGCACTGGCCAGCGGAGCCTATACGCCGCCGGCGGGCATGACGGTCGAAGAAGTCGGTGCAAACATGGCAGCCGCATATGCGATCAGCTATGTTCTGTCCACGGTGGGTATTATACTGCTGATCCGCTATCTTCCACGCATCTTCGGCCATGACGCTGTCGCCGACGCAAAACTGGCGGAGGCAGAGTTCAGCGGTGGTGCTATACACCCCGTGCCAGGTGCACCCGGTGCATTGACCATGGGTTTTTCTCCCTTCGGTGTTCGCGCTTTTGCCGTCACACACAAAAGGTTCATCGGTCGCACGGTGTCGCAACTGGCTGAAGATTTTCCCGAAGTGCCCATTTTGCGCGTCATACGGGACGGCGAGATTGTTGACCTGGCCAGTGACCCATCGGTGAAGAAGAATGATGTCGTTACCGTGCGTGCGGATGTGGACAAACTTATTCTGGAAGAAGGCGAGCTGATCGGCCCGGAATCCGATGACTCGCAGGCCCGTAACATCCCGATGGAGGTTGCCGATGTGCACATCGGTTCACACAAACTATCGGGGCAAAGCTTGTCGGAGCTTGGTCGGATCATGCCGGGCGGTGTCGCCGTACGAGCCCTGTTCCGTGGCGGTACCGAACTGCCTCTCGGACCCAAGAGTGATGTCCGGTTCGGCGACGTACTGCGACTGAGTGGTCCAGACGTGGCACTCAAGAAAACCGCAAAGCAGCTGGGTGGGCATGCCATCCTACCAACCATGAAGTCCGAGGTGCTTTACCTCGCGTTCGCCATGTTGGCGGGCTATCTGGTGGGTATCGTCACGGTTACGATTTCAGGCATCCCCTTTGCACTCGGCACATCAGCCGGGGTGATCATGGCGGGCGTAGGAGTGAGTTATTTCCGAAGTCGAAATCCCGACTTCGGGGGCCCAGTGCATGAAGGCGCGCGGAGCTTTCTTCAGGATTTCGGTTTGAATGCCTTTGTCGCCGTCCTTTCGGCTAACGTTGGTCCCAAGGTCATTTCCGCCCTTGGCGGGGATACGATCCTATGGCTGGCGCTGATCGGTGTTGCCGGAGCACTAGTACCGCCGTTCGTGGCTTTCTGGGTCGGTATAAAGATTTTTGGCCTGAATTCGATCATCGCCGATGGTTCCGCAACGGGTGCCAGAAACAGTACACCTGGCTTAAATGCGATCATGGAGGAGTCCGGCAGTTCCGTTGCTGCCATTCCTTATCCGGTTAGCTATGCGTTAACGACTGTACTTGCTCTGATTGGCGGCTACATATCGATGATACTGTCCTGAAAAAGAGAACCGTCTGCTGCGGCTTGACGCCCCCCTGCAGGCGGTTAGCGGGGACTTGGCCGAGCAGTCCCTGCCCCAAGACCACTAGCAAGGCATGGAGTCGGTTATCGGCGGCATCGTGGTCTTTTTTTTTTACCGGCATGATACCCAGGATGAACACCCACTCGAACAACATGTGACAGCCGTTGGAGGCCGAAGCAGCGACCTCCTTGAGCCTGGTCAGCGCCTATGTCCTGACCCGCATGGCAGCCGTGGGCGCCGTTATCGGGCTGTTGATGGCTGTTTGTATCGGCTGGGGCATCTATATTGACGGCGTGAAAATCAATCTTTCCTGTTTTTTCAGTTTTACCAGCGGGTTCTTGTGGTGGTGCTCGACGAGATCTTACCGGGTAAGTGACGCTCAATCGCTTCGATCAGAGGGTCGCTGGCAAGGGGCAATAACCACCAACTCAATCCCACTAAAACGATGGAAACAGAACCAACAATGATATCCGTCAGCCAGTGGGCACCGATCATGATTCGTGGTAAAGAGAACACAACGGTGATAAGCAGACTTATTGCGAACACTTTACCGCCAAAATAGCGCAACATAAAGGCGGAAAAAACCATCAACATCATACCGTGGTCGCCGGGAAAACTGTCGCTGGAACTGTCCTTGGTCGGAAAACCGGTCAGTTCACTGACACGGTTGATACCCTCGAAATACAGTGTAGGACTGACATGTTGTACCGGAAGTGCATGTCCCAGTTGGTTCAGCACCAATGCAGTCAGCAGCATGACCACCCCGATTGCCAACATATGGCGCCGCCCACTTGAGTCGCGTGTTGCATAGAGGGACAGATACAACACCCCCATGACCAACAGAGAACACCCATCAAAGGCTCGATTGTTGGTAAGCGCCACCAGTTTAAGAAATACAGGACTGGTGACCAGATGCTGGTTGAAATAGAAGAAGGTGTTTTTATCTATGACAAACCAGAATCCATGACCCATGGGTAAATACCAGGAAAAAAACAGAATAATACCCACGCTATTTAATAGCAATATGAGTAAAAGATTACGTTTTGACATAGGAATTAATAACATTTTTGTAATGCTTGTTGGTAGAGAATTATACCTATTTCCGTATCGTAACCATGATCATTTCTTGCCATATCGCCCGTGTGGCACGTAAAGAACAGCTACCTGATAGAGGATTTTTTTAGCCGGAAAATCGTTGGCGCCGAGGTCCACAAAAACAAAAGTGACGAGCACGCCGCCGATCTGTTGCAGCGAACTGTATCGGAGCGACGTAGCATCGCCCCCCTGCGCTTTCCCTTGGCAGCGGATGACTGTACGCCGAATTCATCCAGACACTTAGCCAGGTTTGTTTATCTATTGCTCTGAGGGTGATGAGTAATTAACCCAATCATTGAATATATAACTTGAAAAACCCAGGTGTAGCGGCGTTGACAGATCATGCACCTCGACTTGTGCCATTTTTCCAATTGCGTTGAAGCATGCGCCCAACAGTACGTTATTTTCTTCGTGAAGCATCCCCGTTACTCCAGTATAAAAACAGTGGGCATAATGCCCACTGGAAAATAATTATGACTTCGCTAAAAGAGGGGGAATGGCCGGCACTTCAGGTGCATTATCAATATCCTTTTGCGTCATACGGAAAGCCTCCGGATAATGTTCGCGCTGAGTCCGGCGTTCAGGTTCGGTATCGCGCCAGGTATACAAACAATGCTGGCATTGATATACCGTCCAAATACCGGTTACTGGCGATTTGGCCATGACTTCAATCTGTTCATCTGCACAACGTGGACATATCATATTTATTCTCCTTAATTACGATTGGCCAGAAGAGCGGTCAATTTCTCCACCCAAAGCCCGGTTTCAGGCAGGTCTTTCACCGGCTGGCTGTAATGTCCACGCTTATCGGGCGCGACAGGTGTAGTGGCGTCAATGATCAGCTTGTCGGTGATGCCTGCGGGGCTTGAGCCAGGATCGAGTTCCAACACTGACATGTTGGGTAGTTGCACCAGATCGCCCGCCGGATTCACTTTTGACGAGAGTGCCCACATGACCTGCGGCAGGTTAAACGGATCGACATCCTCATCCACCATGATTACCATTTTCACATAACCCAGACCATGTGGCGTAGTCATCGCACGCAGTCCTACCGCCCTGGCAAAACCACCATAGCGTTTTTTGGTGGAGATAATCGCCAATAGACCATGGGTATACATCGCATTAACCGCTTGCACCTCAGGGAATTCCGCTTTCAATTGCTGATAGAGAGGCACACAGGTTGCCGGCCCTATCAGATAATCAATTTCAGTCCAGGGCATGCCGAGATAAAGAGATTCAAAAATCGGCTTGGTGCGATATGAAATTTTATCGATACGCACCACCGCCATATTACGTCCACCCGAGTAGTGGCCGGTGAATTCGCCGAAAGGCCCTTCAATTTCACGTTTACGCCCTTCGATCACACCTTCAAGAATGACTTCCGAACCCCAGGGCACATCGAAGCCGGTAAGTGGAGCGGTAGCGATAGGATATGGACGTTCACGTAACGCGCCGGCCATTTCATATTCCGACTGGTCATATTTAAGCGGTGTAGCACCCATCAGAGTGATAATGGGATCATTGCCCAATGTAATCGCAATGGGCAAATCTTCACCCCGCTCTTCCGCTTTATGCAGATGCAAAGCGATGTCATGCATCGGCACCGGCTGCAAACCCAGCTTACGTTTGCCTTTGACTTCCATGCGGTAGATACCCACATTCTGTTTGCCGAAGTGATTCGGGTCGAGCGGATCACGGGTAACCACACAAGCTTTGTCGAGATAGAAGCCACCATCGCCATCGTTCAACCGAAACAGCGGCAGAATGTCGAACAGGTTAATGTCTTCACCGTCCACCACATTTTCTGCCCAAGCTGGGTTTTCGCGACGCTCCGGTGCTACTGGAAAATTATCCCAGCGACGGATGAATTCATCGATCTGCTGCTTCACCGGTGCATTAAGGGGCAACCCTAGTGCGATAGCATGATTTTGCCATGAGCCAATGGTATTCATGACAACATGTGCATCCCTGAATCCACTGATGTTAGTGAACGAAAGTGCCGGCGCGCCTTCGCCGATACGGCCAGTGGCGTTGGCCGCCGCTGCAATATCGGGCTCAGCCTGTACCTCTTCGCTGATGTTGAGCAATTGTCCCTGCTCATCCAGCGCCTTTAAATAACTACGCAGATCATCAAATGCCATTTTTAATCCTTATGTCTCAAGTCATTATTCAATTTTGAATCTCGCAGCCCCTGCCAGCGCTGCGCTTTGGGATAATCGAGGCCGAACTGATCGAGAACGCGTGCAACAATGTGGTCGGTCACATCCTCAATGGTTTCGGGATGGTTATAAAAAGCGGGCATAGGGGGGACTATCGCCACCCCCATACGTGACAAGGCCAGCATGTTTTCCAGATGAAGGGTGCTGAGAGGCGTTTCGCGGGGAACCAGGACAAGCTTACGTCCCTCTTTTAATACCACATCTGCAGCGCGCCCGATGAGGCCATCGGCATAACCGGCACGGATACCGGCCAGGGTTTTCATACTGCAAGGAATAATGATCATACCGTCGGTGTGAAAAGAGCCTGACGAGATTGACGCCGCCTGGTTTGCCGGGCCGTGCACCACATGGGCCATATCAGCCACATCACGGGCACTGTAGGGTGTCTCAAGCTCAATAGTGGTTTTGGCCCACTTCGATATGACCAGATGGGTTTCAACCTGAGATATCAATTTAAGCGCCTTTAACAAGGCAATGCCTAAGGGCGCACCTGTCGCGCCAGTGATCCCAATAATTAGCCTCATGGCATCTCCCACATATTGTTCGTATAAGAACAAAAATCCACCATAACCCGTTATCGCGTGACAAACAAGCTAGCCATGAAAAAAAAGTTCTTATACGAACTTGATGGCAATATTTTACTCACTCACGAATGACTCAATCAGGCAGGTATTGCCGTAGCCACCACTTTTTGCGATGGTATGGCCACAGTTTGAATTGATGAAGTCACGCGACAATGACAAAAGTTCTCGGAAATATTCCATTTCACCTGATGCGACAGCTTTTCCAGGAACATACTTCGTTATGGCAAAAGTTACTGCCTGAACTCACTAAGCAGCAATATGTCGTGCTCTGTGTCGTCGCCGAGCAGCCGGGAATTGAACAGATGGATTTGATTGATGCGGCGCTCAGCACCAAAGCCACGCTGGCTGAAATGCTAAAGAGGATGGAAAAAAAAGGTCTGTTGATAAAACGCCAAAGTGCCGATGACAAACGCCGACGTTTTATCTTTCTGACCCCGGAAGGACTGCAGGCATTGCAAAGTGCCCGTCCGGTGGCCATCGGTATTGACGCTGCGTTTTTGTCACGGATTTCTGCCGACCAACGCGATGACCTGGTGTGTCTGTTACAGGCCATGTTAGCGGGGGAAAATACCTAGGAATCTTCGCACAAGTCCCGCGGCGTATCCTCGCAGCAAGTTGATTCCCTAGCCCTTGTTAGATCACCTGTTTCCATAGCGCTGACCCGCGTGCGGAACGACTAACATGTGACGATGTAAACCAAGTTGCATTAAAATGACACGTCCCACCGGTAGCAGGAGAACAGGTTTTTATAACCCCTCCCGCCTTAGAGGAAGGAGAGGCTTTTCACCTCATTATTCAATTCCAAGCTGCTGCATAATCCATTCGATATCGGCGCGAATCTGCTGCTGCAATGCGGGTTTTTGATGTTTGGTCTTGCGTGTCAATTCACTTTCTAATTGCTGTTCGAGCGCGCACAGGCGTGCCAACAGCAGGTCTTCGTCAAACGCAGCGGTCGGGGCGTCGATAGAACCTGTAGGCTGACGGGTCTGCTCCCACTGAACAGCCGTTTTCCCGCCGAGCAGTGCGTAAACCGGCTCAAGCTGATGCCACTCATCCAGTTTTTGTTCATGCACCAGCCAAAAACGATTGCAGCTGTTTTCGATGAGCGCCCGATCGTGGCTCACCAGGAGCACGGCTCCGGCAAAATCACGCAGCGTTTCGGCCAATTCCTCTTTGCCCGCCATGTCCAGATGATTAGTGGGCTCATCGAGCAGTAACAGCGAGTATTTCGCCAGCGTCAGCCCAACAAACAGTAGGCGGGATCGCTCACCGCCGCTCAGTGAACCCACCTTCTGCTGATGGCGTAAATAAGGAAAGCCGGCACCGATCAGCGCCATTTTCCGTTGTTCTTCGGTTAATGGTGCAAAGGCACTTAGCGCATCGCTGAGACTGTCGCTATCCTTGAGTTGCTGCAGGCCCTGATCGTAATAACCGACGACAGTACGAGGGTGCCAATTCACACCCAGTCTCCCCTTGCCGATTGAACGCCAAAGCAGACGCAGCAGCGAGGATTTCCCACAGCCATTGCGGCCCATAATGGCAATGCGATCGCCGCTTTTTACCTGCAGATTTTTCAGAGAAAATAGCGAGGTTGTCCCCCTGGCGGGACTGACGTCGAGCGCAGTCAGTGCCAGCACACGGTCTGCGTCCAGGCGTTCACCCAGCAGATTTAAGCGCCACACATTCGCCGCGACCAACGGCGTTTGATCATCTTTCATACGGTCGATTTGCTTTTCCATCTGTTTGGCTTTGCGGGCCAGGCCTTCGTTATCGTACACCTTGCCCCATAGCGCCAGACGGCTGGCACTTTTCTCCACCCTGTTGATTTCCCGCTGTTCGGCGTGACGTCGCTCAGCATCGGTTTTATCACGGTGCGCCAAAGCCTCTCTGGCCTCGCTGCAACGCAGGCTAAAATAGTGCAGCGTTTTATCACGCAGGATCCAGGTACTGTTAGTGACGCTGTCCAGTAATACCGCATCATGTGAGACCAAAATAAAACTGCCATTCCACTGTTGCAGAAAATCGCCCAGCCACAACAGCGTGGGCAAGTCCAGATGGTTGCCGGGTTCATCAAGCAACAGTAAATCTGGCTCGAGGATCAGCGCTCTCGCAAGCATTAAACGGGTATGTTGGCCACCGCTTAGCGTTGATACCACCTGTGACCAGCAGGACGGCTCAAAGTCCAGTGTGGCAAGCAATCGCTCGGCCCGCCAGCTTTCGCTAATACGCTGATTTTCTGGCAAACGCTCAACGATGACCTCAAGCAGTCCGCTGGCTTTTAGCGACGCAGGCAGGTGCTGTTCGATGGTCGCCAACTGGCAGTGTCCTGAGCGAATTACGCTGCCGGTGGTGGGAGGCAAATTACCGTTAAGCAGGTTGAGAAAGGTGCTTTTCCCGCTGCCGTTGTGGCCGATTAACCCTACCCGGTCACCTTTTTTCAGGTTGAAGGAAACCTCAGTCAGCAATGGACCGAACGGCGTCTCATAAGAGACAGATTGGGCTGATAATAATGTGCTCATGGTTTATTCCAGAATTACAGGCATTAGAATGCCCGTCGTCAAAAAACGCTGACGACAACCCGGAATGCAAAAGGGAAGTGCGGGGGTTAACGCTTCAGTTATCTTCGCTCAAGCAGGGTTATCGCAGCACGAGGCCGGAAACGCTTGAGCAAGGGTGATTACCAAAGAAGTGTGAATATTCAATCAAATCACACAACAGCATGGGGTTCCTCCTTATTTGTCTCGGGTTAATGGATGGTTTTAGTGTATCTGTGAATCAGCGGTAGTCAATACCAAATAACCATGTAATTTACGCAGTACAAAGTACTATGGCTGACATTCTGATAATGTCGTCACACTAATGAAGCTGCCCTCGTCAATCACTTTGACTTTCAGGCGCGGCACAGGATATAAGTGATTTCAGGCGTGTAACTGGTTATCCAGGCAAGACCTGAAGCGATCCTTTAACTAAAGGGTTGCTTCAGGTCTTTTTTTTTGGGGATAGGAGAGTCGTAATATGAACTACCTTGAAACGGCGCAGGACATTATTAATCTGGTGGGTGGCGTTGACAATATCAGCCATATTGAACACTGCTCTACCCGTCTGCGTTTGAGTCTCAATAACCATAGCCTGATTAATCAGCCGGCACTGGAAAAGGTACCTGGCGTGTTAGGCGTCAGAGTTAACGCCCAATGCCAGGTGATTATTGGCAACAACGTGATCGAGGTCTACGAAGCGGTCAGACTGATCACGCACGGGCGAGAACAAGGCACCAACCCTACCCAAATGCGCACCACTCGCGTCGCTTTTGTAATTGATTTTATTATTAGTGTGTTTCAGCCGCTGGTCCCGGCCATTGCCGGCGGCGGCGTACTAAAGTCACTGTTGATCCTGCTGGATTTAATCGGATGGCTCAGTCGTAGCAGCTCTACCTATAAAATTCTGGATAATATAGGTTCGGCCCCACTTTATTTCCTGCCGATCCTGGTGGCGATAACCACCGCCATAAAATTGAAAGTAAATATCCTGGTTGCTGTTTCTGCCGTATCAGTAATGGTTCTGCCGTCAATGTCGAAACAACTGGCTGACGGTGCACAATTTTTGTCCTTTGACCTGAAAAATATTGCTTATGCCGCTCAGGTTTTTCCAGCGATCCTGTGTGTTATTTTCTACGCGCAAACTGAGAAGATATTTAATCGCTACACCCCTGGCGCCCTGCGCATTTTCCTCTCACCGATGCTGTCGTTGCTCGTTACCGTTCCCGTAACATTGCTGTTGCTTGGACCTTTAGGTTATGAAATCGGCGCGACGCTGGCGACAGTCATCCTCTGGTTGTATGGCAAGTTAGGTTTTGTCGCCACTGCACTGCTTGCCGGAGTCCTGCCCTTCATGGTGGCGGCCGGTATGCATAAACCTATGATCCCCTACGCCGTCGCGTCAATGGGACAATTTGGCCGGGAGATGTTATACCTGCCGGCCTCACTGGCACACAATATTGCAGAGGCAGGAACCTGTCTGGCGATTGCATTTAAGAGTAAAGATAAACTATTAAAATCGACGGCGCTCTCTTCCGGCATTTCCGCACTCTGCGGCATTACTGAACCTGCACTATATGGCATTACCTTACTGCATAAAAAGGCGTTATACAGCGTTATTACGGGCAGCGTTATCGGCGGCGCATTTATGGGCTGGATGGCAGTGGAAGCGTTTGCCTTGGTCGGACCAGGTCTGGCGAGTATCTCAATGTTTGTCTCGCCTGATAACAAATGGAACATCATTTATGCCTTTGCCGGCACCGGAATAGCATTTAGCATATCCTTTATTACCACGCTGCTCCTGTGGCATGAAGAAACGCCGCACACCACCGACAATGTGGCGAAAACTGGCGCTGAATTTCGCTTTAATAGTCCGGCAGAAGGTCAGGTCATGGCGCTGGAACAGGTCAATGACGAGGTCTTTTCCGCACGAATTATGGGTGACGGCATCGCCATCCGTCCGGTGAAAGGTGCACTTTATGCACCGGCGAACGGCACCATCAGTAATGTTTTTGACACTGGCCATGCAGTTAGCATGTTAACAGATAGCGGTATCGAGCTAATTTTCCACATTGGTATAGATACCATCAAATTAAATGGCCAGGGTTTCCATCCCCGGGTTAGCGCGCAGCAACAGGTGAAAACCGGCGATCTGCTGGTTGAGTTTGACCTCGATTCAATTATTGCCGCGGGTTATGACCCAGTCGTGATCATGGTGATAACCAACAGCGAGCGCTTCAGTATGCAATCCGAAACACCTAATGGAAATATCAACAATCACAGCTACATAATGACGTTAAAGGAGTCAGTATGATGGAAAATAAAACCACCTTTCCGCAAGGCTTTTTATGGGGCGGAGCTATTGCGGCTAATCAAGCTGAAGGTGCATGGAACCTGGACGGTAAAGGGCCATCGGTTGCGGATGCAATTGCCTATAAGCCCAATTTAGATCTGACTAACTATGACGGCCATATGGCGTTGACGGACGAAAATATTGCTGATGCGCTGAACGGCAGGCATGATGCCCGCTATCCCAAACGCCGGGGAATTGATTTTTATCATCGCTACAAAGACGATCTCACGCTGTTAGCTGAAATGGGCTGCAAAGTGCTGCGCGTATCCATTGCCTGGGCACGGATTTTCCCTACCGGCGAAGATGCAGAGCCGAACGAAGCCGGGCTGCAGTTTTATGAAGATCTGTTCAGCGAGATGCGCAAGCAGCAGATTGAACCGTTAGTGACACTTTCACACTACGAGATGCCGCTAGTGCTGAGTGAAAAATATAACGGCTGGGTACACCGCAATGTGGTAGATGCTTTTGTACGCTACAGTAATGTTTGTTTTGATCGCTATAAAGATCTGGTTCGTTACTGGCTGACCTTTAATGAAATAGACAGTATCCATCGTCATCCTTTTACCACTGCGGGCATTCGCCATGAAAAAAGCGCTCCCGGCAAAGCCATTGAAGATGTCTATCAGGGACTACACCATCAATTTGTAGCATCAGCGCTGGTTACCCGCGACTGTCATAAAAAAATTCCCGGCAGCCAGGTCGGCTGCATGCTGACGAAGTTGACCACCTACCCTCGCACTTGCCATCCTACCGATGTTGAAGCAACGCTGAAAAAGAATTTTGAAAATTATTTTTATGCTGATGTTCAGGTTTTCGGCCACTATCCACCGTTGATTAAACGCGACCTCGCGTTACGTGGTATTAAGATTGAGATGCAGCCAGACGACCAGGATATCCTGCGCAAACATACGGTAGACTTCGTCTCATTCAGCTACTATATGTCATTGACGGAGTCTACCCAGGCTGATGTTGAACGCACTGCAGGCAATACTATCCTTGGCGTAAAAAACCCTTACCTGCCGGCGTCGGAATGGGGGTGGCAAATTGACCCGGTGGGGTTAAAAATCTCCCTGCTGGAGCTGTATGATCGTTATCAGAAGCCACTTTTTATTGTCGAAAATGGCCTCGGTGCGAAAGATACTATTGAAAATGGCAAAATTCACGACAGCTACCGTATTGACTATTTCCGCTCGCATTTCGAGCAAATGCGAGCGGCGATCGATGAAGGCGTCGAGCTGATGGGTTTTACCAGTTGGGGAATCATTGACATTATTAGTGCCGGTACATCGCAGATGTCCAAACGCTATGGTTTTATCTATGTTGACCAGGATGATGAAGGTAACGGCTCTCTTGCCCGCGTAAAAAAAGACTCGTTTTATTGGTATCAGCAGGTCATTGCCAGCAATGGCAGCAATCTTGCCTGATCGTTAACACCAGCCGTAGGTACTAACGTGATAAAAGTGAAGAAATCGCTGAACAACAGCATGCTTTTGGTGGACCATAACCAGCAGCAGATGATTTTGTTTGGCAAGGGCATCGGCTTTGGTACCAAACCGGGCACATTGATTGATATGACCCATGTGGAACAGGTGTTCATACCTCTGGATACGTTAAAATCCCGACATTTTCTTTCACTGACTGACTCCATACCTACGGCATTTTTTGACGTTGCACATGACATTGTTGAGCTTGCTCAACGCCAGTACGTCAAGCCGCTCAACTCGGTGTTATTTTTTACCCTCGCGGAACATCTTCACTACGCCGTTGAACGCAGCAGAACCGGCCTGAACTTTGTTAATAAATTAAGCTGGGAGATCAAACGCTATTATCAGCGGGAATACGCGTTGGGAGTTCAAGCAAAAGAGCTGGTGTGTGCACAGTTTGATATTGCACTTCCCGACGATGAGGCGGTCAATATTGCCTTTCATTTAATCAATGCTTCCGGTGATACAGAAAACAGTGATGCTCACCAGCAGGTGCAATTGGTAAATCGCATCGCGGAAATAGTCCGCTATAAAATAAACAAGAATATCGATATCAATTCAATTGACTACCGACGTTTTATTACCCATCTACGTTACTTTGCCGAAAGGGTGATTGGCCAAAAAATCGCTTCAAGAAACAGTGATAATTTTTATCAAGAATTGCTTAAATTTTATCCGATTGCAATGTCAATCGCCTGGACAATCAGGGATTACATTCAGGAAAAATACCACATCGTCCTCCCCAAAGATGAACTCACCTGGCTGACCATACATATTGGTAGGCTTGCCACCAGTGATGAAAATGAGGAAAGCAGTGATCTGGGTTAATAAAAATTGCATGCCGGTAGCACTCTCAGGTCGGTTATAACCCCCATCATCTGCTGGCAAACACGTTTCGGCGTGGTTAACAGACTGGTCGGTTTTTATGCTACTTGCGGTCAGCCACTATTTTAATCAATGTTGCCTCAACATATAACACTGCTTTTTTCATATCTATAGTGGAGCACAACAGGGTGTGAGGAGCCTCGCCACCGTTATCTACTGCCACGGCACGGTTTTGTTAGTGATGGTGTTAACACCCATGATGACCCGTTACGCGAGCCGGCAGCCATGAAACGACATGACTCGGACCGGTATACCGAAAAAGCCACAAGTTCCCCAAAAAACAACCTTATGGAGGAATTATTGATCTAAATCTACTTTATTCAACAAAACTGGGGAGATTGCTAAAAATAACAGGTTCATTACGTATGATGTCTACCAGCCGTAGTGTACATTTGGTCGATAACGTAAGTTGTGTCATTTAACTATGTGGTATCATGTTGATAATGTTTAAGCTTTTTATTCGTATAAACAAAGGAATACATCATGAATGTTCAATCGATTGATATTGGTATACCTGAGAGTGGTCGTCTAGAAATAGCCGCGGGCTTATCCCAGCTCTTAGCTGATAGTTATACGCTTTATATTAAGACTCATTATTATCATTGGAATGTCACCGGGCCAATGTTCAACTCATTACACTTGATGTTTGAAACACAATATAATGAATTAGCTCTGGCCGTTGACCTTATCGCCGAACGGATAAGAGCCTTAGGTGTTTACGCACCCGGTACCTACCATGAATTTTCTAAGTTAACGGTCATCCCTGAAGATAGCGCGGTGCCTAAAACAGACGATATGATCAAAAATTTAGTAGCGGGTCAGGAAGCCGTCGTCCGCACCGCCCGTTCACTGTTCCCCATTGTTGAAAAAACCCATGATGAGGCTTCAGCCGATCTATTAACACAACGCATTCAATTACATGAAAAAACAGCCTGGATGTTGCGTAGTCTGCTAGAGTAACCCCTAAGTATTACTATACTACTCGGTGAGGGGATTTACAGCCCCTCGCCTACACTACCACCGCAGCGAGTCGCCATTGTGCAACATTACACCATGCTAGATCGTGATAGTGTTAACATCAATCGCCATCAATCCGGCCTTGCTCAGGACGGGGAACTTTCATCAACCTTGGGTCTTTGCCAGGGCAATCCCGGATGATTCAGCTGCATGGGTCGCGGACTACGGCAGAGTGCACCCGTCTCAACAGCAATAAGCGCGATTAGGCTATGAGCACCGCGCCAGACAGCCCAGGGGCGGCAATCGACAAACTTCCAGCCCATGGACCCTTTTCATTGGCAATCATTGAATCGTGAACAACAAACACCACAGCATAGGAAGTCCCACATAAAACCCGTGGTAGTGGTCCAGAATATGTAGTAAAAAAAGTTAATCAATATTACATGACGGCGCCACTTTGCTGATACCAAGGTTTCTGTCCTGGGCAATTATCAATATTCAAAATTTTCACATGCTTAAGCTGCTTCTTGCCGGCACTATCATCAATTTGATAAACTCTCAAATACTTACCGGTTTGAGGATTTTGATAGTCAAAATCAATTGTTACATAATAGAATGCCCCGGGTTGGGGTTTAAAAGCAATGATGCTTTCGGCCACAGAAAATTTAGGTGCGAAGTAATTTTTAGCGCCGGTTTCTCCCGTGTAAATGACTCTTATCGCAATATTACCATTGGCATTGACCCAAAATTTCTGACTTTTTTTGCTCATGCCCTCAACGTCAGGGATGCCTATTTTATTTTTGTCAGTATATTCATTTATTGCAGCAATACTGCGAGGTAAAAAACCGTTATTTTTGGAGTATAGGTCAATACACGTATTGACCTCTGGATAGACCCGAACCTGCTCACTATAAGTATTAAAAGCAATCCCTACTTTTTTATCCCCGGTATAGTCTGTTAAATTTTTATTATAATCAGATATCATCGACAGGGTAGAACAACCGGTTAAAAGCACCCCCGCAGTCAACGCCAAAAATCGTCTCAATTGAAATACTCCTGATTCAACGTAAAACAGCCGCCATGCCTATCATGGTCAGCCTACTGCTTTTGTAACCCCAGGGCCCGTCTATCGAGCAGTAACAAAACGTTATCGGCATCAGAATGAATTTCATTAATTTTTTTAATGGTTACAAGACAGTTTGTATCCCACATAATTGAGCCGGTTAATTGCAGACATCTGCCGGCATAATCAAAACCTCAAAGGAAAAGATTGCGCTCACCATTCAACGGCCAAACAGTCCGGATTGCGTTATCCATTGGTTTATTCTGTTTTTATCCTGTGGCAACGCCATACGTATCTCCCCCCATGTTTGCACCGTCAATGCATACCTGCGCGCATCAGTGGCAAAAATTTGTGGATTGAGCTGATACAACGCCTGTAGACCTTTTAATAATCGTAGTTGCACTTCAATCTGCGCAGCACCATCACGCGCAATGGGGTTAAAAATATCATCGAACAAATCTGCGGTCGCGATCGGTTTCACATAGATTTGCGTGTACTCAACCTCGCGTTGTTCCGGCTCGTTATCGCCCCAAATGGCCAACAGTCTTACCGCGCGTCCAATCACATCAATCGCGGTCCCAGGATCATTCACCGCGGGAGACAATGCGCGAGAGGCTATTTCAGCCAAAACAGAAAAACAGAAGCGGGGATCTTGATCAAATGAGCGCTCGGCGTTAATGGATATTGCATCGAGGATCGCCGTAGTATCGATATCCTGTTCAGATGACGTGAGCCAAGCCAGGGGCCGTGCCGGATGCACAAATGCGCCGGCTTGAGATGATAAAAAAAGCTCACATTCGGCATCACAGGCATAGGTATTGAGCATGGACATATCAACATGCTGGATATAGCCAATTTTGGCAGGATATATCGGTATGGCACCGGGAGGGAGAGCGACATGTGCAAGCCAGGGTTGCCCCCCCAGATAGGGAATAGTCACGCGATTTTCCAGCGCAGTGCGTGCTGCTTGTTCCACGCGCGATGTCGTTTCACCTACCCGTCCTAGCCGCGACAGATGCTGAATCCAACGTAGCAAGGTGATGACAATCAATCCAACGACTATCAGCGTCATGACAAACAATACCACGCGCCCCTGTTCACCATACGCGCCCATGCTCAACGCAATAATGCCCACTAAGCTGAAGAGGAAGGAACCGATAAAGGTTGCTAATACATTTTGCGTGGTACTGTCTTCCATAACCAATCTAGCCGCACGGGGCGTCACGCTGGTCGACGCTGAACTGTATGCCGATACCATAATATTCAACGAAAACGTGGTTACCGCCAGCATACTTGAGGCCAGGATGGTAAGGATATTATCTACTGCATCAGCGCCAACCATCCCACCGATGCTTGCGGGAATAAAGGGTTTAAGCACAATGGAAATCAATGCTGAAAGCACCGCTAGGACAGCAAATAAAAAGCTGCGAAACCATAGCTTGCGTGTTAACTGGTTAAATAACCAATGCCACTTTGACATTTTTACAGTCCTTTGTCGGATCATTATGAGTAGTATAGGATACAAGACGGCTTCTTAACGATAACAACGCTATCTTCTCCTGAACCGAACAGATCACATGATTGGCTGGTTACCGCGTAAACAATGATGGGGATACGATGGCTCACAATCGATTAACGGCGCTTCGCGCCATGGTATTGACCTTTAAACATGATCCTTTCCACACCGATCCGGCCGAAAGTTATACTTTCTATCCGGATGGCCTAGTGGTCATTCAGGATGGGAAAATCCGGTCAGTATCTGCATATTCATGTGCAGCAGTGGTTGATATCGAGGTCATTGAATATCCAAACTGTGTTATCACCGCAGGTTTCATTGATTGCCATGTCCATTACCCGCAGACGCAAATGATTGGTGCATTTGGTGAACATTTACTGGAATGGTTGAATCAATATACCTTTATTGCCGAACAACAATTTTCCGATAAAAACCATGCAAAAAACGTGGCTGCCCTGTTCTTGCGCGAACTGCTACGTGCCGGCACCACAACCGCTGCCGTATATTGCACCGTGCATCCACAATCGGTAGAAGCCTTTTTTGAAGAATCGACCCGATTCAATACCCGGATGATTGCGGGGAAAGTGCTTATGGACCGCAACGCCCCGGAGGCGTTGTTGGATAGTGCACAAACCGGTTATCAGGAAAGTCAGCGACTGCTACAAAAATGGCATGGTAACGGACGTCAACTCTACTGCATAACGCCCCGTTTTGCGCCAACCTCATCGGAAGAGCAACTCGCCGCCGCTGGCCGCCTTTGGCAAGAAAACCCCGGCACCTATATGCAGACGCACCTTTGCGAGACCACGGATGAGATCGCTTGGGTCAAACAACTTTTTCCATCAAAGAAAAATTATCTGGATGTTTATGCTCATGCGGGGCTGACTGGACCGCGGGCGATTTTCGGTCATGCTGTCCATATGACAGAAGAGGATTTCTGCCAGTGCCATCAAACAGGCTCGGCTTTGGCACATTGCCCAACCTCGAATTTGTTCCTCGGCAGCGGCCTGTTCCAGTTATTTACCGCAAAAAAATCATCACGGCCGGTGAGAACCGGACTTGGCACCGACCTTGGCGCTGGCACCAGCTTTTCACAGTTGCAGACGTTAAGCGACGCCTATAAAGTCTCAGCGCTGAATGGCACCCAATTGACGGCACTGCATGCTTTTTATATGGCAACCGCCGGCGGCGCACAAGCGCTTTATCTGGAAGACAAGATCGGCAAGGTGGCAGCGGGTTATGAGGCCGATCTTGTGGTGCTGGATCTTGCGTCTTCGCCATTAATAGACTTTCGCATGAAATACACCCACGATTTCGTTGAAAAACTCTTCGTACTGATGACACTGGGGGACGATCGTTGTGTGAGAGCCACCTATGTGGCCGGTGAACGGGTGTATGACAGGAGCCGCAACGACCCCTTTTCATATGCGACAAAAAATCAATAGAACCTGTTTTTCGTGTTATATCGCCGCACGTCGGCGTTAGCGCCGGGGGGAATTCATCTGTGGGGTCAGAAAGGCGTTACGAAACCAGGCGCGAAACGCATTCATCGAGGGCGTAAAACGCGTCTCTTTACGCCAGGCCAGTCCGACGCTCATGGGGTGTATCGGGTCCACCAAGGAACGCGTTTCAATGCGCTTACCTTCTAACGACCAAGGTCGGTACACCAAATCTGACAAGATCGCCACGCCCAGGCTATCGGCCACCATACTGCGCACCGCTTCGACTGAACTGGTGCGCAACATCACCCGCGGTTGTTGCCCGCCCGCTTCCCAATACCGCATGGCACTGTGATCGGCCTCGTCCACGGTTAACATAATAAACGGTTCCGGGGCGACATCTGCGAGACAGACCTGGGACTTAGCACACAGTGGATGATGGCTGGGCAGCCAGAGGCGACGTTCGGAATTGAACAGGGTTTCCGAGGTGATGCCCGGATGCGTCAGGTTTGCTGTTAGTACTAGCGCAATATCCAAGGACCCGTCCAATAATCCGCGTTCAATGTCACTGCGTTCACGTTCGTATAAATTAATATGCAGATGGGGGAAACCGGAAGAAAGGCGTTGCAAATGATGAGGCAAAAAATAACCCATCACCGTATAGGAGGCGGCCAGGTTCAACTCACCCTGTACCTGCTCATCGCTGGATGGGATATGCAGTGCGTCATCTACACTGCGCAAAATCGAGTAAGCATGGTTGAGAAAATGGCTACCGGTTTCGGTTAGCGCCATACCTCTTACCGAACGCCGAAACAGCGGTTTGCCCAGTAGGATTTCCAGTTCTTGGATGGCGCTAGTGACGCCGGACTGGGATATATTCAAATGAATGGCGGCCTGGGAGATTTGCCCCATTTCTGCGGTGGCCACAAAATAACGAATCTGGCGTAGAGTTAACATCCGGTTCTCCGGTATGGAATGCCCGCATTCAGGCTAAGCGTGACGCTAATCGCTGATTTATGCGGCGATTAACGAGCGTTCTGTTTTTTTGATGGCTTAGTATCAAAAAATACTTCTTTCCGAATCTATTTTTTTACACTTATATTATTTTTAAATAAACACATCATCAATAAGAAATAATTATGATAAAAGAAGTTGATCTTAATTCGGATATGGGCGAGAACTTTGGCGCATGGATAATGGGTGACAATATTGACAACGACATTATGCCATTCATAAGTTCTGCCAATATTGCCACCGGATTCCATGCCGGCGATCCTAATGTGATGCGCAAAACTGTCGAAATGGCAAAATACCATGGTGTTGAAATTGGCGTTCATCCTGGCTATCGCGATTTAGTCGGTTTTGGCCGGCGGCATGTCAATATGCAACCGGATGAATTGGTTAATGACATTGTTTATCAGTTAGGCGCCTTGCGAGAATTTGCTTTACTCTATCAATTACCATTGCAGCATATTAAACCTCATGGTGCATTGTATATGCATTTGGCAAACGATGACGCGGCGGCACAGTTATTTGTCAACACATTGCACGAATTAGCGCCGGCATTGTTGCTGTATTGCATGCATAACTCGGCGGTCTGGCGGGCAGCAAAACAGGTTCAACACCCTGTTATTTGTGAATTTTATGCCGACCGCGATTATGACCTCAGTGGTTCTATTGTGTTCACTCGCCGGACGGATGCGCTGGACCCCGAGCAGGTTGCACAAAAGGTGCTGCGTGCCTGCCAGGAAGGCAAAGTGCGTACCGTGGAAGGAGAAGATATTCCGATTTTTTTTGAGTCGATTTGCATTCATAGCGATACGCCGGGCGCGCTGTCTTTGCTCAAAGCTGTTCGAGAATTATTAATAATATCGTCTATTCAAATTAAAGCACCAGGGAAAACCAACCGTTTTTTTTAAAATAATTCAGAATCAGGAGTCATCAATATGAATGAGTATGAGGTTTTTTCTCCTCTACCGGGAATTTTTTATCGTCAGCCGGCACCCGATATGCCTTGCTTTGTGGAGGTTGGCGATAAGGTTCTGGAACATACGGTCATTGGCCTGATTGAAGTAATGAAACAGTTTACTGAAGTGTATGCCGACCAGTCTGGGCAATTAAAGGAATTTCAAGTGTGTAATGGCGAGGCCATTGAACCCGGCCAGATGATTGCCATTATTAAAATCGATAGCTAACGAAACCTAAATAATTCGAGTTACCGACAGAGGGCAATTACGCGAAAAATCTGTCAGGAACACGATGTGACCGGGGTAGAGGGCGCAGTTAACACACCTGCAGTTGGAATATGACGGATGTATACGTTTTTCTTATTACGTCGGTCATGGTCCAACCCGGCAGGATGGAGAGAGTAATGAAAATAAATAAATTGCTGATCGCCAATCGTGGAGAAATCGCTGTGCGGATTATTCGGGCTGCGCAGGCGCTGGGAATTCCGACGGTGGCGGCGTGTAGTGAAGCGGATGTTGATTCTCTACCTGCGCGCCTGGCCGATGAGTTCTGTATTATTGGTGGGGCCAGGGCCGATCAAAGCTACCTGAATCAGCAGGCGCTGCTCAACGCGGCACGGGAATGCGGGGCAAATGCCATTCATCCCGGCTATGGCTTTTTATCGGAAAATGCGGAATTTGCCGCTGCGGTGGAAGCGGCAGGCATGATCTTTGTCGGGCCGACACCGGACACCATTCGATCGATGGGTGACAAAGCGGCTGCGCGCCGCACAGCATTGGCAGCAGGTGTGCCGGTGGTACCCGGATCGGAACAGGCACTCGACAGCCTTGCCGATGCGCTGGATGTCGCAGAGAACATCCGTTATCCATTGTTGATTAAAGCCGCTGCGGGCGGTGGTGGCCGGGGAATTCGCGTTGTCAATAATGCCCAGGAACTGCGGGCAATATTCCCGGTGGCTCAGCATGAAGCCAAAGCGGCATTTGGCTGTGGTGAAGTTTATCTGGAGCATTTTATTGCCCAGGCCCGTCACATCGAGGTCCAGATACTCGGTGACGGTGAGCATGTCGTGCATCTGTATGAACGAGAGTGTTCGTTGCAGCGACGCCGGCAAAAGATCTTTGAAGAAGCGCCATCACCGGCACTGACCGATCCACAGCGACAGGCGTTATGTCACAGCGCACTGCAACTGGCGCAGCAGTTGGCCTATCGTGGTGCCGGTACCCTGGAATATCTTTTCGATACGACCACCGGACGATTCTATTTTATCGAAATGAATACCCGTATCCAGGTTGAACATCCGGTAACTGAAATGATCACCGGCATTGATCTGGTGCAATGGATGCTACGTATTGCCAATGGTGAGCCCTTGACCCTTCGCCAGGATGAGATTGTCCTGCAAGGTTGCGCCTGCGAAATGCGGATTAATGCCGAAGATCCCGACCGACAGTTTTTCCCTTGTCCGGGGGTGGTAAAAACCCTGGTCTGGCCGCAGGGCGCCGGCGTGCGAATTGACAGTCATCTTTTTGCCGGGTATTGCATCCCCCCCTACTATGATTCCTTGCTGGCAAAGCTGGTTATTTATGGTGAAAACCGCGTGCAAGCCTTATCCCGCGCCACTGCCGCGTTGCAAGAGATGCAGTTGACCGGCATTAAAACCACGCAGTTTTTGCATCAGTGGCTGCTTGCCGATGCGCGACTTCGGGCCGGTGACTTTTCGACAACCTCATTGGAATGCTGGCTGGCGGAACGCGTGGCCGCCGGCACCGCCGTAAAGCAGGAGGCGTAAAATGACGACTAAAGCGATTCGTTATAGTTTTGGCGGTGATGAACATCTGTTCGCTGAGATCGATGAAGCCATGTCGCTGAACGCTTTTTTTCGCGGCATGGCAATTACCCGGGCACTGGAAGCGATGGCGTTACCCGGCGTGTTGGATATCTGCCTGGCCAATGCCTCGTTTCAGGTTCGTTTTAATCCTGATGTGATTGCCCCGAATGAACTGCTTGATCAGGTTAAACGTGCACAAGCGAATGCGACCGCCGAAAAAGCGCTGGTGACGCGGATTATTGAAATTCCGGTGTTGTATAACGATCCCTGGACCCACGAAACGCTGATGCGATTTCGCGACCGTCACCAGGATCCCCAGGCCACCGATATGGAGTATGCCGCCAGAATTAATGGCTATCACGCGGTTGAGGCATTTATTGCCGCGCACAGCAATACCCCCTGGTTTGTCTCCATGGTGGGGTTTGTCGCCGGACTGCCGTTTATGTTCCAGATGGTAGAACATGAAAAGCAATTGCAGGTGCCCAAATACCTGCGTCCACGCACCGATACCCCACGTCTGGCCTTGGGCCATGGCGGTTGTTTTGGCTGTATTTATTCGGTACGCGGGGCGGGAGGCTATCAACTGTTTGGTGTGACCCCGGCCCCCATTTATGATCCGCAACAACGCCTCGACTATTTTCATGACTCGATGGTGTTCTTTCGCGCCGGCGACATCGTTCAATTCCGGCCGGTCGATCGCGGGACTTATGATAAGGCTTTGGCACAGGTCGAGGCCGGCACCTTTACACTACGCATACGTCCTGTCACGTTTGAGCTGGAGAAATTCAGCGCCAATTCAGCCGACTACACGCATTATCTGCGGGAGGTGTTGTATGCCGATTAAGGTTATCAAACCCGGCCTGGCAACCACAGTGCAGGATACCGGCCGCGAAGGGTTTTACCATCTCGGCATACCGCCGTCGGGTGGTCTTGATCAGTATGCCTTACGGATGGCAAACCTGCTGGTCGGCAACAGTGAACAGATGGCCGTGTTGGAAGTGACATTGATGGGACCGGAGCTGGAATTTAGCGAGGATGCGCAGGTTGCGGTGTCGGGTGCCCGTATGCTGCCCCGACTTGATGGCGCGTTAATGCCGCTCAATACCGCCTTTCGGGTCCAGGCCGGTCAAGTGCTGCGCTTTGATTTTGCCACAGCGGGATGTCGTAGTTATCTTGCCATCGCCGGGGGGATCAATGTGCCGCAAGTGCTTGGCAGCCGCTCCACCTATACGTTGGGCGCGTTGGGGGGCGTTGAGGGACGGCGGCTGCAGGCCGGCGATATATTGCCCATAGGTACCACAACGACACCGGGAACCGAGGGTGTGGTGGTGCCTGATGAGCTGCTTATGCCGCTGGAGAAAACGGTCACGCTACGTCTGCTAAGCGGCCTGTATGTCCATCGTTTGACGCCTGATGCGGTGGCGCAGTTTTTTACCGATACCTGGCATGTCGGCACCGAGGCAGACCGCATAGGTTATCGCTTGAAGGGCGGCATGCCGCTGGCTTATCACCCAAGAACCCCCCCATTTGGGGCCGGGTCCGACCCGTCAAATATTGTTGATGCGTGTTATCCCATTGGTTCCGTGCAGGTGCCGGGAGGTTTGGAACCGATCATCTTGCTGCGCGACGCAGTATCGGGTGGGGGATATATGACATTGGGCACGGTGATCAGCGCCGATCTGGATCGGGTTGGCCAACTACAACCCCATCACCAGGTTCGTTTTGTGTCGGTGACACTGGAAGAAGCGCTGTCCGCCCGCCGGCAATACCAGCAGCGCCTGGCCACATTACGTCAGTGGGCCAAAACATTGCTGAGGTAGTTCGGTCCAGAGGCTTTCACCGCCCTAGCGCGTTGAGTCAGTAATATAACCGCGTTCAACGGAATGTGTGGATCTGAGTGACCCACGCAACGGGTTAGTGCTGCCTGCAGCCGGCAATCCATCGCTGCAAATTGCCTTTTCCGACACGTGTCGGTCAAGGTTGGTGTTCCCCCTTATGCCCCTTCAGGAGCAATACTATGGCAGATGTTTCGGACATAAAAATTATCCCGCCGGCCAACGATAACGGTTCGGTTACCGGTGCAGAACGTATGGGAAAGCTGTCGCTGACCATGGCCTGGTGGGCGGTGTGCAGCGCCATATTTTATATTGTGGTGGGTGCCTCGCTGGCGCAGAGTTGGGGGGCAAAAAACGCCCTTATCGGCATGGTGTTATCGGTTATTTCCTACGGACTGATCAATGCGGTGATCAGCCGTTTTGCGATACGAACCGGACTCTCGGTTTCCCAATTCTCCCATGCGTTGTTTGGTCGATTAGGGTCATCCCTGGCGACACTGATTTTCTTTTCGACAGCCATTTATTATGCGGTGTTTGAAGGTTCAGTTATCGCCTTTGCCATGCACCATCTTTTCCCAGTGCTACCCTATGCCGGGGCCGCACTGCTGGTGGTGCTCTACAGCGTGCCGTTGATTTTTGGCAGTGTACAGCATTGGCTGGATAAATTTAACGGCATATTGTTGCCGTTTTATTTGCTTGGCCTGCTGCTGACGGTGGCAATGTCCATTAGCCAATATGGCTATAACCCGCACTGGTTGGAATTCGGCCCGGCGAATCCACCTGCCAATGGGTGGTGGCACTGTTTTACCTATTATATGGGGGTGTGGATATTAATGATGTATACCTTCGACTATGCCCGCTACGGTAAGCAAGACGACACGCGTTATCACGCCCATATCAATTTCGGTATGCCATTCTATTCCATTACCTTTTTGCTTAACGGCATGGCCGGTATTTATTTGGTCAGCAGTTTCTCGCAGCAAAGCGGGTTAAGCGAAACTGCGGTCGTGGTGGCAATCCTCAATTTGCTCGGTATCTGGGGGTTGCTGTTTGTCTGGGTGACACAAACCCGGATCAACACGGCCAATTTTTTTCTTGCTACCAGCAATATGCAGGACTTTTTTAGCCGGTTGTTCCAGCTACGCTGCCGGCGAATTATTTGGGCCTGTCTGGTTGGTTTGGTGGTTTATATTTTGATGTTGGCCAATGTGTTTACCTATATTCTTCAGGCATTGGCATGGCAGGGTATTTTTGTGGTGGCCTGGGTAGGGGTCGCATTGGGCTATATTTTGTCACCGGCACCGCGCACGCTGCTCAGCCATGATAATAGCAATATCAATCCTATCGGCCTTGGCGCCTGGGGAGCCAGTGTGGTGGTGGGGATAACCCTGATGTACGCCGATGTCGACTGGCAATCCTGGTCGGCGCCGTTGACATTTATCACCGCATTTACGCTGTATCGCTTTTTACCGCAATCCCGGCCGACGCTATCCTGACCTGGACCGATAGTTTGCCATTTCTGCCTCGATGGTTTCCTTGGCACTGTGGCTGGGTTGAATTTTTCTACTCCACAGGATCAACCATCGAAAACGGTTTCCCCAGCGGTGCCGCACCTAGTGCTGTGACACCTGTATCAGATACAGGTGTCACCTTATACAAATTATTAACAATAAACCCATGAATAATTACGAAAAAACAAACACTAAATCAACATTTTAATCACATTAGCCTTTCCTGGCACGTTTTTCGCAAATATTGTCCCTGAGTTCCTGCCTCTGTCACCGTGGGTGGCAATGGACAGGTTTTTGACCACTTTCAAGGGCAACAATAATGAAAGCAGCACGTTGGTATAAATCCCACGACATCCGGGTTGACGATATTGAAGAACCACAGGTCAGCGCCGGTAAAGTAAAAATCAAAGTGGCCTGGACCGGGATCTGCGGTAGCGACCTGCACGAATATCTGGCTGGACCCATTTTTATTCCGGTGGATCATCCACACAAAATCAGCCACGATATTGCACCAATTGTCATGGGCCATGAGTTTTCGGGCGAGGTGGTAGCAGTGGGTGCCGGGGTGAGCAAATTCAACGTGGGTGATCGTGTGGTGGTGGAACCCATCCTTTCCTGCGGCGAGTGCGAAGCCTGCCGTGAAGGCAAATATAACCTGTGTGGTGATCTTGGTTTCCACGGTTTGTCCGGCGGTGGCGGTGGTTTCGCCTCTTTTACCGTGGTTGACGAGCATATGGTGCATCGTATGCCGGATAGCCTCACCTACGAGCAGGGGGCGCTGGTTGAACCCGCGGCCGTCGCACTGCACGCGGTGCGTATGAGCAAACTGAAAGCCGGTGACAAGGCGGCGGTATTCGGCGCGGGTCCGATTGGCCTGCTGGTCATCGAGGCGCTGCGGGCGGCGGGCGCATCAGAGATCTATGTGGTTGAACTGTCACCTCAGCGGGCAGAAAAAGCGCGTGAACTGGGCGCCAAGGTGGTCATCAATCCGAAAGAGCGGGATGCGGTTGCCACTATTCGTGAGCTGAGCCAAGGCGGCGTCGACGTTTCCTTTGAAGTGACCGGCGTGCCGGTGGTGCTCAAACAGTGCATTGACGCCACCCGTTACGAAGGCGAAACCATCATTGTTTCCATCTGGGAAAACGAAGCATCATTCCAGCCCAATACCGTGGTGCTGTCCGAACGTACGGTGAAAGGTATCATTGCCTATCGCCATATCTTCCCGGCGGTCATGGAGTTGATGACCCAGGGTTTTTTCCAGGCTGACAAGCTGGTGACCAAACGCATCGCGTTGGATGAGCTGGTTTCCGAGGGTTTTGAATCCCTGGTGAAAGAGAAAAATCAGGTGAAAATCCTGGTGCGTCCACCACAATAATGCTGTAAGGACCCTCACCGTGGCGGGGGCTGCCCCGCCCGAATGGTGACTCAGGCAGGCCTGGGCCCTAGGTGAATATCCGCTCTTTGGTGATGTGCTCAGTCAACGCATCAATCACCTTATTCCATACTTCCGTCTCACTTGCCGGCAGCATCTGCGCCACACTCACCGTTTTCGACGCCTGATAATCACGACCGCTGCCGAGCGCCGCCTCAAACTGATTGGCGTAACGATGCGCGAGTGCCAAATCGCAGTCCACCAGCAGCACCGCATGCGCCAGCACCACATGGCGGCGGGGTCCGTCATCCGTCTGGCGGGGGATCGCATGCCAGTACTGCGCAGTGCCAGCGATTTTCCGTGCCGCACTGCCTTTACCGCAGGCAAGATTAAAACGACCGTCGCAGAATGAACCTGCCACTGCCTGTAAACCCGTGGTGACACCGAGGTTTTCCAGCGCATGGATCAGCAGGCCACACAGCTGTTGATAGACCCCTTCTGCCGCATCACCAAGCGTCCGGGCCAGCGGATATGCCAGGCTGAGGTTGATAATACCCGGACCTTGCGGCACCAGACCGCCGCCGGACTTGCGTAAAAAAACAGGGCATCCGGCGTCAGCAAACTGCTGGCTCACCTGTGCGAGCTGAGCAAACCGCTTATAGCTGGCGGGCACCACCAGCGACTGAGGCGCGTGCCATAACTGCGCCACCGCCGCGCCGGTGATGGCACGCTCAAACAGATCGCCTTCCGCTTGCGTCGGGTCAGGACAAAACACCAGCCGCCCGCGCGGTAAGGTAAAAAGGCCGCGCTCAACCGCGGCCGGAGACACAGCCTTCATTACACGCCTTATTCTGCTTCAATGTGTTGTTGCAGCAGCCGGTTAACCTGATTCGCTTGCTCCATCTGCGGCATATGTCCGGCACCGTCGATAATCTCGACACGACTGCCCATCGGGGCTGACTGCGCATGAGTGGCCGGAATAATCACATCGTGTTCGCCCCAGATCAACAACAGTGGCGGCGACGTACCGCTCAGTTCACGACCCGGCAACGTCGATTGCTGCCCACCGGCAAACAGGCTATCGTGCAGCGCGCTCAGACATTCGCCTGCACCGTCCAGCCGTTTATATTTAAGCAAATCATCAAGCATCTGGCGACTGACAAGTGAACGATCAGCAAACAGCAGTTCCACCACCGGTTTGAGATCGCGCCGCGACTGCGCATCGATAAAACCCTGAGTGTACCCCTCATTCACCTCCAGCCCAAATCCGGCGCTGTCGATCAGCGACAGCGAACGCACCGTTTCCGGGGCATCCAGTGCCAGTTGAGCAGCAATAGCGCCACCGAGCGAATGACCGACCAGATGAGCGGCGGGCAGTTGCAGTGCATGCATAAAATCGGCGACAAATGCCGCCAGTTCCGCCAGCGTGTGGCCCGCTAGCCGGGTTTCCGATTGGCCGTGTCCCGGCAAATCCAGCGCTACCACCGTGCTGTGCGCGAAGGCATCAAGGTTAAACAGCCAGTTATCAAGATCACCGCCAAAACCGTGGATAAACAGCACGACCGGATCGCCATCGCCCTTACGCACATAGCGCACCCGTAGCCCGTTTACCTCGATAAATTGGTCGGTCTCAACCGCTGGCGTCTCATCATCGTCGGTTGCTATCACCACCCAACTGTGGATAAATTCATCAATGTCATTGTCGCTGACCGACGCCGGTGCCAGCACACCGAGCAGTGCCTTCACGGGCAGCACATCGCCCTCCTGCGCCACTTTGCGCCGCAGCAGGCCGCCGTCGGTAGCTTCAACCGCATTAGCGATTTTATCGGTTTCGACATTGACTATCGGCATCCCTGGCGTAATTTCCGTCCCTTCCTCTACTAACCACTCGTTGACTGTGCCTTCACGCATCGACAGTCCCCACTTGGGCATCACCACCGGGGTTATGTTGGTTTCACTCATCAGTGTTTTCCTCGGTATTCCAGGGTGCGCTGTACCGCTGCGACAATCCGCGCAGCGCTCGGCAGGTACTGATCTTCCAGCGTTGGCGAGAACGGCACCGGCGTATGGGGTGCACAGACCATTTCAATCGGGGCTTTGAGCGAACCGAAAGCATGCTGTGCTACTTGCGCGGCGATATCGGTAGCGATATTACAGCGCGGATGTGCCTCATCGACCACCACCAGCCGCCCGGTGTTCTCCACCGTTTCCAGTACCGTATCGATATCCAGTGGCGACAGCGAACGCAGATCGACGACCTCAACATCAATGCCCTGCGTCGCCAACTGCTGCGCCGCATCCAGCGCCCGGTGTACCATCAACCCGTAGGTGATAATCGATACGTCGCGGCCGTCACGCACAATGCTGGCCTCACCGAAGGGGATAGCGTACGGTTTTTCCGGCACCTCACCTTCCAAACCATAGAGGTTTTTATGCTCACAGAAAATCACCGGATCGTTATCGCGGATCGCCTGGATCAGCATGCCTTTGGTGTCATACGGCGTGCTCGGGCACACCACTTTCAGGCCGGGGATATGGGTGAAGATCGGTGTCAACATTTGTGAGTGCTGGGCGGCGGCACGGAAACCGGCACCCACCATGGCGCGGATCACGACTGGGGTTTGCGCCTTACCGCCGAACATATAGCGGAACTTGGCCGCCTGGTTGAAAATCTGATCAAAACACACACCCATAAAATCGATAAACATCAGTTCGGCAATCGGCCGCATACCGCAAGCCGCCGCGCCAATGGCCGCACCGACGTAGGCCGATTCGGACAGCGGCGTGTCGAGCAACCGGTCGCCGTGTTTGGCATACAGCCCTTTGGTCACGCCGAGTACCCCGCCCCAGGCATCTTTGTCCCCTTGCGTGCCCATGCCGCCGACAATATCTTCCCCCAGCATGATCACACTCGGGTCGCGGGCCATCTCCTGGTCAATCGCTTCGTTGATTGCCATTTTCATACTTAATTTACGCGCCATGATGATTCCCCTCAGTAGCTGACATAAACATCGGATAACAGGTCGGCAGCGGTGGGTTCCGGCGCAGCTTTCGCCTGTGCAACCGCCTGCTCGATGAGCGCCGCCACCTCTTGGTCGATGGCGTTAAACCTGTCGGCGTTGACTACTCCCGCCTGTTCAACCTGCGATCGGAACAGCTTCAGACAGTCCTGAGTGGCGCGGATCGATTCCAGCTCATCCTTCGCGCGATAGGTTTGTGCATCGCCTTCAAAGTGGCCGAAGAAACGCACCATTTTGCACTCCAGCAGCGCCGGACCGCCGCCTTCTCGCGCGCGGCGGATCAGCTCACCGGCGGTTTCATACACCGCAAAAAAGTCGGTGCCATCAACGGTAACGCCCAGCATGCCGAATCCGGCGGCGCGATCAACATAACTGTCCACCGCCGTGGCGTAGCTGCGTGAAGTGGCTTCGGCGTAGCCATTATTTTCAATCACAAAAATCACCGGCAGGTTCCACACCGCGGCCAGATTAAGACTCTCTAAAAAAGTCCCCTGGTTGGCCGCGCCGTCTCCGGCAAAGGTAATGCCCACTTCGCCCCTAGCGCGGAATTTAGCCGCCAGGGCCGCACCACATATCAGCGGCGCACCGGCGCCGAGAATGCCGTTGGCCCCCATCATGCCTTTGCTAAGGTCAGCGATATGCATTGATCCTCCTTTGCCGCCACAGGCGCCACCGGTTTTGCCGTAGATCTCTTTCATCATCGCCATCACATCTACCCCTTTGGCGATGCAGTGACCGTGCCCACGGTGAGTGCTGGAGATGCGGTCGCCGTCGTTGAGGTGCGACATGATACCGACGGCGGTAGCCTCTTCTCCGGCGTAAAGATGCACAAACCCGGGAATATCCCCACGGGAAAAGTCCACATGCAGACGCTCTTCAAAATCACGAATGGTGCGCATGCGGCGGTAAACGCTCAGTAGTTGTTCGGCACTGAGCTGACTGCCCGAATTGCTTGCTTCTCTGATGTTCATCGTTATCTCCAGATGGATCGGGTGACAGAACGTGACGGGCTTTCAGACCCCATCACGCAATAAACCGGCGGTGGCGGCGTAATGCAGGCAAGCGTTGATGTCCAGCGAGCGGAACGCCCGCTCGCGCAGGGCAATGGTGAGATGGTGCTGAGGGCCAAAGGTCAGCTCGCGCTCACCATCGAGGGCAACCACGCCCTGGCGCAGCAGCGGTTGATGTACATGTGCGTGCCGGATTTTCCGCCAGTGGGCAATATCAACCCGGTCGAGTACGCCGGGCGCTACCGGGGCCAGCAGTTGACAACCGCCGGTGCCAAAGAGGATGCTCAGACCACCCGCGTCACGGCGCCCGACTGGCTGTAACAAACCGCCGATAGAAGAAAGCCCCACGGCCTGCGGTTCCGCAAAACTGAGGAACAACTGCGACAACGCGCCCGAGCTCCACAACGAACGCGCACCAATAAATGTCTCGCGGGTTATCGCCGCGTCCACCAGTGCAATATCATGGTGAACGTCGTCGTGCTCACCGGCCAGCGTGATGTCCAACCACTTATTCCACACCAGCGCCTGCTCAGGCGGAATACGTCCGCAGGCATAAAGCCCAAGCGCCAGGCCAAGCACCGTTGACTCGCGCTGTTCCGGCCAGGCATTATTGGTCCCGGTGGAAAGCCCAGCCAGTGGTACGTCACCGCAATGACGCGCCACCGCGCGGTGGGTGCCGTCGCCACCAAGCACCACAATTGCTGCCGCTCCGGTCGTGCACATCATTTCGGCGGCACGAAAACTGTCCTGCACCGTGGCACTGACCGCCATCGGCAACCAGCTCAACTGAGGCAACCGTCGCACAGGGCTCGACGTCAGTTCACGCAGCAGTAATGCACGCAACCCTTCTCGATCCGGCATCATGCGCACGTCCTGAACACCGCAGGCCGCCAGCGCGGCCAGCATACGCAGCAGCAGATTGACCCTTTCGGCCAGCGGCAGCGTACCCGCGTGGCCGACCGCGCGGCGAATATCACGAGCGGAAACCGGGTTAGCGATAATGCCGACCCAACGGGCGGAAGTGGATTCTGTATGCAGCATTATCGGCCCCTCTGCGTCATCAACTGACTAAGACAACGCAAAGGTCGTGCCATTTAGGTTAAATATTAGTTAAATCATTGTGAATCAGGTGGTTGCTTTGGTAGCATTACCCAAGGTCAGCGGTGGGGTGAGACAGGTGTCACCTGTTTAGCCGTAACAGACTGCAACAGGTGTACAACACAACATTACTGCACGGTATCGTCACGATTGGGTGACTGGATACCAAAACGCTGCATGCGGCGATACAGCGTCATACGGCTGATGCCCAGTTGCCGCGCCACCGCGCTGTGGTTCCAGCGTGCGGTCCGCAGATACTGCATCAGCAACTGCCCTTCCGGCGGCATATCGGCGCTTTCAGGCAACGCGCCCGGCAGCAGGGAGATCGCCGCCGCATGTTCACCGATTCCATCCGGCAGATCACTGGCTTCAATGCGCCCGCCATCACAGATAGCCGCCGCGTAATCCAGCACATTTTTCAGCTCGCGCAGATTACCGGGCCAACCGTGCTGGTGTAGCCGCTGGCGTGCGTTTGCCGACAGCTCGGCTTTTCCGCCCAGCAATTTGCCGATCAGCCAGTCGAGATCGCTGCGGCTGCGCAGCGGCGGCAGCGAGATACGCGCGCCCTGCAGGCGGTAGAATAGGTCGGCGCGAAAACGCCCCTGGTCGACCAGTTGATCAAGCGCGTGATGGGAGGCGGATATCACCCGGATATTGACCGGCACCGGGCGTGAGGCCCCCACCGGCAGCACCTCCTGCTCAGCCAGCACGCGCAATAGCCGCGTCTGCATCTCTAGCGGCATATCGCCGATTTCATCAAGAAACAAGGTGCCGCCGTCAGCCGCCTGGATCAGACCTTGCTTCGCCTTATTACCGGCACCGGAGAAACTGCCCGGCAGATGACCAAACAGCTCGCTTTCGATCAGCATTGGCGGAATAGCTGCGCAGTTAACGGCAATAAACGGCTGACTGCGGCGATCGCTGGCCTGATGGAACGCTTTGGCAAAATATTCTTTGCCGCAACCGGTTTCACCATGCACCACCAAATGTAACGGTGCCGGCAGCAGTCGTGCCGCACGCTGTAACTGTTGTTGCAATGCCCGATCGCCACCGCTCAATGCTGCCAGCGGTGCGGGCAGCGCCGCTGGGGTGGTCATAATATGGCGTGCAGGCCGTCGCGCAGGCTGTACGGCGGTGACATACAGCACTTCGCCGCTGTTAATGCGCTCCAGCGTGCCCTGGCGGCCATTGGCGCTGGCCAGCCAGTCCGGCAGACTGTCGACGGAGGTATTAAACAACTGCTCAATCGGCATCCCCAGCAGCGTGCTACGGCTGTATGGCGACGGCGTCACCCTACCCAGTTCTTTCTCTAGCATGCGCTGGGCACGGTGGTTGTGCCCCACCACTTTGCCACTGGCGTCAAAGGCGATCAGAAAGTCCGGACTGACTTCAACAAACGGCGAGGCCGGGCTGAGTTTCAGTACCCAGTCGGTACGGTGGCGGTATTCAAACCAGGCATTTTCAATTTGATGTGCGTACAACTTGGCAATCTGCAATGCCAGCTGCTGGCTGGATTTCGACTGCGGTGAGGTTAGCGCGGAGATATCCAGCACTGCATTAAGCTGCCCTTGGGGATCGAACAGCGGCACGGCGGTACAGGTCAGTGGGATATGGGTGGCATCGAAATGATCGGCCTGATGAACGGTTAGCGCTTTACCGGTGGCCAACGCGGTGCCGACAGCACAGGTACCCGCCCAGGCTTCTGACCACTGCGCGCCAAGAAATAACCCGGCACGGCGCAGGCTGATTTCGGCATTACCGTCGCCAAGATAATCGACGGTAATGCCGTTGGCATCAGTAAGCAGCACCACATAACCCGCGGCAGCGATCTGCTTGTACAGCACACCCAGCCCATGATGGGCAATGCGACGAAACTCTTCGAGGTTTTCGCGATATTCACGCAGTTCATTGCTCGGCAGGATGCGCGCTTCCTGCATACGGCTCGGGTCAAGACCGTGGAACTCGACGCAACGCTGCCAGGAATCGCGAATGGTCTGATCATGCTGACGCATGACCAGCCGCTGGGCGTTATCGCTAAGGCTGGCGACGACGTTGTTTATATGTTCGCGCTGGCTTTGATTCACGGGTGATTCTCCTGTCGCGCTGGGGAGTTACGTCATGCTGACACGCCGGCTAGCATACACTGAATCGATTTTTCTGTGCAGTTGGCACCGCACTAATGGTCAATTATTTAACATAGCAATAACATTGTAGAGTTTTTCACTATACCCGACTGCATTCTGTGATCACCCGCAAATCACCGCCGTTTGATTACCCATTTGGTGCAAAAAGAGAGAGCCGTCAGGGGTTTTGACCGGGTGTTGCACCAAAAAAGCCCAAGGTTTGCTTCTCACAAACGCATCAATAGCGGACTTTACCGTCATATCAGCTGTTATTGTTTCCGGGTTCGATATTGAATTGGTCGAGGCCATCGGCCAAGTGCTCCATCGCCCCATCGTTGGACCAACGTAGACTTTAAAGGCCTGGTGCCGAGTGTGAACGCTCACCGTGCCGATATTGCCGTTTCCGCTATTTATATCACCCCGGCGCGGGCGGAAGTGGTCGATTTTACCCACGCTTATCTCAGTGGCGGTTTAGTAGCATTGGTGAAAGACAACAATACATCAATCAACACGCTTGCCAATCTTGTGCGGGAATACCAGAAGGCAGCATCAACGGGTGTCGTCGTGGGGTTGTGCCCCACCACCGAGGGTAATCTGGGCGACGGTATTTTTGATTATCCATTATGGCGTAAGCATCAGGGCCGTTGGGGCATGGGTTCTGACAGTAATGCTACTGTTAGCGTAGCGGAAGAGTTATTGATGTTGGAATACAGTCAGCGCTTTCATTTACGCCAACGCAATATCGGTGCCAGTGATGATCACCCAGAGGTCGCGACCGCACTTTACCTCGGCGCGGTCAGCGGCGGAGCTCAGGCCAGCGGATGTAACGTGGATGGCATCGCCAGCGGACAATGCGCCGATTTTGTCGAACTTGACGTTAACCATCATGCCATGGCGTTATTACCGGTGGAAAAAGCGCTGGCGGGCCATATATTCGGCAGTTCACGCACCTCCGTCATCCAACGCGTATGGACGCGTGGCCAGTTACGCGTAAGCCATAACCAACATCTGTTACATGAACGGGCGCTGGAAGACGTGGTTAAAGTGCGTCAGCAATTATTCGCATAGACATAGGCAGAATTTTCACGCTAACTGTGTGTGAAATAAGGTCCAATGATATATTTTTTTTCAACAGAGATGATGAGATATCTGACCGACGTCAGACACTCACATGACTACTGACCAAATATCCGTTCCTTACATCATGAATCATTAACGCTGGGGGATCGGTTACTGGCGGGATTATTTGATTATCCAGAAGTAACGGGTTGGCAGGGCAGATCGAGCCGCAAATATACGCGGGTACGCCGGCTATAACGGCGGACATACTACGATGAACATGACCACTGCATACCGCTATCGGGGGAAAACGGACCTGGGTGATTAATTCACCGAATTCTTTCGCACCATGACACATGACCCGGTCAATCGGCGCTATTCCGCTGGGGACAAGATGGTGATGCATAAATACAAGCGCGGGCGCAGAAAATCCGTCGAGCGTTCCCGCCAGCCAGTCAAGGTGTCGCGTAATATCACCTCTAGTTTCACCCGCTTGTGTGGTATCCATTCCGACAATGGGCAAACCCATGATCAGCTCACTGATGTGAAGCGCGGTTTTATCGGCCCACTTAACCGTTCCCTGCAGACAATCACGCATCGCATCCTTGTCATCAGAATTTCCCGGCAAGACCAGAAAGCGACAGTTAGCCCGTTTTAACTCCGCTTCTATCAGTGGGTACCCCGCATGCCAACCGTCGTCTATCAGGTCGCCGGTGACAATTAGCAGGTCTGGTCTAACCGTTGCTATCCAACTGATCACGCCGTGCAGTCGCGCTAAATTTCCGTTACCCGGCGCGGCGTGAATATCGGTGATTTGGGCTATAAGCATGGCTTCCCCTCGACGTTGTTAAACGATCGGTCTGAATTGCCATCTGGTGTTGGCGTACGATCAGTATATGCCAGTCTCGGTCATTTCCACCAATGCCCCGATGGGCGTGATTATGCGGCGGGCTTGAGCCGGTGAATGTAGCAAGTCGTTGCGCACGGTCGAGAAAGCGGCCAAAAAGTTGTATGGTGGTGGAAATGTCATGTGAGGGCAAGTGGATGGCCTACGATCTTGATTTGGCGTGACTAATCAAACGAATTGACATAGCCAGCATTCATCGCTGGCCATGTTGGCATTAACGCCCCATCACACAGGATAGGCGGTTAGATCTTAAGGTTATTTTTGCCATAGTCGGGAGAGTACGGACCGTACAATACCCCGCCCGCAACATCGGCAGATAACAGACGGGTACTGGTGATACCCGCAATATCATGGCCTTTATCCATCAGATTATTCGCCACCTGGGTGAGGGCAGCGGTGACCAGCATACCTATCAAGCCACTATTATTGTTGTTGTCTTGTTCATTATTTGACGCGGTTGCTCCGCCAGTCCATAGGAGTTGTCCGGTACGCAAATCGACTAATCTTGCTTTAGCCGTAACCCGCGTCTCGCTGAGTATCACCCTGTATTTTGTGCCGTAATCGGTCACATCAATATACAGCACGGCATCAGCACCAAAAATCTGATGCAATTTAGCAACGCTGACCGCCCGGATATCTTGTGCCGTGGTTAAGCCATTTTGTTTAAATGTCTCTTCAACTACCGCGACCGGCAATACATAATAGCCGTCCTCAGCCAGTGGGCGTGTCACGTGTGAAAGCAGGCTATGGCTGGCATTCACATCCGGTGAGTGGTTGACCGGTGGCAGCACCAGAATTGATCTTGGTTTGCTCTGCATAAACGCCGTATAGTCACGCGGGGTGGTTTTTGCACACCCCGTCAACATCAAGGCACACACCACGCTGATTAATGCCAAAATACGACTCATTTCACAGCCCCTTTATGTTGGTTGATTAAAGAATCCATAAAAGGTGCCGATTCCGGAAACAGCGTTTTTTCTGTATTGAATTCTTGAAATGCCAGGTCGGTACGACCGGTGTTGGCATACAGCAGGCCAAGGTGAGCATATAATCCTGGTGGCACTTTTTTGTTTGTGGCCCTGGATTTTTCAGTGGAGGCTTTCAACTTGGCGATTTGTTCATCGGGACTGGTTTTATTCCCCTGATAATATTGATATACCGTAGGTTCATAACTATCCCAATTATAAATGGCTTTAGGTGCAGTGGCACAACCACTTAACACGACTATCGCACAAATAACTATTTTTTTAGGTGATATTAACATTTATTCTTAATCCCTTAATGCGTCGGTTGCCATGCGCCGTGTTCAATCCCTGAAACCAAATTATTCACTGCTTCACGAATAGCGAGATCCAGCACTTTGCCATTTAACGTTGAGTCATAACTTGCTGTGCCACCAAAACCAATCACTTCGCGGTTGGACAGTTGGTATTCACCTGCGCCCTGAGTGGAGAACACCACCTCAGACGTTTGTACATTAACAATATTGAGATTCACCTTGGCATAGGCAATTTGTGTTTTACCCCGGCCAAAAATACCCCAAAGTTGCTGATCGCCAACCTCTTTACGCCCAAACTCCGTCACATCACCGGTCACCATATAGGTGGCGCCTTTCAGGGTTTGCGTCTGGCCTTTGATATTCGCTTCGTTTTTCAGTTCATCCATATTGGTGCGGTCCAATACGTTGAAACGCCCCGTTTGCTGCAAATCCGTCACCAGGATAGTTTTTGATTGATTACCCAGATGGTCAATACCATCGGAGAAAATGCCGTTCATATAATTCGAACGATTATCAAACTTACCGACGGCTATCAGACTGCGCTGTCCCTGATAAGGTGTATTATAAGAGGCGACTTTTTGCACTTCAAGAGTACGGGAGGATTCAGTGGCGCACCCTCCTAACATTGCTACTGATATCAGCAACGAATAAAAAAAAGTCGTTTTTGCCATACAAAATCCTTTATTCATTAATGTTGGGTTTTTATTAATCAATTCCCACACTGGAACGCACAAAATAATACATTTAGTGAGAGAAATAGAGAGCCGTCAATATAGTAACATCAGCATCCCTTCCCCACTATTTTTATTTTTTAATTAAAAATAGAATGATTATTATTGGCAATGATTTAAATAACTATAATTTATTTTATAATAATATATTAATTCTGAACACACTTCGCCGACCAATCGCAGTAAAGGGGATACCGTCTTTTAGCAAGCCAGGGTTAAGAACGACCAAGGTAAAACCATCGCCAACTGTAGCACCGTTGCCGCAGCGCATAATCACCTGCGGTTTATGCCAAACTCATGATCGTTATGACGCACAACCACGGTGCGGTGCACGGTTTTTATGCACTTTTTATGACCCGCTTCCTGCCTCAGCCCCGGCCGTCGTGGACCGTCGATTGGCATCACTCTTGCATACTCTTGTATATACAAGGACACACATCAGCATTCTATCCCCACACCACCGCTAAGAAGGAAACCGACATGATTTCATACCGAGCTTTGCAAAAAAACCTGGTCGTCACGTTATGTTCTGGGCTGCTGCTGACATCGCCAAGCTTTGCGGCTACACCGGAGCCCGGCCCCCTTAAAATGGGCGTTGAGCCTTGGCTGGGGTATGGTCAGTGGCATGTAGCCAATCACTACGGCATGTTTAAAAAACACGGTCTTAAACAGGTTGACGTGATTAACTTCGCTGAGGATAAAGATATCAATGCCGCACTGGCCAGCGGTCAGCTCGATGCCGCCAATATTGCGACTCATACTGCCATGGGAATGATTGCTGCCGGGCTGCCGGTTAAAGTGGTATTGCTGCTCGATCAAAGTAAAACGGCAGATGCCATGCTCACCAGTAGCGCCATCACCAATCTTAAGGATCTCAAGGGCAAAAGTGTGGCTTATGAGGAAGGGACTACCAGCGATATCCTGCTGCATAGCGCCCTGACCTCCGCTGGCATGACCATCAAGGATATCAAACCTGTCCCGATGCCCGCCTCGTCCGCTGGCACTGCCCTGATCGCCAAGCGTGTTGACGCGGCGGTAACCTATGAGCCCTACCTGTCTGTGGCAATAAAAAATGATCCCTCAGTGCATATGCTCTACAGCGGTCAGAACGATCCCGGTTTAATCAGCGACGTCCTGGTAGTACGCGATGAGGTGCTGAAAAACCGGCCCGGCCAGGTAGCCGCCTTGATAGCCACCTGGGATGAGGCGCTTAATCACTACAACAGCAACACACAAACCGACCGGGCGATTATCGCCAAAGCTGTGGGCGCCAGCGCAGGCGAACTGAATAGTGCCTTTGACGGCGTTAAATATTACACCCTGGCGGAAAACAAACAGGTGCTCGGCCATCAATTCAGTAACGAGACCTTCCAGCACGTTTTACAAGCCGCAACCGCCGCCGGTATCATCACCACGCCGGTGACAGCCGCACAGGTGATTGATGCTGATGTTGTCAACGCGGAATAAATAAAAGGTTCCGGGCTCATGAGCATATCCAAAATCACTGGCACCGCCCCTGGACAACGACCGAGGAAACGTCGGCTAGGTTTGCTGACCATCGGACGCGCGCCAACACGCGGGCAGTTTGTCGGTATCTCGGTCACGGTCTTTGCCCTGCTGATCGCGGCATGGTGGGCGGCAACCCGCAGCGGCGCCATTCCGGCGCTGTTTTTACCGAGCCTCGATCGAGTATGGCAACGCATGGTGTCGCTGGCGACGGAGGGCGTGCTGACCAGCGATATCAAAAGCAGTCTGTATCGCATTGTCATCGCCTTTGTCATCTCGTCCGTCATGTCCATTGTCATCGGCACCCTGGCCGGCTGTTACGGTCTGTTCAAAGCGATCGTCGAACCCTTGGTGGATTTTATCCGTTATATGCCGGTGGTAGCATTTGTGCCGTTGACCATTCTGTGGACCGGCACTGACGATTTCCAGAAATTTCTGGTCATCTGGATTGGCACGTTTTTCCAGCAGGTATTAATGATGATCGATGCGGTTAAACGTGTCCCCGCCGATTTTGTCGGTTTGGGTCGTACACTTGGCATGCCCGATCGTACTATTATGCTGAAAATTGTGCTGCCCGCAGCCATGCCGGCAATCTGGGATGCATTGCGCATTAGCCTCGGTTGGGCCTGGACCTGGTTGGTCTTAGCGGAATTAGTGGCTTCCACCTCCGGTTTGGGTTATCGCATTGTGGTGTCGCAGCGTTATTTTCAGACCGACACCATTATCGGTTATATCCTGCTGCTCGGTTTTCTGGGGCTTATTACTGATCAGGTGATGCGCGCCGCGGAACGGGTGCTGTTTCGTTACAATCGGAGGAGCAGCTAATGGCGACCCTATCGCTACATCAATTGGAAAAAAGTTTCCCGCTGGGCAAAAGCCGTCATCAGGTGATCAACGGTATCGATCTGACGCTCAACGATAACGAATTTGTGTCCATCGTTGGCTCATCTGGCTGCGGTAAAAGCACCCTATTATCTATAGCGGCCGGACTGGAGGAGTTTGACGCCGGTGATGTTCGTGTCGACGGTGTTTCCATTACCGGTCCGGGGATTGACCGGGGCGTGGTCTTTCAGTCCTATACGCTGTTGCCTTGGCTAACCGCCCGCCAGAATATCGAGTTTGCCTTAAAGGCGGCGGGGACGCCCAGCCGGCACTGCCGCGATATCGCACAGCTCCATCTTGAATTGGTCAAACTTGGCCAGTCCGGTGATAGCTGGCCGGGGGAGTTGTCCGGCGGCATGAAACAGCGGGTCGCGATTGCACGCGCCTTGTCCTATCGGCCGAAAATTTTGCTGATGGATGAACCGTTCGGTGCGCTCGATGCAATGACCCGCCATCAAATGCAGCAATTGCTGATTGAAATATGGGAAAAACATCGCCTGACCGTGATGTTTGTGACCCATGATATCGAAGAGGCGGTCTGGTTATCCGATCGCATCGTGGTGATGGGCCAGGGCGTGATAAACGATACCTTTGATGTCACGCTCGCGCGGCCCCGCCACGAAGACATGAACCGCGACCCGGCGTTTATCAATTTGCAACATCTGGTGCTGGATCGCATCCGCCATCCGGCCATGCCCGCCTAACCCAGGGGATTATGACCATGTCCGTTATCTTTCACGATCTTTCCCACAACGACGTATTACCAGACGCGTTGTTTAAACGTACTGAAACCGACCTGTCCTTTTTCAGCGAACGCGTCGCACCCATTATCGAGGCAGTAAAAACCGAAGGGGACGCGGCGCTCATCCGTTTTGCCCGCAGTTTTGATGCGGTGGTGCCTGAAACCTTTTCTCTGCGTGCTGAAGAGAGCGAGTTTGAACAGGCATTTGCCCGTATCGATCCAGAGGTGATTGAGGCCATCCGTTTTGCCGCAGGCAATATCCGCGCTTTCCATGAAGCGCAAAAGCCGGAAGAGATGTGGCTCAAGGAGATGCAGCCCGGCGCTTTTGCCGGCGATCGCCATGTGCCTATCAATGCCGTCGCCTGTTATGTGCCACGCGGCAAGGGATCTTTCCCCAGCGTACTGCTGATGACCACGATCCCGGCTATGGTCGCCGGCGTGCCGCGAGCGGTGGTGATTACGCCGCCGGGACCGGACGGTAAGGTGGACGATGCGACGCTTGTGGCCGCACGTATTGTCGGCATCAGCGAAATCTATAAATGTGGCGGCGCACAAGGGGTCGCCGCGGTGGCCTTCGGTACCGAAACCGTACCCAAATGCCTGAAAATTGTAGGCCCCGGCAGCCCGTGGGTGGTGGCTGCCAAACGCCAGTTAACGCATTTGATCGACCCCGGGGTGCCCGCCGGTCCGAGCGAAAGTATTATTCTGGCCGACGATAATGCCAACGGCGCCCTGGCGGCGCTCGATTTGATCATCGAATCCGAGCACGGCCCCGATTCGTCCGCTTGGCTGGTGACCTCCAGCCGCCGTGTCGCCGAACAGGCCATTACACTATTGCCGTCGCTGTGGGGCAAATTGGATCAACAACGGGCCGACTTCTCACGCCGGGTCTTGTGCGGCGAGCACGGCGGCATCGTCCTGACCCGCGACTTTGAGACGGCCATCGCGTTTGTTAATCGTTATGCGCCGGAACATCTGGAGATCCTGGCCGACGAACCGATGGCAGTCATGACCAAGATCCGCAACGCTGGGGAGATACTGCTTGGCAACCATACGCCGGTTACCCTGGGTAATTTTGTGCTAGGACCGAATGCGGTGCTGCCAACTAACGGTGCAGCTAAAACCGCGGGTCCCTTGTCGGTATTCGACTATATGAAGCGGATCTCCATTGGGTATGTCACCGCTGCCGGTTATGACAACCTGGCGGTCAAGGCCAAGCGTTTCGCCGAATATGAAGGTTTCACCGGCCACGCGCTAGCGGTGTCAGACCTGAGGAAAAAATTCCTCAAAGGAGAGACCGATGTCTGATGACGTTAAGCCACCTTATGCCGCCCAGGCCAGGGCATTGGCCAAAGCCGGCGATTGGCCAGCTGCCAATGACCGGCTCAGTCGGTTAATCGCGCAAATCACCGCAACACCGGTGCTTGGCTTGAAAATCAACCGTGATCAATACAGTCTTAATTCCCTTAACGGTCAGGTGACGCTGGCGGACCACCGCACGCTATTCTTTAAATACCATCACGAAGACGGTGAAGATCAGACTATCGAAGAGTATTACCGTGCCGGACTGCTACGCGATGCGGGGTTTCACGTGGATGTGCCGCTCTATGCCTGCGGTGAACCCGGTCGGCAAATTCTGCTTTATGCGCTGCGTAACAATAAACGGCTGGCGGAAGTTTGCCACGAGATTGAAGACGGTGATGATTGGCTGAATATGGGCGTGGTGGTTGATGCGCAGCAACGGGCGGATCGCGCGCTGTGGGCCTGTAGCCAACCCACCCTCGTCTCTGGCAGCCAGGAAAGCGTGGTTAAGGAACCAATTCATCAACTGTTTTATCACCGGCTCTTTTCTGCGGGCGAGCCGGCCGGTTTAGGTGGGCGAGTCAAGCTATTTTACGTCGATAAGGTATTTCAACTGGCGCAAGAACAGCTCCCCTGGCGGGAGCTAAGCCGGTTGCAATGGGAAATTAATGGCGTGCTATATCCCCATAGCCTTGAACAATTGTTTCTGGAAGCCGGCGAACGTCTGGAGCCGTCGGCCCTGGCTGGACAGGGTGCCCTTACCGCCCATGGCGATGCGCATAATGCCAATGTCTGGTTTGATACCCGGGGCGGGCAACCTGAACTGGTGAGTTTTGACCCCGCCTTCGCCGGCAGCGCCATTCCAGCGCTATTGGCAGAGATCAAGGCCACCTTTCATAATATCTTCGCCCATCCCTGCTGGCTGTATGAGCCTGAACGCGCAGCGCAGCGCTACCACGTCACCGTGACCCGTGAGGGCCAGCGGTTGAAAGTCAGTCATAACTGGCAACTTACGCCACTGCGTCGGGCGTTTCTGGACAGCAAAGGGCATGAGTACTGGCGCCCGCTGCTGGCTGAGCTGAAACACCGTGGCTGGCTGCCGGCGCATTGGCAGCGCATCGTCAGGCTGGCCATGTTCTGTTGTCCAACCCTGGTGCTGGATCTGCGGGCCGACGGCCACAGCGGCCACACGCCGGTCAGCTCGGCATTAGGCTTGGCGATAGCGGTCATGTTGGGCAACGGCGGTGAGGATGATTTCACCCATTGGCTTAATGACCTGGTGGCGATTAACCACGCAGATAGTACCCTGGACCGGAGTTAATATGACAACCTTACTCGCCACTTTCTCACTGGAAGGAAAAACAGCGCTGGTGACCGGTGCGTCCCGTGGTATCGGTTTTACCCTCGCCCGGGGGCTGGCACAAGCCGGGGCCACGGTGGTGATCGCCGGGCGTGATATCGCGACGCTCGACGATGCCGTGAAACAATTGAAGCATTGGGATGCAGACGCCACCGGCCTCTTACTGGATGTCAGCCGCGGTGAAAGTATAACCCAGGCTTTTTCCCGCTTCGAGGACGCGCCGTTGGATATTTTGATCAATAACGCAGGGACCGAACAGGTCTGTCCTTCACTAGAGGTGGATGAGGCGTTATGGCAGCGCATCGTGGATACCAATCTAAAAGGCGCTTTTTTCTGTGCACAGGCGGCCGCGCGACTGATGGTCCGTCGCCATGGCGGCAGCATGATCAATATCTGTTCTCTTACCAGCCAGATCGGTGTCCCTGGCGCGGCAGCCTACGGTGCATCAAAAGCCGGACTGGTTGGATTGACCCATACATTAAGCAGCGAATGGGCTCAACACGGCATTCGCATCAACGGCATTGGACCGGGTTATTTCAACACTGATTTGACGCAAGTGTTTTACCAAGACCCGCAGTGGTGTGACGCCATGCTGAGCAAGATACCGCTGGGTCGTTTTGGGGAACTGGACGATCTGATCGGTGCGGCGGTGTTTCTCAGTTCCGCCGCAGCACGCTACATCACCGGTCAGGTACTGTACGTGGATGGTGGGTATTTGGCATCGATCTGACTGCCGATGGCGTCAGCATCAGGGCGCGTGCGCCCGGACACCATCGACAATACCGACGGCGACGACCGATTTACCCTCAGGCTACACGGTCCCACCTACGTGTGCATGTTGCGTATCCCTCAATTTTCGCACCGACACAGTAGATGCGGCCCCAGTTCCGCCAAGCTACAGCAACCGAGCTGCGCCAGGGTACGATCGATTTCTTGTGTCAGTAGGGTTATCGCCTGAGCCACCCCGGCCTCGCCCTCCGCCGCCACTGCGTACAGCATTGGCCGCCCTACCAACACCGCATTAGCCCCCAATGCCAGGGCTTTGACCACATCAGTACCGCGCCGGATGCCGCTGTCGATCAGGATCCTGGCCGTAGAGCCACAGGCCCGACGGATCTCGGGCAGTACCGTCAACGGACAAACACTGCCGTCCAATTGGCGCCCACCATGGTTGGATAACATCAAACCGTCCGCGCCCAACGCCAGTGCCGCCTTGGCATCTTCAACCGTCAGGATGCCTTTAACATACAACGCCCCCTGCCATAACGACCTGATCCATGCCAGGGTTTGCCAATTAAGGCTATCATCCATCTGTTGCGCAAAATAGGTCGCCCCGCCAACGCCCCGTCGGTATTGCGGCGGCAGGTAGGGTTTCAGGTTACCGAAGCCCGGCATGCCGCCGGGCACCAGGGTGCGCAACACCCAGCCAGGATGCCGCGCCACGTTCAGATAGCTGGCCAGAGACAGTTTCATCGGTTTTCGGTAATGACGTTTATCTCGCTCACGATTGCCGAAATGTACGGCATCAACCGACACCACCAAATTGGTGCATCCCATCTCCTTAACCCGACGCAGGAGATCGACCGTTACCTGGCGGTCTTTTAAAACATACAATTGAAACCAGCGCGCCCCGGTCCGGCTGCACGGGATCTCCTCAAGCGCAGCGGTTGACACGGTACTTTGAATATAGGTGATGCCCGCGTGTTCGGCCGCCTGTGCCAACATCTGATCCGCCCGGTAACGTAACATCCCATTGTAACCTGTTGGCGCAATCAGGAACGGTGCAGCTAACGCCGTATCACCCAGTTGTACAGCAAGACTGCGGACACTGGCATCCTTGAGCATCGGCGCGACGAACTGCCAACGGTCGAAGGCTGCCCGGTTGTTCATCAGGGTGCGCTCGTCGTCCGCCCCGCCATCAACATAATCAAAAACAAAGGTCGGCAACGCACGTTGGGCCTGCCGGCGATAATCCGCCAGATTCACGATCATTTCACGTCCTTTTTAATGCCTGAAGAAAGTCTGGCCCAGGGGATCCGAACCCTTTCCGCACGCACAGGATGTGCGACTAACGGGATCCGTAGGGTTTTATGCGGCTTTTACGTGTATAGACAAGTAATGCAATGAATATGCCATCTTGTTCACTCTCTATCATCTGCGCCCGCCGTCAAACACGGCCTATTGACGGGCAAACAGCCTGTGTGGGGCCCCCTGATGGGGCAGCATCGCACCCGAATCGTGCAGACCTGATTGTGCTATTACATGCTTGTATAGACAGCAGTTATTGTTATCATTACCCTTGGAATTAACACAAAAAGGCATGGGGTAACGGGATGGTTGAGCAGACAAAGATGACGCAACTGGCCGAGTCGATGGGGGTACAACCGGCGCCTTTGTACCAACGGGTAAAACAGGCAATCATCAGCCAGATCAGCAACGGTACCTGGAAACCTAATCAGCGCATTCCCTCTGAAAATCAATTGGTGGATGAACTTGGCGTCAGCCGTATGACGATCAGCCGAGCGTTACGGGAACTCGCCAGCGAAGGTTATCTTCTGCGGATGCAGGGTGTAGGGACCTATGTCGCCGAACTTAAAGTCCATACCACCATTATGGAAGTACATAATATCTCTGATGAAATTGTCAACCGAGGCCATAAACACACCAGCAAAGTGATTACGCTGGATGCGGTGTTCGCGGATACGGTGCTGGCGGCCGCATTTGGCATGAATCCCGGGCAAGATGTGTTCCATTCCTTGATCGTGCATTATGAAAATGCCATCCCGGTACAGCTGGAAGAACGCTGGGTAAATCCGTTGATGGCGCCGGATTATTTATTGCAAGATTACCAATTACAAACACCCTATATCTATCTTAATCAGGCTGCGCCGTTGACCTCTGGTGAGCATATCATTGAAGCCGTTTCGCCCAGCGCAGCACAATGCAAACTCCTGTCTATCAATAAAAACGATCCCTGCCTGCTGATCTGCCGCCATACCCGGCACCAACGAATACTGGTCACTTACACCAAACTGCTCTACCCCGGCGCACGCCATCAGCTACAGGGTCATTTTACCCGGCATGGCTGACAACGACAGACTCAGCCAGTCCATTTAAGGCCGCCTATTTTCTACCATGGCAACATGGTCCACCGTTTGTCGGGCCACGGTACGTCAACCCTGATCGGCACGATACCCGGTGCTGAACATTAAGACCGCAGCAGCTCATATAACATAATGGCCGCGACCATCATCAGTACCCCCCCCATCAACTGGTTTACTCGCTTGAAATAACCAGCATGAGCAACGCTGCGACCGATCAATGTACCCAGTAGCGCGTAACATCCCGGTGCGCCGGCACCGCCGGCACCCAGTAGTAAAGAAAGCAAAAAGACGGTGTTCCCGGTTACGTGTGCGGCCGGGAACATCACAGTTGTGATGGGCAGCACCACCAGCAGGCACTTGGGATTCATCGACTGAATCAAAAACCCATTCCAGAACGTTAATCGTTTTACCGGGATCGCCGTGACCTTATCCTTTATCTCCACCCGGCTATTTATTATTTTGATCCCGAGATACAGGATATAAACAATCCCTGCCACGCTGATATAAGGCAGATAGGCGGCGGCAATGAATGACTCACCTAAATAACCGAACAGAACAAACAAACAAAAGAGCGAAACACCGACGCCGAGAAAAAAGCCGACGGTTTGGCGAAATTGACCGGTCAATCCGGCACCAAGACCCATGATATTGACCGGGCCAGGACTGTACATTACGCTCAACGCAAACAAAAATATTTCCATGCCCCTCTCCTGATAAATATCGCCCTACATCAGAACAAATGTTGAACCTGAGGTAGGGTTATTTTTTATTGAGAGTAAAACCTGCAATAACACTATTCTTGTACGTTTGTGCAACCTATATCGTCTGGGAGATCATTTTTTTCCATCTATTTGCTGATAGACCAAAGGCCTGAATGAAGTGACGACTCATATGGCTTTGATCATAAAATCCAGCTGTTAGCGATGCTTCAACCAAGGTTTGCCCACCGATCAACGCCTGTTTAACACGATCCAACCGTCGCATAATCAGATAACGATGCGGCGAGGTGCCGAATACCTGACGAAAATCGCGGGAAAGCCCCCAGCGATCGCGGTTGGCATGCGCTGACAGTTGTTCAACAGTCACGGCGCGGTCCAGGTTGTGGTGAATAAATTCCCTGGCGCGTTCAGCGGCGGCGTAATCCAACGCACCGCAGGGCGTGGCAGCACCGGAAACTGCATTTAACGCCAGCGCCAGATCGTAAAGAGCGTCAGCTTTTTCCAGCGACTCAAGCGGCGAATCAAACGTGCCCAACAACGCATGGGTTGCGTTGATCAGACGGCTATCCTGGGATATGCCCCCGGGGATAAACGGCAACGACTGGCCCGGTAACACCTGTTGTATCAACGCCGGTTCGATATACACCATCCGGTAAAGAAAACCTTGTTCACTGCCGGCATGCCCATCGTGTAACTCATCTGGATGCAAGACCATGACACTGCCGGGCAGGTTATCGCGCCGAGCGCCCCGGTAGCGAAAACTCTGGACGCCGGCAAACGTCTGTCCGATGGCATACGTATCATGGCGGTGCAGGTCGTAAGCATGGCCGGCGAAGTAGGCCTCGATGGCTTCAATATTATCTGAACCCTTACTGTGGACCATCCAGTCCCGACCGTGATTAGGTTTCATTGTTAATCCGCCCCTTTATTTCGTCAGTTTCATGTTGATTTTTCCCCCTCAATACCCGGCACGCTACAGGACTATGATGCACCAGGTGCACAGGCGATAGCCATACTGTGCGCATAGCTAACGACAGTTGTGAGCCCTTGCGTAAAAAAAATTGCAACCTTCCACCTTCCCTGCCACGGAATTGACCGCTATCACAAAACTGCAACCGGTTTCTGAAACCGGTTGCAGAAATCAAGATTGCTACGTAATAATCGAGTGAACCACTGGTTTCGAGGCGCTGAACGATGCAAAAAATCCTGTTATGTTGTGCTGCCGGAATGTCCACCAGCATGCTGGTAAAAAAAATGCAAAAAGCCGCAGACTTAAAAGGCACCGCGGTAGAGATAAAAGCGGTCGGTCTGGAAGAGTTCACCACTGAATTACCGCATTACGATTGTTGTCTGCTGGGCCCGCAAATTAAATATAAGCTCAAGGATTTTAAAGTCCTGGCCGACGAGTTACATAAACCCATTACTGTCATCAACAGCATGGACTACGGCATGATGAATGGCGAAAAAATATTAAACGAAACACTGGCACTTCTTAACGCTTAGGAGAGAAATATGTCAGGAATAACCGAAAAGGTATTTGGCATTATTGAGGATACCATTAGTCCGATAGCAGGGAAATTATCGAGTCAACGTCATGTGATGGCGATCAGGGATGGATTTATCTCCGCTATGCCGTTTTTGATCGTCGGTTCTTTTATGCTGGTGTTTGCTCATCCGCCATTCTCCGCCAACAGTTCTTGGGCCTTCGCCCAGTGGTGGTTGCGCATGGCCGTCCAGTATGAAACCGTGATCATGATGCCCTATAATATGACCATGGGCGTGATGTCTATCTTTGTCGCCACCGCCATCGCCTATAACCTGGCGCTAAGTTATAAAATGAACGGTTTTATGGCTGCCATGCTGTCGTTAATGTCTTTTTTGTTGGTGGCTTCGCCGGTGGTGGATAAATCACTGTCGATATCGTCTCTGGGTGGTACAGGTATTTTTACCGCCATTCTGGTGGCCCTTTATACCACCGAATTAATGCATTTTCTGCAAGTCAGAAACATCGGTATTCACTTGCCTGAGCAGGTACCGCCGAAAATAAAACAATCCTTCGATTTATTAATTCCGGTGCTGGCGATATTTTTTACTCTTTACCCGCTCAGTCTGCTTATTCAATCGCAATTTCATATGTTGCTGCCTGAAGCCATTATGGCGCTGTTTGGGCCAATCATCTCTGCCGCCGATACTCTGCCGGCGATTTTAATTGCGGTACTGATCTGTCATTTATTATGGTTTGCCGGTATCCACGGCGCGGTTATCGTCGGCGGCATGTTGCAGGCATTTTGGTTAACCAACCTGGGTATCAACCAGCAAGAGCTCACAGCCGGCCAACCATTGACGCATATCTTTATCGAACCCTTCTGGCAGTTTTTTATCGTCATCGGCGGTTCAGGATCGACCATGGGACTGGTACTGCTCTATTTACGCAGCCGCTCCGCCCATTTGCGTTCTATCGGTAAACTGAGCCTGGTGCCCTGTGTGTTTAATATCAACGAGCCGGTTATTTTCGGCTCGCCGGTGGTCATGAACCCGACGCTGTTTATTCCCTTCATTACCGCGCCGCTGGTGAATGCCGTCCTGGCCTATATCGCCACCCGCACCGATATGGTCGGCCGGGTCATTTCGGTGGTGCCCTGGACCACCCCAGCGCCGATCGGCGCCGCCTGGTCCACCGGTTGGGATATGCGCGCCGCGTTATTGGTATTGGTGCTGCTGGCGGTGTCCACTCTGATTTATTACCCCTTCTTTAAAATTTATGAACGGCAACTGCTGGCGCAGGAAATGCCGGTTTCCCATCCTCAGCCTCAGGAGGCATAACCATGGAAACCACAATTAATACCATGAACGACAGTGCGGCAGAGATGGAAAACCGGGTAATGGAGCTGATTATTTTTTCTGGCCAGGCGCGATCGGATGCCATGGAAGCACTGCGCGCGGCCCGGGGACGCCAATGGCAGACAGTCGATGTGTTATTGGCCTCGGCCAGCGAAGCAGCACGGTGTGCGCACCGCATCCAGACCCGCCTTATTGGCGACGACGAAGGCATGGGTAAAATTCCGGTCAACCTTATTCTGGTGCATGCGCAGGATCATCTGATGAACGCCATGCTCTGTCGGGATCTGGTGGAAGAACTTATCAGCCTGCACCGCGATATTGCCGCGTTGACACCTCAGGTTTAATGCCATTTTTTTGCTCCGGTGGCGACACCGGCACACCATACCGGTTTTTGCCGCAGGCAGTGCGACAGCCCGCAGGCAAGCTGGAATAATACAAGGGGAGTGTTATGCATTACCGGACGTTAGCACCGTTTCCGCAGGGATTTCTTTGGGGCGCCTCCACCTCAGCCTACCAGGTAGAGGGGGCATGGGATCAGGACGGTAAAGGCCCCTCAGTGATTGACCGGGCAAGCTTCGCACCCGAACTGAGCGATTTTACCGTCACCAGCGACCATTATCATCGTTTTGCCGAAGATATCGCCCTGTTCGCCGAGCTGGGCCTGAAAACCTACCGTTTTTCCATTTCATGGAGCCGCCTGTTTCCCACCGGCGACGGCGAAGTTAACCCACTTGGTGTGGCATTCTACCAACGTCTGATCGATGAAATCTGCCGCTACGGTATTGAACCACTGGTGACGTTATATCACTTTGATTTACCGTGGGCACTGCAAGAACAAGGCGGCTGGTCAAATCCGCACACTATCGCTGCATTTGAGCGTTTTGCCCGCACCGCCTTTGAGCTGTTTGGCGATCGGGTTAACTACTGGCTGACCATTAACGAACAAAATATGATGATCCTCAAAGGGGATGTCATCGGCACCTTGCCACCGGGTACCCTTGACCCGGAGAAAACCCTTTATCAGCAAAATCACCATATGATGCTGGCGCAGGCCCGGGCGATGATCGCCTGCCACGCGATGCTGCCAGCGGCTAAAATTGGTCCGGCGCCAAACATTTCTTGCGTCTACCCGGCCAGTTGCCGGCCGGAAGATGTGATTGCCGCCAATAATTACGCCTCAATTCGCAATTGGCTGTATCTGGACTTAGCCTGCTTTGGCCGTTATAACGCCGTTGCCTGGAGTTTTATGACCGAAAAAGGCTATTTGCCGCAGGTTAGCGCAGAGGATATGGCGCTGCTGCAGGCGGGTCGCCCCGATTTTATTGCCTTTAATTATTATGCCTCCACCACCGTTGCCGCCGAGAGTGCCACCCATACCGAGCGCGAAGACGGCCTGCGTGAGGTTGAGGATCAACAGTTACCCGGTTTGGATAAGTCGGTTTACATCGGTTTTGATAATCCACATTTGGAACATAATGAATTTGGCTGGTATATCGACCCGGTGGGTTTTCGCATTACCGCACGTGAGATCTATGAACGTTATCATCTGCCGTTAATCATCACCGAAAACGGGCTGGGAGCATTTGATAAGCTGGATACAGGCAATAAAGTCCATGATGATTATCGCATTGAGTATCTCAGCAACCACATTGCGCAACTGCAATTGGCGATCACCGACGGCGTAGAACTGTTTGGTTATTGCCCATGGTCAGCCATTGACCTGGTCAGCACTCATCAGGGTATTGGCAAGCGCTACGGCTTTATCTATGTTAATCGTGATGAGCATGACCTGAAGGATCTGGCCCGCTACCGTAAGAAGAGTTTTTTCTGGTATCAACGGCTGATCGCCACCAATGGCATGCAACTCGATACCGACATCGACTATTAGCCATCAGGCAACACCGGCCAGGATGTCACCGACCTGGCCGGTTTTTTTTTGCCGGCCGACTGGCGGCGAAGGGACCCGGCGCTACCGATTCACGCAGTATGAGTTCACCACTGAAGGAGGTTAACGGTGATACCGGCTTACCATCAAGTATGCTGACTATCTGCTCAAGTGCGCTTTGAATCATTTGCGCCACCGGCACATGCACCGTGGTTAACGGCGGGTTAAAATAGGACGCCATCGGAATATCATCAAAACTCAGCAACGACACGTCACCGGGTATGGTTTTGCGGTGTTCGCGCAGCGCTTTGGCGGCGCCAATGGCCATATCGTCATTGCTGCATACCAACGCGCTGAATGATACCTGCCGTTGCAACAACACCAAACAACCATTAAAACCGCTGTCCAGCGACCATTGCCCGGTGGCCATCAGCGACGCATCGTAAGCAATACCTGCGCCAGCCAGCGCCTGACGATAACCCTGCACCCGCGCATGGGCGGTAGGGGACCCCGCCGCACCGGTAATAAAAGCAATGTCACGATGCCCTTGCTCAATCAAATGACCGACAGCTTGGCAGGCATTTTGCTGGTGGGCAGCAAATACGCAGTGCTCCCGCGCCTGCGGCAAATCGCGGTTAATCACGATAAAAGGAATATCATGCCGGGCAATCAGCCCCATAAGATCGTTTTCCCCCAGACAACTGGGGTAAACGATGATGGCGTCACAGCGCCGGTCAAGCAAAAACTGAACGGCATCCAGCTCGCTTTGAGCACTGTGTTTGCCATCCACCAGGATCAGTTGGCGGCCGTAGTTTTCGGTCATTTTGGCGGTTTGGTAGAGCAATTCGCCAAAATAGGGGCCGTTGTACAGGCTGTTAGTGACGATCAGGCCAATGCTTTGTGAATTCTTGGTGGCCAGGCTGCGCGCCAGCAAGTTAGGACGATAACCGGATTCATCAATAGCCCTGAATACTCGCAGCCGGGTGCTTTCCTTAACATAATCATTCCCCGCCAGCACTCGGGACACAGTAGACTTGGAAACACCCGCCTTAATGGCGACATCCTGCATGGTAATCATGAGATAAACCTTGGTCGTCCCATGCCTGGGGGAAAATACCGCATAGTGGGTATTTTACCATACCGGCTTGAAAGTCATAAGATCTCCCTATTGGCAAGATTAGACAATATATGGCCCAGCGCCAGCTCGGCTCGATATTGCCTTAAGACTGATTACCGTTATTTTCTGGCAACAAATTCGGTTACCTCAGCCAACCCCGTATGAAATGTGCCCTCTTTGATTTCCCGTTCGCGGATACAGCCATGCAACAATTGCATTGGACTGAAATTCTGCTTGAGCTCTTCGAGTGTCACGAGCATATCCAGCTGATCGGGTCCACCGGTGCCGTATTTGAGTTGATTAGGCGAGTAAGCTTGATAAATCAGCAGGCCCCCGGGGTTAAGACTGGACAAAATTTGACGATGAATGTGTGTTCTGACCGGCGAAGCAAGATGGCAAAAAATCATGACAATCAGATCATAGGCAAGATCAAGCTTGTAGTCTGTTAAATCAGCCACCTGAGTGGTGATAATGACCTTGCGTTCCGTGGCCAGTTGACGGGCTTTTGCTAGCCCCACCGCTGAACCATCCACGGCATGCACCTGATGACCAAGCCCGGCCAAATAGGTCGCATTGCGGCCTTCCCCTTCACCCAGACTTAACACCCGTAGCGGGTTCTCTGGTAGCAGCAACGTGGCCTGTTCAACCAAAAACGCATTGGGCTTAAGTCCATAGGCATATTCAGAACCGCTATATCGTTCATCCCATTTATTCACTGAATATTTCCCCTTTGATACAGGTCATAATGATATATATTTACTTATTGACACAATTATACCCGCACTATTATCCATTTTTTTGCGACGCGGGTTCATTAAGGACGAACATAAAATGCCCCGGCTGCCTGTAACCGCACTATTTCCTGGATAGCAGACGGGACTATTGAATAAAATGTCGGTATTTGAGCGTCAAGGATATGGTTGACGTTCAGACTGTTCTTGCACAAAACCAGCTTAACTCGAGCATCCTTTAACAATTACCCTGGTTTTATTAGGCGGTTACAGCGGCACGAAAAGCGCAGTGACTGTTCGGCGGTGATCACCACGAGCGATTAACCGAATTCGATGGAAAAAGACTACCGTACAGCTTTACTGCCATCATAAATATAAAAAGAGGCCTCTGTCGGTTGTATTCCTTTTTGCTCCCCAGTGGCAAGTTTTATGTTTAATGCTGCAGTGCTATTCAGTAGCATATGATTGTCTTCGCTGTAGGTCAGTTTATCTATTTTATCGTCCGAGAGATTGGTACAGATTTTATAGATATGTTTAATCATTCCTCTATAGGTTGCAGACCATTCGTGCTCATCATTAATAACATTTTCTGAAACATCATTTTTTATAACTGTCCCGACTGTAGGCGCATGCAATAAAAATTCGGTGTTATCCATCACCAACCGGTTTTGCGCACCACAATACATCAACGTTGCGGAAGATTGCACAAACGATACATTGATGGTGGTAACCGGTATGGGTGAACTTTTAACCAACTGGTAGCCAATATTACCACTGTCAACATCACCACCCGTACTGCTTATATAGAGATAAATATGCTTGGCTGATGTGTATTTCTGATTTATTTCATCAATAACCGAGGCTAATGCCATGACTTTTTCTTGATTCACAACACCGGTATAAAACACTTTTATCGCATTCACTGTTTGAGGCGCTACCGCATTGTTCACCACCCTGATAATAGTGGCTTCAGCATGAACACTCAGCAGTATCAGCGTGGCAAACACATATTTTAATACGCTCATTGTCTTTTTCTCAGAAAATACGCACCACATTTATCTACCATAAAACAAAGGCTTAATCTATAGTTAATCATTCGTTAATATCGTTTTTTGCCAGGGGAAAAAAATGAAATGTCATCTCGCGTTACTGCCACTCGTTATGGGCATCGGGTTAATGACCCCCTGGTTTTATGCCCGCGCCGCCTCACTGCCCGCCGTAGAAGCACAAAATGGCATGGTCGTTAGCTCCCAGCACTTGTCTTCCCAAGTGGGTATTGAGATGCTTAAAATGGGCGGCAACGCAATAGACGCCGCCGTGGCAGTGGGATATGCCGAAGCCGTGGTGGATCCATGTTGTGGCAACATCGGCGGTGGCGGTTTTATGACCGTTCATCTGGCCAACGGTAAAAACACCTTCATCAATTTCCGTGAAACAGCACCCGCAGCCGCCAGTAGGGATATGTATCTTGATGCGCAGGGCGAGGTTAAACCCGGTGCCAGCCTGTTTGGTTACCTTGCCGCCGGCGTGCCGGGCACGGTGCTGGGATTAGATACGGTGCACCAAGAATACGGCAAACTGACTCGAGCGCAGGTCATGGCCCCCGCCATCAAACTCGCCCGTGAGGGATTCACGCTCACGCGTGGTGATACCGATATTCTGGATACGGCAACCGCGCGCTTCAAACAAGACCCTGACGCCGCCAAAATCTTCCTGCGTGCCGATGGTTCGGCGCTGCAACCAGGTGACCGACTGGTACAAAAGGACTTGGCCGCAACATTACAGGCCATTTCCGACCATGGCCCACAGGCATTTTACCACGGCAGCCTTCCCCAAACAGTAGAACGGGCTGCACGCGAAAATGGCGGACTTCTGACAGCAAAAGACTTTGCTGACTATCGCATTACCCAAACCAAGCCGGTGTCATGCTCCTACCGTGGTTATGAGGTTATCTCTTCACCCCCGCCCAGTTCTGGCGGCACAACGCTGTGTGAGTCACTGAACATCCTTGAGGGTTATGATCTGTCGCAGATGGGGTTCAACTCTGCCGCGTCGGTGCATTATATTACCGAGGCCCTGAGGCATGCCTTTCTGGACCGCAATACCTGGCTGGGGGATCCTGATTTTGTTAAAAACCCGCTGGATAAACTGCTCAGCAAAGACTATGCAGCGGACATCAGGAAAACCATTCCCGTGACCCAGGCCGGCCACTCACAAGCTGTATTGCCCGGCGTTTTCCCGCATGAAAAACCGGAAACCACCCATTATTCAGTGATGGATAAACAGGGAAATGCCGTATCAACCACCTTCACCATCAATGGCCGTTTCGGCGCGGTGGTCATTGCACCGGGGACCGGTTTTTTCCTCAACGATGAGATGGATGACTTCACCTCGAAAATCGGCGCAAAGAATATGTATGGTTTGGTTCAAGGCGCTAACAATGCCATCGCCCCCGGAAAACGCCCGTTGTCGTCGATGTCACCGACCTTGGTGACCAAAGATGGCAAGATATTTATGGTGTTAGGCTCTCCCGGCGGACCTCGGATTATCAGTATCACGCTGGAAACCATTTTGAACGTCATTGACTATGGCATGACGCCACAAGAAGCCGTTGATGCCCCACGAATCCATCATCAATGGCTGCCTGATGTGGTGTATTACGAAACACGCGGTTTATCGGCAGATACGTTATCGTTGTTGTTGCAGCGTGGCTACAACACCGTGGAGCAAACCCCATGGGGAGCGGCTGAGCTGATCATCAAGGGATCGCCGCAAGCCGTCGCCGCCTATGATAAATTACAACATAAAAGTTCAGGCAATGACGCGTCGATGTCGGGGAAAGTCAGGGCCGGTTACTTCTATGGTGCCAGTGATGTTCGTCGCCCATCCGGCGCCGCCATCGGCTATTAAACTGAACATGCCTAGCCAGACGAGGCGAGTGGCGTGATAGACCTGCCAGTACTGATGCTGGCACTCAGGTCAACTGTGCTGACGTTACCACGTGAACGCCGGGTCTGGCGCTTAGCGCTGATTCCAGCAGCACTTTAGCGATATTGCGGGCCGGATTGATACGCAGACGCCTGGGCAACACCGGACCCAGCACACGAAAGAGTTGTACCAGCATCCATTCACTTTGACGCACCTGCATGCGCCGTCCCGCGATCACCCCTGGCCGGACATAAGTAAGAGAAAAAAAACCAAGGGCGGCGAGGTCATGCTCCAGCTCGCCTTTTACGCGATTATAAAAAAATCGCGACCCCATATTTGCGCCAATCGCTGAATTTAGCGCATAAGTGGTTGCGCCATGCTGCTGCGCCAAACGGGCGATCGCGAGCGGATATTCATAGTCCACGCGTTTGAACGCCTCCGGCGATTGTGCCTGTTTCATGGTGGTACCGAGCGTACAAATCACCGCATCGGTTCGCCACCATGGCGCGCCAACCGGAAGATGGTCAAAATCGATAACCGGTGCCAGCAGTTTCGGGTGCGTCGGTAAACGGCTGCGTGAAGGGGCCACAACGGACTCAACACGTTGATCGTCAAGTGCCATTTGTAAAACATATTGGCCTACCAGTCCCGAGGCCCCGACTAAAAGTATCTTCACTCGCGTTCCTTATGTCTGTGGCCATTTATTAGCCAGTCATGGTACGGCCATCGCGACTGGCGTATCAGCTTGTGTTAATTCAATAATAATCCTGTTTACCGACAGTTGCTCAAACAAGATAACCCCCATCGCTACGCGCGACGTTGTTTTAGGGAATGGCGACGCCGACGCGTGTGCTGTTGCCTTACCGATCGGTAGGGTGGCCTATTTTATTTTTGGTGCTTATTGCCCGTCGCCGGCGGATCGACGGCGACGGGTTGGCGGGTTATGCCACGGCCCGCGCCGTTTCCAACATCGCGTGCAACAATACGTTGGCACCGGCGGTGACATGTTCAGGGGAGGCGTATTCGATTTCGTTGTGGCTGATACCATCCTTGCAAGGAATAAAGATCATGCCGGTGGGGGCCAGTTCGCTCATATAAACCGCATCATGGCCGGCACCGGAGACAATATCCATTCGTGAGTAGCCCAACAGATCGGCAGCCCGCGCCACGGCGGCTTTGTTATCGGGATGAAATGGCGCGGCCTGGTATTTGGACACCTGAGTAATGGCAATATCCAGTCCAGTGGTGGCCATCAGTTGCGTAACATATTGCGTTAGGGCGGCATCCATCTCATCCACCAAGGCGTCGGTGAGATTACGAAAATCAATGGAAAATTTCACCGTTCCCGGCACCACGTTGCGGCTATTCGGATACACCTGCACCATGCCGACCGTGCCCCGTCCGTGTTCAAATCGATTGGCGATCGCCACCACTTCCTGCATGATGTGACTGGCAACCTGCATGGCATCCTTGCGCAGATTCATCGGGGTCGGGCCGGCATGAGACTCCTGACCGGTGACCACACAGTCATACCAGCGGATACCCAACACCGCCTGCACCACACCAATCGTGATATCTTTTTCTTCCAGGATCGGCCCTTGTTCAATGTGCGCTTCAAAATAGGCACCAATAGGGTGATCCCCCGGTTCCTGCGATCCGACATAACCGATTTTTTTCAGCTCATCGCCCACCGTCTTGCCGTCCACATCTGTCGCGGCATAGGCGTATTCCAGCGGGAAAATGCCGGCAAACACCCCAGACCCCATCATCACCGGGACAAAACGCGATCCCTCTTCGTTGGTCCAGAACACCACTTCTATCGGCGCATCGGTTTCAATGTGGTGATCATTTAAGGTGCGAACCACTTCCAGCGCTGAGAGCACGCCAAAATTGCCGTCGAATTTACCGCCGGTGGGCTGAGTGTCGATATGGCTGCCGGCGACGATAGGCGCGAGGGCGTTGTTGCGCCCGGGTCGGCGCATAAACACATTGCCGATTTTGTCGATGGAAATAGCCAGCCCAGCGTCCTTGCCCCAGCCGATCACCAGATCGCGGCCTTGCCGATCGAGATCCGTCAGGGTCAATCGACAACAGCCGCCTTTGGGCGTGGCGCCAATCTTGGCCAGTTCCATCAGTGAATCCCACAGCCGTTGGCCATTAATACGTAGCAGACCGAGATTGGTGTTGTCGGTCGATGATACTGAGACTACTTCACTTGTCATTGCCGTTATCCTCATAAGGTCGGTGAAGATGGCCCGCAACTACCCGCTCAAGGCCATCGCCGTTAGGCCCCCGCCACCCTGGCGGCTGGGGCCGGCAGAAATTTACCGCACCACCGCTGTCGGCGCATGTAAACTGGCTCGTAGCGCCAGTGCATCAAAATTAGCCCCGAATGCCGGACGCTTGATATAGCGGCCATGCCCGGCCACGGCGCGCAATTGCCCATCTGCCCAGACGATGCGCCCCTGGCTCAGGGTATAGGTAGGGATGCCGGTTACCGTTCGTCCTTCGAACACATTGAAGTCATTTTTCGAATGATGGGTTTTGGCGGACAGGGTCTTGCTGCCGTTGGGATCCCAGACCACCACATCGGCGTCGGCACCGACCTCAATGCGCCCTTTGCGGGGATACAGATTGAACAGTTTGGCGGTATTAGCCGAGGTGATGGCGACGAATTCGCTGGGCGTCAGGCGTCCGGTATTCACCCCGGCATCCCAAATCACCATCAAACGTTCTTCCACACCACCGCACCCATTAGGGATTTTGGCAAAGTTGTCGCGCCCGGCGGCTTTTTGCGCTTCACAAAAAGTACAGTGGTCAGTGGCGGTGGTATGCAGTTGGCCGGATTGCAGCCCACGCCATAGTGCCTCCTGGTGGCCTTTGGGTCTAAATGGCGGGCTCATCACATGGGCAGCGGCAACGGTATAATCGGGATGGCGATAGACACTGTCATCAATCACCAGATGACCAGCCAGGACTTCGCCGTACACCCGTTGACCACGCGCGCGGGCCGTGGCGATGGCCGCCGCCGACTCTTCACAGGACACATGTACCACATAGATGGGTACGTTGATCACATTGGCAATGGCAATCGCCCGCTGGGCAGCCTCCCCCTCCACGGCGGTAGGCCTCGATAAAGGATGCGCTTCCGGACCGGTGATCCCTTTAGCCGCCATTTCCTGCTGTAACAGGTAGACCATTTCGCCGTTTTCTGCATGAACCGTTGGCATGGCCCCCAGTTCGAGCGAGCGCTTGAAACTGTTTACCAGGGTCTCGTCGTCGCACATGATGGCATTTTTATACGCCATGAAATGTTTAAAACTGTTGACGCCTTCTTCACGCACCAACGTCCCCATATCCTGATGTACGCTGTCGCTCCACCAGGTAATGGCCACATGGAAGCTGTAATCGCAAGCGGCCTGCTCAGCCCATCCGCGCCATTGTTGATAAGCCTCCATCAATGACTGCTGCGGATTGGGAATGACAAAATCAATAATGGTGGTGGTTCCTCCGGCCAGTGCCGCCGAGGTGCCGCTGTAGAAATCATCCACGGTGACGGTACCCATAAACGGGAAATTCATATGGGTATGCGGGTCGATGCCGCCGGGCATCACATAAAGTCCGTGCGCGTCAATGACCTCAGTGCCCGCCGGGGCTTGTGCCGCCGCCCCCTCACCAATGGCCAGAACAACACCGTCGCCGCACAGCACATCGGCCCGGAACTCGCGGTCGGCGTTGACTACGGTACCGCCTTTAATCAGAATATGGTTACTCATGCCTGTTAGCCCCTCAATCGTGATGTCGCCCGGCCTGCGGGCAACGGAATCCTGTTGTGCTCACACTGCATCGCCGACGGCCTGCACTGCCAGCGGGTTGTTGGGATGGGTGGTCCAATTGGCGTACTGGTCGCTGACCACCTTACCGGTACGTTTATCCATCTCGCCGGGCAACACACTGCGCAGACTGATGCAATCCGCCACCGGACAAATGGAAACGCAAAGATTACAACCGACGCAGTCTTCGTCCTTGACCTCAAAGTGACGCTGCCCGTCTTTCATGGCCGTGATCGCCTGGTGCGACGTGTCCTCACAGGCCAGATGGCAACGCCCACATTTAATACAAAGGTCCTGATCAATGACCGCCTTATCCACATGGTTGAGATTCAGGAATCGCCAATCGGTGACCGTGCCCACTGCCTGGCCACGGAAGTCATCCAGTGTCTGATAGCCGTGATCGTCCATAAAGTTGGCCAGACCACTGATCATGTCGCCAACAATCTGGAAACCGTGCACCATCACCGCGGTACAGACTTGCACCGTGCCGCAGCCCAGAGCGATGAACTCGGCCGCATCGCGCCAGGTGGAGATACCACCAATACCGGATATGGGGAAACCCGCCGTGAGCGGATCGCGGGCGATTTCCGCCACCATATTGAGGGCGATGGGCTTGACCGCTGGACCGCAGTAGCCGCCATGTGAGCCCTTGCCGCCGGTGCTGGGATGAATGGTCATCCTGTCCAGATCGACCCCCATCACCGAGTTAATGGTATTAATCAGCGATACCGCATCGCCGCCGCCGCTTTTTGCCGCCCTGGCGGGATAACGTATATCGTTGATATTTGGCGTAAGTTTGACGATAACCGGTAGCCGGCAGTACTGTTTGCACCAACGGGTGACCATTTCGATGTATTCCGGCACCTGCCCGACGGCAGCGCCCATCCCGCGTTCGCTCATGCCATGCGGACAGCCAAAATTCAGCTCGATACCGTCTGCGCCGGTTTGCTCGACCAGGGGTAGTATGAATTTCCAGGCATCTTCTTCACAGGGCACCATGATGGAGACCACCACCGCCCGATCGGGCCAGTTGCGTTTAACCCGGGCGATCTCTTCAAGGTTGATATCCAGGCTACGGTCGGTAATAAGCTCAATATTATTCAAGCCCAGTACCCGACGGTCGGCCCCCAACAAGGTGCTGTAGCGCGGTCCGCTGACGTTGACGACATGGGGATCGATGCCAAGGGTTTTCCAAACCACCCCACCCCAGCCGGCCTCGAAGGCCCGTACCACGTTGTATTCTTTGTCGGTGGGTGGCGCCGAGGCCAGCCAGAAGGGGTTTGGGCTGTTGATGCCTAAAAAATGGGTGCTGAGATCAGCCATGGAAAAACTCCTTATCACACAGATCAGAATCAGGATCGTTTGCCGAATCCTGCGCGCGTAGCGCGGTGTCGATGGCGCTGGCCGCCAATTTGCCGTCGCGTACCGCATCCACCGTCAGGTCAAGTCCGCCTACGCGGCAGTCGCCTCCGGCCCAGACGCCGGGCAACGAAGTACGGCATTGGTCATCAGTGGCGATGCGGCCATGTTCTAGCGCGATAGCGTTACCGGCAGCATCCGGCAAATAACGCTGCCCTACCGCTTTGAGCACCATATCCGCCGGCAGAGTCAGGGTTTCTCCGGCGTCCGCCGGTTCATTTTGTGGGTGGTTAAGGGCAAAGGTCACCGAGCTGACCTGACCTTGTTCGCTGTGGAAAGCCATCGGCGTGGCCCAAAAACGGATCTGTACATGGTTTTTACGCGCCAGTTCCTGCTCGTAGGCCGAGGCCTTCATCTGGTCCTCGCCGCGTCTATACACTATCGTCACCTCACGCGCCCCCAGCTTGCTGGCCTGTACTGCCGCGTCGATCGCCGTCATGCCGCCGCCAATCACCACCACATGGCGCCCGATAGCCACCTGGGAAAGATCCTGTGCCTGGCGCAACGCACCGATAAATTCCACTGCATCCATTATCCCGGCACTGGATTCACCTTCGATGCCAAGCGCAACCACACCGGCCAAGCCGAGACCAAGGAATACCGCATCGTATTCGCTACGCAGTTGTTCCAAGGTGAAATCCACACCCAACCGTTGGCCGGTACGAATCTCTATTCCACCCATGGACAGCAACCATTGGATTTCGCGCTGGGCAAAGTCGTCGGTGGTCTTATAGGCCGCCAAACCGTATTCATTGAGACCGCCGGCTTTTGCCATGGCATCGAACACCACAATCTCATGGCCGGCCAGTGCCAACCGGTGCGCCACGGTGAGCCCCGCCGGACCGGCACCCACTACCGCCACCCGTTTGCCGGTGGCTGATGAACGCACGAACAACGGTCGTCCGGGGTTTTCCAATACATGATCGGTGGCATAGCGCTGCAGCAGACCGATTTTCACCGGCTGACCATCCTGATCGTTACGTACACAGGCCAACTCGCACAGGGTTTCGGTAGGGCAGACCCGTGCACACATGCCCCCGAGGGGATTGGCACTCAAAATCGCTTCGGCAGCACCTCGCAGGTTGCCTTGGGCGATGCGATGAATAAAACTCGGTACATTAATGTCCGCCGGGCAGGCTTGGGTACAGGGCGCATCGAAACAGTAGTAGCAGCGGTCCGCCTCAATGATCGCCTCGGCAGCGGCCAGCGGTTTTTCTATATCGCTGAAGTTTTCCGTATAGCGCAACGGCGCCAATCTGCCGGGCAGAATGCCGGGAGTGTTAATGCCAATGGGCGCGTGGGTTTTCATGCGTCGTTCTCCTGTAGCGTTTCATCAAATCCTGACCGTATGGTTAGCTTTCCTCTCTTCACCATGCGATTTGTGTGCCATCTCTGGGAAAAAATCACCGATTACCGCCACATCAGGCATTGATCCGTTTTTTGCTGTTTTTACGCTGGGAAGAATAACGATTTTAGTGATCATATTGGTGCAGATTGCACCAATATTGACGATTTTTGCTACATTTTGTCCGATGATGTACTGAGAATAATGCAAGAATGGGTGCTGGCATCAGTCGCGCAGAAAAATACCGAAATCGTTGGCGATTACGCCAAGCCGCAGATACGGAAAACGCTGGACAAGACGTGGTCGACGGCGCGCTGCTGCGCCTGCGGCCCCTGGGCCTCATCGCCCAATATTGCCCCAATCTGCACCTCAAAATCGGCATAGGTTTGGGTCATGGCCCAAATAGAGAACAACAAGTGCCGGCTATCCAGTGGCTGTAGCTGTTTTTGCGCGATCCAACTGTCGATGACCGCCGCTTTGTCGTTGACCAACTCACGCAAGGTGGTCTTAAGCAACGGCAGGGCCAGTGGCGCGCCATGCAGAATTTCGCTGGCAAACAGTCTGGAGGCTTCTGGTCGGGAGAACGTAAAGGCCATTTTTTGCCGTACGTAGCGCTCGATAGCCTCATGGGCACAGGCCTCGGAATGAAAATAGTCCAGTGGTGTCAGCCAGTCACGTAGAATGCCGCTAAGCAACGTCATATATAACGTCTGCTTATTGCCAAAATAGTAGTGCAGGTTGGCTTTGGGTAACCGTGCCTTGTCGGCGATCATCGCCATCGTCGCCCCCTTAAAACCATGGCAAGCAAAGATCTGTTCCGCCGCCCGTAAGATGGCATTTTCATTGTCCAGCCGTATTCGGCCCTTGCCGGCATCATCAGTCTCATGCAAAACCAAGAGCGCGTTATCCGACAAGGTCGGCGCCAAAAGCGGATGCGCGGTATTATGTAAAATCGTCGGTGAAATCGTCAGTGACATCGTCGGGTACATTCCTTAACCGGTTAGAAATCCGTCTATCCGCGTGAAACGGACACTCAGGGTCTTCCCATCGTGCCCGCGCTATTGAATCATCCATTACGCCGGAACCCACAGGTCCGGCGTTGGGTTTATTTGATGTTGGCCGCCGCGTCCCACACCACATGGCTCATGCCGCTGTTACCCGGATCCTTTTTAATCACTGGCGTATCACCACCGCTGAGCAATACTTTTACGGTGCGTCGGTAGGCCGCCGGATCCAGATAGCCGATTTGTGGTGTATTGGCATGGGTGATCAACTTGGCGACGTTTTCCATTTGACGTTGCTGTACGTCTAACGTTGCCGAGCCAGACGTGTCCTGATCAACCACAATTTGTGCCGCTTCCGCTGGATGTTTTACCGCTTCATTCCAACCTTGGTAGGTGGCATGGAGAAATTTGGCCATTTTCGCCACAAACGCCGGATCTTTTAGGTTACTGCCCTTCACATACAAACCATCTTCCAGCGTGGAGACACCCTGATCCTCGTAGGGGAAGTTAACCAGTTCGTTCGGTTTCATGCCGGCATCAATCAACTGCCAGTATTCGTTATAGTTCATGGTGGAAATGCAGTCCGCCTGTTTTTGCAGCAGCGGATCGACGTTAAAGCCTTGTTTCAGCACCTTGATATCCACACCAGGCTTGTAGCCGAGTTTATGCATCCAGTTAAAAAACGGATATTCGTTGCCGCCGAACCACACACCCAAGGTTTTACCCTTCAGATCCGTAGGGCTGGTGATACCACTGGATTTACGGCAGGTGAGCATCATGCCGGAACGATCGAAAATCTGGGCAATGTTCACCAGCGGTACCCCGGATTCCCGCGCCGCCAGAGCATCAGGCATCCAGTCGACGATCACATCCGCAGAGTTGCCGGCAATCACCTGCACCGGCGAAATATCAGTGCCGCCCGGTTTAATGGTGACATTCAGACCGGCATCTTTGTAATACCCTTTGGCCTGGGCAACGTAATAGCCGGCGAACTGTGCTTGCGGCAGCCATTTCAGTTGCAGCACCACATTCTCAACCGCTAGCGCATTCAGCGAAACTGCCAGGGTGGTAGCGGCCAGCGCAGTACGCCACGAAAAACGTTTCATCATCGGTGATTCCTCTGTTGGTTATAATCGCCACCCGGCACGCAACACTCCGCGCATGGCATGACATTGACGAGATGCCGGCCATTCCGGCCTGCTTTGCTTTTATTTTCCCCGCATTGAGGGGTGCCAGAAATTCACTCGCCGATCGCATCGCACCAGCAAGCCGTACATCAACGATCCCACCACCGAGGCCACTACAATGGCACTCCATACAATGGACATATGCATTCTGGCCGCCTCGGTGGAAATGCGAAAACCTAAACCCGCTGTGGGTGAACCAAAATACTCCGCCACGATGGCACTGATCATTGCCAGGGTGGCATTGACTTTTAGCGCGTTGAAAATAAACGGCATAGCCGACGGCAGGCGCAGTACCCATAAGGTGCGGCCCGGCGTGGCGGCGTAGCAGTACATCAATTCACTCTCTAACGTATTGGCCGCCGACAATCCCGCCAGGGTACTGACCAAGGCCGGGAAAAAGGTGACCAATACAATCACCGCCGCTTTGGAAGGCCAGTCAAAACCAAACCACATCACCATGATGGGGGCTACGCCCACCAACGGGATGGTACTGGTGAGGTTGGCCAACGGCAGCAGACCACGCTGTAAAAACGGTAACCGGTCAATCAACAGTCCTACCGCGATCCCCAGTCCGCTGCCTAACAGGTAGCCGATCAAGACTGATTTCACCACCGTTTGCACCACATCCCCGGTCAACAGCCGCGCATTGTCATACAGCGCCAGCGCGATATCCACCGGTGCCGGCAGCAGCACTTGCGGCACGGCAAATGCACTGACCAACAGTTGCCAGAAATACAGCACCCATAAACCGAACAATGCCGCCACGGCTTGAGCCGGCAGCGCCGGACGGGTTAGGGTCGCCAGGCGCTGCACTCCCACCACGCACAGGCAGGCCAATGCAGCGACCGCCAGCCAGAATTGGCTGCCACCGGCATCCATTAGCGACGGGCGTATCACCTGCGTGGCGGCCAATAGGGTCCACAAGATGAACAGCGCCAAGGCCACGGGTTGACGTGCAAAACCGAGGGCAAACACCGTGCCCACCAACAGCAGTCCATGTACCAGCAACAGTGGGTCGTTTTGACCACCCTGACATAAGGCCAGCAAGGTCAGCATCAGGGCAAACAGCAGCGCCAGGCTGCCGGGATAGGTCTTATGCATAATTTAGCGCCTCCCTTTATAGCGTCGCATAACGCCGAATTCGGCTAGGCTTACCAGTCCGGTGAGTGCCACACCCAGTAATGACGCCATGACCAACGCCGCCCAGATTTGCAACGTATTGCCATAATAAGAACCGGTCAGCAGACGCGCCCCCAGGCCAGCTTGAGCACCGGTGGGCAGTTCGGCCACCATGGTGCCCACCAGACCGCTGGCAATGGCCACCCGTAGCGCAGGAAACAGAAACGGCAGTGCAGCGGGCAGCCGCACCATCCAGAAAGTGTCAATCCGGCTGGCGGCGTAAGTGTAAACCAACTCCATTTCCAACCGCTGCGGTCCACGCAGTCCTTGCACCGCCGCGATGGTCACCGGGAAAAAACACAAATACATGGCGATAGTGGCTTTGGGTAGCAGACCGGTAATACCAAGGCTGCCAAGAATGATCAGTACAATAGGCGCGATGGCCAGCACCGGTACCGTCTGTGATGCCACAATCCACGGCAGTAGCGCTTTATCCAACGTGGGGGAATGCACGATGCAAATGGCCAGTACTAAGCCGAGCAGCACGCCCATGACAAAACCTGTGACGGCGGCGCTGGCGGTGACGGCAGTGTGCAGCAGTAAATTGCGCGGTGACGTTACAGGGTAATGGGTGACACTGTTCCAGATCTCCAACAGGATCTGATGCGGGGCCGGCAGTATTGGCCGTTGCAGGTTTAAGGTCGTGGTAATCAGATCCCAGGCTCCCCATGTCCCACGAGGTGCCAGGGTGCGATCGATAGCACCATGGGCGTTGAGGGCGATGGCCAGTAAATACCAGCTGACCAGTCCAGCCAGCGCCACTACCGCCACCGGCACGGTGTGATTACGCAACGTCAGGATCATTCATGGCCCTCCACTAGCGCTTCACGCACTTCGCGCGCCAGCCGAATAAACTCTGGCGTATCGCGTAGGGAGAAAGGCCGTTCAAGGGGTAAAGGCGAATCGATCACCTTGACGATACGCCCCGGGCGCGGCGACATCACCACAATACGGGTGGAAAGGTAGATGGCTTCGCTAATGGAGTGGGTGACAAAAACCACGGTACGTTTTTCGCTGGCCCATAAGGCCTGCAATTGCTGGTTCAGGTTGTCGCGGGTCAGTTCGTCCAACGCCCCAAACGGTTCATCCATCATCAAGATTTTGGGTGAAAACCCGAGCGCACGGGCAATGGAGGCACGCTGCTGCATGCCACCGGAGAGCTGCCAGGGATACTTCTTTTCAAAACCACTCAGGCCGACCCGCACCAGCTGTTCGCGAGCAATTTCCTCGCACAATAGCGGCGGTTTGCCCTGGATCTGCAGCGGCAGCATCACATTCGACAGTACCGTGCGCCAGGGCAACAGCACCGGTGCCTGAAAGACATAACCATACGCGCCCGCTTGCCGGGCTTCGGCGGGGGACATCTCGTTAACCAATACGTTGCCGGAGGTGATGGGTTCAAGATCGGCTATCACTCGCAGCAAGGTGGTTTTCCCACAGCCCGAAGGCCCGATCAGCGAAACAAACTCCCCCTGACGGATAGTCAGATTGATATTTTTCAGCGCGTGCACCGGACGATCGGCCGCCGGGTAGATCACATTGGTATCGCGTACCACGATCACCGGACGGTCGGCCACGGCCACCGGACGGGAAAACGGGCGCGCCGCTTGCTCTGCTATGGCGATTGAATTCATATCCCTTTCCTATCTTGATATTTTCTGACTGTATGGTTAGGTTTTCAGTAACAACCATGCCAATTTCATGCCAATGTCAAAACCTTGCGAAATTTAGCGAGTTGGCCTTTCTTTTGCCGGGTTTTACGGAAGTTTACCGCCGTTCGCGATCACTTCGGTGCAAGACGCATGGGTTTTCGCCTCGTAATGGGGCAATAGCCCCATCATCTGCAATGATTAATCGGACGGTCGATTGGATAGGTCAGGATGGCGTGACTGCCGACAGAGCCAGGTCGATGATCTCCAGGCCGCGCCTCGCCTCGTCGGCGGTAATAATACAAGGCGGCACGACATGCAGACGGTTTTCCGCCACAAACGGCAGCAGACCCGCGTTAAGCAATGACGCTTTGAGCCCAGCCATCGCCGCGGCCGACAAAGGTTGGCGCGTAGCACGATCGCTGACCAGTTCAATGGCATGAAACACCCCGATGCCGCGAACGTCACCGACGATGGCATGTTTTTGCTGTAGCGCTTTCAGGCCGGGAGACAAGACCTGTTCTCCTATGCTGGCGGCGTTCTCACAGATCTTATCCTGCGCCATCACGTCCAGCGTGGCGACGATGGCAGCCATCGCCAGCGGATGACCGGAGTAGGTGAGTCCACCCGGGAACAGTCGATCGTTGAAATATTCCGCAATCGGGCGCGAGATCACCACCCCGCCAGTCGGGACATAACCGGCAGAGATCCCCTTGGCGAAGGTGATCAGATCTGGCTTGACGTCATAATTTTCAAACGCGAACCACTTACCGGTACGTCCCATACCCGTCATCACCTCATCGAGGATCATCAGGATGCCGAATTCGTCGGCCAACGCCCGAACGCCTTGCAAATACCCCGGCGGCGGCACCAGGATACCGGCGGTACCCGGAATGGTTTCCAGTAGGATGGCGGCAATACTGTTTGGTCCCTCACCTTCAATGACCCGGCGCAAATGGAATAAGGCGCGCTCACATTCTTGTTGCGGATCGCTGGCCATAAATTCACTGCGATACGCGTAGGGGGTGAAAAAATGCACATGGCCACGGGCATATTCATTGGGTTGACGACGCCAGTCGCCGGTAGCACAGACGGCGACGCCGGTATTGCCATGATAAGAACGGTATGCGGACAGGACTTTATCGCGACCGGTATACAGCCGTGCCATGCGAATGGCGTTTTCATTGGCGTCGGCACCGGCGTTGGTGAAAAACACCTTGTTAAACCCTGCCGGCGCGCGCTCGATAATGCGTTTTGCCGCCTGGCCCCGCATCAGGTTGGCGGTGGCGGGGGCAATAGTCACCAGGCTTTCGGCCTGCGCCTGGATGGCAGCAACCACCTTCGGATGTTGATAACCCAAATTGGCGTTGACTAATTGGCTGCTAAAATCCAGATAGTTATTACCCTCATAGTCCCACAGGCGGCAAGCTTCGCCGCCCGCGATCACCAATGGATTCAGGTTTCCCTGTGCCGACCAGGAATGGAACACATACTGCCGATCCAACTGGCGCACATCATCATTGGTCAGCCCTTGCGGCGGGTTAATTATCGAAGCCATGATTTTTTATCCTTCACTAGACGGTCGTATCGGACAAGCAGCGCATTCGCGCCCGCTCCTCTGGGTTGCTTTCAGACTAGGGACAAATGCCGCTGCCCGGATAGAGCCAGTTTTGGAGTAAACGCTGGCCAGAACGAAACCGGCACCGCCGGACGGGGCTGTCACATGAATAAACGGCAACTGGCCCTATGGCCGACCACGTCATGGTTCGTAAGATAGCGAGGTACATCACCTAACGGATACAAGGATTATTGCCATGGCAAATACGGTATTTATCACCGGCGCGACCTCCGGATTTGGCCGAGCCACCGCACGGGTATTCGCCGCTGCCGGCTGGTCGGTCATTCTCACCGGTCGCCGTACCGAACGACTCAAGGCACTGGCAGATGAATTGAGTGGCCAGTCGCCAGTGTGGTTTGCTGCCCTGGACGTGCGCGACGCCAGTGCTGTGCAAAACCTGGTCGCCGACCTCCCGCCAGACTTTCGTAACGTCAAGGCGCTTATCAATAACGCCGGTTTAGCACTGGCGCCGCAGTCGGCCCAGCAGGTTGCGCTGGAAGATTGGCATGTGATGATTGACACTAATGTCACGGGACTGGTCAACGTGACCCATACCCTGTTGCCGACACTCATTGCCACCGGCAAAGGTGCCAGCATCATCAATATCGGATCTATTGCCGGTCAATGGCCTTACCCCGGCAGCCATGTTTATGGCGCATCCAAAGCCTTCGTCAAACAGTTCAGTTACAATTTGCGCTGCGATCTGCAGGGTACTGGCGTGCGCGTGACCGACCTGGCGCCGGGTATTGCCGAAACCGAATTCACCCTGGTGCGCACCAAAGGGGATCAGGCGGCCAATGACAAACTCTATCGCGGAACCACACCGTTAAGCGCCGAGGATATTGCCGAACAGATCTTCTATGTTGCCACCCTGCCCGATCACATGAATATCAACCGGCTGGAAGTCATGCCAGTACGCCAAGCGTGGTCATCATTCGCTATTGACCGCGACTGAGTTTTGCGCCTGAAGGCCGCCGGCAGTGACCTGTGCCCGGTGGCAATGCCATGAGTTAATCTTTTTTCCCCGTCAAGACGCATCTCGGCACGTTAATTGCGTGCCAGTGATCATCACAGCATCCTGAACGGGGAGACCGACCATGATTCTTCATCGTTTGCATATCGATTTTGTTGCCGGTAAAAGTCTGCAGGATCAGTTGCGCCAAGGGCTGGTATCGGCGATTCTGGCCGGCATTTTTCCGGTGGATGAACCCTTACCTTCCTGCCGTAAGCTGGCGCTGCAGCTCCGGATTTCCCGTAATACCGTGGCGTTGGTCTTTGAACGTCTGCAAGAAGACGGCTACCTGGTGAGCCGGCCACGCAGTGGCTACTACCTACACCCGTCCTGGTGTCAGAGCGAAGGCTGCGCTCTGCCTTATGACGATCCGGCCCCGGGCCCACAAGCACCAGACTGGAGCGCGCGTTTTAAGGTTTGCCCCAGCAACTACCAGGCCAGCTTAAAACCGGCACGCTGGATGAACTACCCCTTTCCGTTTATTTACGGTCAGCCGGATATCACCCGATTTCCGTTGGAGCAGTGGCGTGAGGTGTCACGCAAGATGTACAGTGGCCAGCACGAACAACACTGGCTTCGCGATCAGATTGATCAGGATGTACCGGAACTGATTGAACAAATCCGCCAACGTATACTGCCCAAACGCGGCATTGTCGCGCGTGCCGAGGAGATTTTGATCACCCAGGGTTCCCAAAATGCCCTGTATATGTTAGCCCAGTTGCTGTTCAATCGGCGCACACGGGTAGCGGTAGAAAATCCGATGTTTCGCGAAGCGATTAATGCTTTTTCACTGCAGGGCAGCACTGTCGTACCGCATAGTCTGGATGATGAAGGCATCTGTCTGACAGAACAGTCCGCAAGCTGTGACTATTTTTATGTCACACCCAGCCACCAGGCCCCTACCGGCATTGTGATGAGCAGCGCACGCCGCAACCAATTGCTCAGCTTCGCCCGCTCGCACGATCGCGTGATAATTGAGGATGACTACGATTCGGAAACCAATTTCGACCCCCACCCACAACCGGCGCTAAAAGCCCGCGATACTGATGGTCGGGTGATTTATGTCGGCAGTCTGTCCAAAGCGCTATCACCCGGTCTCAGACTGGGCTATCTGGTAGCCCCGGCGGAACTTATTGATGAGTTACGGCCGCTGCGGCGATTGATGTATCGCCACCCCCCCACCACTATTGCCTATCAGATGGCGCAGTTTTTGGCGCTTGGATACTATGAATCCTACCTGAAACGCTATCGGCAAGATTCCGCGCGCCGCTGGGCCTTGGTTGACCAGGCACTGGATCACTGGTTGCCGCAAGCCATACGTAGCCCTGCCAGCAATCATGCCAATGCGTTCTGGGTGCAAATGCCCCACGGCATCAATAGCGAGCATTTGGCCTGGCGCGCAGCTCACGCCGGGGTGCTGATTGAACCAGGGCACTCGCATTTTCTCGGCGAACAGGTGCCGATGAACTATTTTCGACTTGGGTTTCACGCGATCCAACCCGCACGTATCGACATTGGCATCGCCCGTCTGGCTGACGCCCTGCATGGACGCCATTCCCGCAATATCGACTTGGCTTTGGCCGATGTCGCCATGCCTTAACGTCAACTAGCAACGTGCAGTGTGGATAGGTGGCGCAGTTCCTAGGGTGATGTGCACCAGGCTACCCCCGGCACTCAATATTGACGCAAATAGTAACAATTACGTTACTGATGCATGACTTATCTGCGCCGATAACAGTGATGTGTGCACGGGCACACTCATTAATATAAGGAATTAACCATGTCTATCGGCTCAGTTGGCAGCATGCCAGTAAACACGCAGTATCAAGCAAGTTCCGCGGGAGAAAAAGGCGAAGCAAAAGTCGGCCCAGACCATGACGGTGACGCCGATGATGCTGCAACATCAGTAAGTCAGGTAAGTTCCCCTTCAGTAAACGCCAGCGGCAGTGTTGTCGGCAGCGTAGTCAACGTAAAAGTATAATTATTCCCAACAGCCTGCATGGATGCGGGCTCTTTCTGGTTTGGGAATATAACGGCTGTTGTGCACTCCATGCACCATCCCCCATGGCCACCTGACTTGCGCCAACCACGGGCGTGGGTTCTATCACTAAAACGTCCCAGACACTGCTATTTGTTATCAGACTGCCATCAAAAAATCACTAACACCACGATGTCGATGCGTGGCTTTTCTGCAACCGTGTCTTGGCTAAGTCTTACCTAAGTTAACTACCATAAGCTAACTCCAACGCACATACTTGCAGGTTTTTGCTGCCATAAGCTAACTCCAACGCACATCCTTGCGAGTTAATCGGGAACACACATGACATACTCAACAAAGATACCCTTGTCCACCACCTTGACATTTGCTGCCACGTAGACTGAGGTCACTCAAAAAAGGTCGGGTGTTGCGACTAAGGAGGTGGGAAGATGCATTTATCGGGTTGGACAACAATTTTTTTTCGGCGGTTTTCAAAGGGTAGGCCGCTCAACACCACGAGATAATTAATGCGAATTTTGTTGGTCGAAGATGACACAATGATCGGTGAAGCCGTTCAGGATGCGTTAAAAGATGCCGCTTATGCCGTTGATTGGGTAAATAATGGCGAGGACGCATTATCCAGTTCTGCCTGTCAACATTATGATGTGATACTCCTGGATCTCGGTTTGCCCGGTAAAGACGGATTTTCTGTTTTAGCCGGAATACGTAAAAAAGGAATAGCGACACCCTTACTGATTCTTACCGCGCGCGACGCACTTAATGATCGATTAAAAGGGCTGGACGGCGGCGCGGATGATTATATGGTAAAACCCTTCGAGATGAGTGAGCTGCTGGCCCGCATCCGTGCAATATTACGCAGAAAAGGCGGCAATGCAGATCCAGTATTAAGCAATGGCACCTTGGCCTTAGACCCCGCCGCCCATAGTGTGACTATGGTGTCAAGCCAGATCACTTTCCCACTGTCAAACCGGGAGTTTTCTTTATTGCAGGCGCTGATGATAAGACCTGGCAGCATTCTATCCCGAAGCGATTTGGAAGAAAGAATTTATGGATGGGGAGACGAAGTTGAAAGTAACGCTGTTGAGTTTTTAATTCATGCATTACGTAAAAAACTCGGTAGCGATGCCATCAAAAATGTGCGGGGTGTGGGATGGATGGTGTTAAAGGGAAGCTAAGGGGTTCGTTACAGCGACGACTTTTGATTGCACTGTGTTCAGCGATTTTTATCGTTGCGGTCATCTCGGGGGGAGTGGCTTTTTTCTCGGCGCTCGATGAAGCGCATGAGTTGCAAGACGCCACATTAACCCAAATTGCCGGGGTCATTAAACATGCGCAATTATCCTCTCAGGACAGTAGCTACATCAGCCCCTCGCTTGATGACGAGACCGGCTCCAACGTGGTTGTGCAATTGATTGCTGATAGTCCATCGACTACGCGCAACCTGCCTTCTTATTTTAATCTGCCTAAAAAAATCACCGAGGGATTTCAAACCATTCCATCCCCAAAAGGGCAATACCGGGTGCTGGTCGCCAGGTTATCATCTACGCTGCATGTGGTGGTAGGGCAAAAAACCGCAGTACGCGATGAGGTTGCGCTCAGCAGTGCCCGTCGTACACTGATGCCTTTCCTGGCGTTACTGCCCATTTTACTCTTGGTCGTCACCCTATTAGTACGCAACGTTTTTAAACCCGTATCACAATTGGCAAGTGAGGTGAATCAACGTGACGAACAAGATTTAACTCCCTTAGCCTCTGCGGCCCTACCGAGCGAAGTTCGTCCTTTTATCATGGCGATAAATCGCCTGTTGAGTAAGGTGGACATCGCAATGGAAACCCAGCGACGGTTTGTGGCAGATGCCGCCCATGAATTACGCTCCCCTTTAACGGCACTGTCATTACAAGCTGAACGATTGAGTCAATCTGACATGTCAGTAGAGGCAAAAATACGCCTTGGCAAACTTAGGCAGGGGATTAACCGCGCCAAAAACCTGCTGGAACAATTATTATCATTGGCGCGAGCACAACAACATGACGTCCCGGAGAGCGCGACGGCCCCCTTATCGCTGCAATCAGTATCGCGGCATGTAATAGAGAATCTTTGGCCTCTGGCAATGGATAAAAATATTGATCTCGGGGTGGTAGCAACGACAGATATTATCTTATACGCTAATGAAGTATCCCTATTTACTATCATTAAAAATCTGGTTGAAAATGCCATCAAATATACCCCCAGCGGAGGGTGTATCGACATTCGTTTTGATAAAAACGCGACGCTTATTGTCCTGGAAGTGGAAGATAATGGTCCGGGAATTGCCCAGCCACATCGTCAGCGGGTTTTTGATCCATTCTACCGCATTACAGGGACAAAACAAAATGGCTCTGGCCTGGGGTTATCAATCGTTCAGACCATCGTCAACCAATTAGGTGGCCAGATAATGTTGTTAGACGCAGCAAACTACCCCAGCGGTTTATGTGTCAGGATCACACTGCCCGTGTCGCATGATCAGCAGTGAAAAGGTTAGGGTATTTTCCATGTCCATCTAACGGTTTTTTTAACGTTAGTGCGCCACAGCCTGTTGTTAGCCTTAGCGGATATCTCGATAATCAGACGTGGCGGGTTTGTTGCGTACCACTTCGGAAATAAAGTTTAAGACATAACGTAGCGCGGTGGTCACAAAACCTTCTTGTTTCAGGCGGCGTGCTGACGTTTCCATGACCATGCCAAGGTTAAATTGCACACGCCCCTCGTTGGCAAGACGTCGCGCTATGTTGGTATCTTCGCCATAAAACGCAATTGACTTATCAAACCCGCCGATACGCAATAAGGCCTGTTTGCTGGCGGCGAAATTTCCACCCACGGCCATATAACGCGTGATCCAGTAGGTCGGTTTGGCCAGCAACAACCAGTAAAGCGCCACCATATGACTTTTCACCCCAGGCAAGTCAAAATAACGGTACGGACCGCTGATGCAGACCAGATTCCGGTCTTGATCAAACGCATCCAGCACTTGGCTAAGCCAGCCCGCCGGCATCCTGGTATCGGCGTCGATAAAGGCCAGAATATCACCGGATGCCGACTCCAGTCCTCGCTGGCGGGCGTGGGTCAGTCCCTTAACGGGTTCATAAACCACACGAACCTGCGCAAAACCACTCGCCACCTCCGACGTCCGGTCGGTACTGGCATTATTGATGACAATAATCTCAACCTCGCCAGATCTTGCCTGCGCGTTGAGCTCGTCGATCGCGCATCGCAGACAGGTCGCAAGATACCGTTCTTCGTTGTAAGCCGGAATGATCAAACTGAGTTTCATCTTTATGCTCCTGAGATAGACGACATCTGCTCGGGTACCGCCAGGCTGACCTGGTGATAAATCTCTTCCCAGCGATTTGTCACCGCCGTGATGGAAAAATCCTTGGTCTTATTGATGGCATGCTCACCCATTTGTTGGCGCAATGCTGGCGAGTGGAACAAAAGTGTCAACCGACGGGCAAAATCTTGCTCATCTCCGGGTTGCGCCAGAAAACCCGAACGTTCATCGATATATTCCGGCAGCGCACGCCAGTTAGCCCCGACCACCGGCAGCCCGGCGCTCATTGCCTGAATCAATACCATGCTTTGTGTTTCAGAGGTGCTGGCGATAGCAAAGATATCTGCCGCATGAAATACCGCGGCCAGCGTGGCCTTATCCAGGGTGCCGAGAAACCTGACGCGGTTCCCTACGCCCAGGCCATCGGCCAGTTGTTCGAGCCGCTGGCGTGCACTACCATGTCCGGCCAGCACCAGCATCACATCAGGCACTTGCCTGGCAATCAGGGGCACGGCACGAATCAACACATCAATGTGTTTTTCATCCGCCAGGCGGCCGGCATAAACAAGGGTTGAATCACTAAAACCATAGGTCCGTTTGCGTGCAGCGCGGTAGGCGGTTGACGCCGGACGGAACTGGGCGGTATCGACCGGATTGGATACGATGCAATGGGGGCAATGCAGCCCGAATGCACACATTTCGTCGATAACCGAATGCGAGGGACCGGTCACCATTGCACAGTGGTTGTAGTAGCGGGTCACCGCCTGAACACTGAACCTGCTGAAAAAATCGGTCGAAAATGGCGTATAACCACCAAACTCACCGATTGCCCAATGATTGGTGCCTACCAGCGGAACATCTAGGTGACGCGCCGCACTGAGTGCTTCCAGTCCTGCGCCAAAAAAGGTATGGGTATGGATAATATCTGGCGCGAACGGGATCAACTGACGCCAGCGTCGTCCGGTGGGCACCAACAACCGTGACTGTCCGGTCGAGCTGGGAATCGGTAGCGCAAACAGTCGCCGGATCGCAACATTGTTGCCCAGATTGGCTTCGTGCTCGGCGACACCGGCAAGGGTGAAATCATGCTTGGTGGCTTGCGGAGCGAAAATCATAATCTGGTGGCCGCGGTTGCCAAGCTCCCGGCAAGTGGACAACACCGAGTCTTGAATGCCACCCAGCTCCGGGTAAAAACTGTCGGTAAAGACCGCAATTCGCATCAGCATCTCCCACACTAGGCCGTTCAGCTGATCCTAAATGAATAGATGTAATGAGGACGCTGAGCGCTACTCGTTTGCTGTCATTATGATCGTTAACCGGTGGCACTGCATAAGGCCCTGAACAGTACTCGTTGGAGGTTCGACCATTATTAGCTTAGCAAATTATTATATGGTTGAATTTTACTATCAATATGTGACAGGGAGTTTACGTTTGAACAGCGTTCAGTCTGAATGCCGTGATTGTCGACCGTATTCAGACTGACGCTTATAGGTGAGCATTTATTCTTTTTTTAGGGTATTAGTGTTGCGCAACGATTTCCAATACGCCATTAATAATAAACTGCACTCCGACACAGACGAGCAAAAAGCCCATCAATCGTGAGATGGCATCGATACCGCTTTTACCGATTAAGCGCATGATAACGCTAGAACCATTCAGGCAGATCCACAAAATAAGAGAAATGGTGGCGAAGGTAATGGCCGGACTGACCAGCAACACCCAGCTTTCAAAACCCAATGAATTATCTTTTAAGGTGGAAACCGAACTGATGATCATGGCGATAGTGCCAGGCCCTGCACTGCCGGGCATGGCCAGCGGCACAAACGCGATACTATCAGACCCCTCATTGAGCATTTCTTGATGCTTGGCATCTACGATGGATGATTTTTCATGCTTGGGGTGGGGAAACAGCATGCGAAAACCAATAAAAGCGACAATCAGTCCCCCGGCAATCCGCAGGCCCGGAATGGAAATCCCAAAGGTATTCATCACCAATTGCCCGGCGTAAAAAGCAACGATCATGATGAAAAACACATAAATCGAGGCCATCAATGCTTGGTGTTTGACCTCTTTGTAACTCATGTTGCCGGAAAGGCTTAATAACAGCGCGACCGAAGTTAACGGATTAACCAGTGGCATGAGTAAAACCAGGCCCAAGGTTACGGCTTGCAACAGTTGGGAAAGTCCTAGCATGGAGCGACCTCAGGAGATGATGTGAATATACGGAAACGGGGTATAGCGTACCATTAAAATATCATCATAACATTCTGAAATAGGGGCGTAAGCCCCCCTACTTCCGAACTAAAAGCACAGTATGATAGGCCATAATGCCGCCGCTAGAGTGCCTTGCGCATGGTGATGTTAATACGGTGCGGCCCGACCAGAGAATGATACCCTTCTTTGACCGGCATAATGCCATGGAAACAGAGCCGCGAAGGCCCACCCCACACCACCACATCACCATGGGCCAGTGGAATGCGCTGGGTCGGATCGCTGCGGCGCAATCCGCCAAATTGAAATATCGCCGGCAGACCGAGTGATACCGAGACGATCGGCGCATCAATATCACGTTCGTCTTTATCTTGATGCAAGGACAGTTTGCTGCCGGGATCGTAGCGATTTATTAGGCATGAGTCCGGGATAAACGGGGCGAAACCCGCCTGTTGTGCCGCTTCGTCTGCCAGCGCCATCAGGATAGCCGGAATCGGCGGTAAGCGTTGGCCGCTGCGCGAGTCACGTTCTGAGTAACGATATCCACGACGCTCACGAGTCCACGCGTTGCCACACCAACTCATTGCGACCGACATGACATACCCGCCCGGGGTGGTCATATGGCGCCACGGCACCTGGGCAATGACACCGTTGACCGCCGCCAGCAACGCAGGGCCGTGATCACGCACAAATCCATGCATCACTACCGCGCCGGGACCGAGTTGATCGCGCCATGGCGGCGGCGCCGAGTCTTCAAAAAGATCGATGGTCATGATGTAGCCTGTATAAATGAACAGTATTCATTTTAGCAGACCAATAAGGGATGTCCAGTCAGTGCCAAACCACGGCTATTACGTTCCTGAACTATGCAGACAATTGTGCAATTTGCGCCCGCCACTGCTTTTGCTCAGGTTGACCCTCGGTGCGCTGACCAAATAGTTGGGCGATCGGGGTGCCGTTGGCGGCAAAGAGCTCGAGGCTGGTGACATTGCCATCGAGGGTGGGTTTACAGGTGACCCAACTTTCCGCAATGGTGTCTTCCACCAGGTGCAGGGTGAAATCACGATTAAATATGTTGAGCCAGTTCTGCCAGGGAGTCACTTTTTCGATAACACCAGTGAAGATTTGCACACAGCCACGGTTACCAACAAAAATCATTATTTCATTGCCATCCCGACGCGCCGCCGCCAGTATTTGTCTCAGAGCCTGGTTATCGACCCGGTAAGCCAGATCGTCGGGAACCGCACGAAATGCCTGCTGGCGCGTCAGGCTGTAGCGCTTGAGCAGTGTAAAAAACTGATGCACATCGGTCATCGCCCTCCACTCTTGTGCTAATTCAGGTGGCGCAGTGGTGGGCTGTGCTGCGGCGGGCCTAGGGATCAGCTGGAGCATGGGATTTTCCTTCGCGGCAAAACACGCGAGCCACTGTTCCCAGGCTGTCATTAGCGTGTTGAAGGTGGTGTAGATTTTTAATACCGCGTCACCATGCAGGTCAAAGAATTGGATGCTTTGGCGACCGCCTTGCTCTTCGGGCTCTTGGACATGGAATGCGCTGATCCACTGACGTGGAAATACCCGTAGATCCAGCGCCCGCGGATTAAGGATTAGCCCGGCATGATCGCCCAGCTCGAGGTTTTGGTAGTGCCCTATTTGTTCATGAACAGCATAAGCGTTGCGGGTGATGGACTTGGTTTCACCGACACTTTCCAAGGCGGCCAGCATAGCCGGCACATCCACGCGCAGGCGGATGGTCTGCTTACCGGCCCGGATATGGGTCAGCTCTGCTTCGCTGATATTCATTAAACGCGCCAAATCGCGGGCATATTTACGCGGATGCTGTTTTTTTAATGTTAAATAAGACTGATAACACGCGTCCATTATTATTTCCTTACGTTGATAATCATTTCCACCCTACACGAGGAAGGTATAAATATTCGGTAATTATCACAACAAAACATCACAGCAAAACGTCACAGTAGGCTGACAATCAAGTTTATAGCAATAATAATGATTGTCATGCAATGTCATCAACAACACCGTACTGTGTTAGATTTTTATCAATGCGGTTTTTTTGGCTAGAACAGAAAAAATAATTTTTTAATGATTCCGGAAAATCATATTAATTCATTGATATTATTTATTTTAATAACGGCATCAATAAATAAAAATCCAAGCAGACCAATAACCGCCAGGCGACTTAAATTAATATGATAAATAATTATATTATTATAATAATATAAAAACAATATTTTCAATACCCATTTTTATAGAATGACTAATTTACTTCTAATCATTATTGGGATAATTATAATTATATAAACAATTGGTTAATATTTGAATTAAATGGGAATAAGTATTTTCACCTAAAACGTTGATCTTTAATATATCAATTGTGGCGATAATCAGTCTATAGCCGTAATATAATTTACTGAGGTTCGGCCATGCCAGGACTTTCCCACCTGTTGCAAACGGTGAATGTGAGTCTGGTTCTGTGATTACTGTTGATTGAACGTTTTGTAACAGGAGTACACTATGATCAATACCATTACGCCATCCTTTCACTCTCTCTCATTGGGTGTCGTTACTGATGTTGCCTCACAAATTAAAGGTATCACTCCGCAGATTAACAAACTGACCACGCAACTCGTCGCATTGTCCAAATCCAGCTTGAGTGCGGAGCAAAAGCAACATCAGCAGCAGTTGCTTAAGGCAAAATTTAAAAGGCTGGAAACGCAAGTGGCCAGGTTACGACAGCAAGTTGCTAGAAATATGATGTCTGAATGTAGACAGCAAAACGCCATCGTCAAGGAAATCCACCCCGGGAGAGTTAACACCAAATCTGCTACCCATCGGATTGATGTTTATCGCTGAATATTAACAACGGGTGATGAATTCACATTGCACGGAAAATAACGATCTACATTAATCTGGCGACTTTTAGCCATCGTCGCGAGATTAGCTGAGGACGTTGTCGTTACAGACTATCCCTTTAGGTTAAAAAAATGCCATCGGCATCTAACCGAAAAAAATCATTCGATACGAAATGCCGCCTCGATCAACCTTTGGCGCTGTGCCGGCCGGTACTCGAGCAACGCGTTTTTACTATTTGATTTGTCCACACAGACGGCTAATTCTTCGCGACTGATCGACAGATCATCTTGCCAGAAAGAGGCAATGGCGTGGCGAGTGATATAGTCCAGCAGATAACGTTCCGGGCCGGTTTGCTGCGCGGGGAATAACCGTCCGGACAATTCGGCCATTAACGTCCGCTGGCGCGGTTGTTGACTTTCCGCCAGCAGTGCCAGAAATGGCAGCAATAGGCGTCCACAGATCTGCCCGTGGTGATAAGCGCGCAAGGCGCCGATCTCGCCGGCAATACCGTGGATCACCCCCAACCCCGCCATACTCAGTGTCAGCCCGCCCAGGTAAGACGCCTGCATGATGGCCTCGCGGGCATCGCTACTGCGGTTGAGCCCCGGCCAGGCATGCAGAAAGTAACGCATACCGGTCAGTGACATCTCGCGCGACACACTGCTGGAAGTGTTGGACAGGTAGGATTCGAACAGATGAGTGAACGCATCAATAGCGCAGTAGGCCAATACCGGATCAGGCGTGCCCGCCAGCAGTTGCGGGTCAAGAATGGCCACTTGCGGCACTAAATTCGCATGGCGTAGCGAGGCCTTAACCTTATTGACCACGGTATCGGTTACCACGGCGTTTTGCGTCACCTCGCTACCGGTCCCGGCGGTGGTGGGGATAGCGATCAGTGTTAGCGTATTACCACTCAGTTTGCTGTCACCGACTTTTTCCATATAACGCAGGGTTGGCAACGGATGTTCCGCCAGCGCAGCAAACGCTTTGGCGGCATCCAGCACACTGCCGCCACCAATGGCCACCACCCGCCGCACTTTACCGCGCCAGCGTGCCACCCAGTGGTCAATGTCCTGGGGGGAGGCCTCGTGGCTGACAACCTCGGTGCCGATCAACCACGGCGACAACGCTGGCGACAGCGCGGCATAGACTTTGCCGCCCAGGAACGAGCGGCAACTAAAAAGTAGCGTTGGCTGTGGTTCAGCGTCCAGCAGCGGAATCAATTGACTGATACTGCCGGTGCCAAACACGATTTGCCGGTTGGCGATCATCATATTACCGCTCATCGTCGCTCCTGCAGTTGTACGGGTTACATTGGCGAGAAAATCTTACCGGATTCGACTTTCACAATCTTGCCATCCAGATTGGCAATAAGCACATAATTACCGGCCATATATGTCCAGTGACTATTGTCGTCCGGTGCCGGGAGGTGCCGGGTTTTCCAGTCGATAATTTCATAGGGTTTGGTTCGATACAGGTCCGGTACAATGTCGCCAAGCTGGTATTGTTTTGAATCAAGATAAAAAGACTGAAGGTCGGGTGACTGCACGGTTGGCGCATTAGGTGACGGCGTTAGCGGTGGATTCTGCGCGTCAGTCGGTGCCGTAGGCTGAATCGGCTCTGCGGGGCTGGGTACGGTTTCAGCGTAAGATGAAGATGCAAAGGGCAATGCCCCTAAAAATAACATGGCCACGACTAACCCGGCCTTCGACTTACCCATTGTATCTGTCAATTTTGCACCTCTTTGCTGATCCGACATTTTTTAGAAACCTTGATAACAACAATTATAGATGTCTTCTGCGCTTAGGCGAGACACATCCCTACGGCCTTTGTGTCGCTAGACCAAAGGTTAATGACACAATCCAAGTGTTGAAGATAAAGATATATCGTTCCGGGCATAGCGAATTTTTGTAAATAAACATAACCGCAGTTGTTTATGGCCCGACGAAATAGTCCTACCAAATTATTATTGTACTCCCGCTAGGCGTGACTTATCGTGAGCTGCTACCCTTCTAGGATACAACGAGATAGTGAGTGTTTTCATTACCCCGTGGTGAAAGCCATGGAATGCAGTTACATACTACTGACACACTTTTTTATGAGGATGCTGTTATGAAAAAGATCGGTATTAATGGGTTTGGCCGCATTGGACGTTTGGTGTTACGCCGGATTCTGGAAACCCATAGCGACGTGGAGATCGTAGCCATTAACGACCTTACCTCGCCAAAGATATTGGCTTATCTGCTTAAACACGATTCTAGCTATCGCAACATTGACGGCACGGTGAGTTATACCGACGATGCGATTGTCGTTAACGATAAAAAAATTGCCGTTTATGCCGAAAAAGACGCAAAAAATATTCCCTGGGGGGCACTGGGGGTGGAGATAGTGGTTGAGTCCACCGGATTTTATACCTCAAGCGAAAAGGCACAAGCGCACCTTGATGCAGGCGCAAAAAAGGTCCTGATTTCCGCTCCCGCCGGTGATATGAAGACCATCGTTTTTAACGTCAATAGCGACACCCTCACCGCAGAAGACCAACTGATCTCTGTCGCGTCTTGTACCACCAACTGCCTGGCGCCGATGGCTAAAGCCCTTCATGACAGCTTTGGCATCAAACTGGGCACGATGACCACTATTCATGCCTATACCGGTACGCAGTCGCTGGTTGACGGCCCTCGGGGTAAAGATCTGCGCGCGGCGCGTGCGGCGGCACAAAATATCATTCCCCATACCACCGGGGCGGCCAAGGCGATTGGTCTGGTGATTCCTGCCCTTAGCGGCAAGCTCAAGGGCCATGCTCAGCGCGTGCCGACGCTCACCGGTTCGGTAACGGAATTGGTGTCGATACTGGAGAAAAAGGTGACCGTTGAGGAAGTGAACGCCGCCGTGAAAAAAACCACCGAAGGTAATGCCTCTTTCGGCTATACCGAGGAAGAGATTGTCTCTTCTGATATCGTTGGCACCCACTTTGGCTCGGTGTTTGACGCCACCCAAACCGAGGTAAGTGAAGCCGGCGGTCTGCAGTTGGTGAAAACCGTCGCCTGGTATGATAACGAATACGGTTTTGTCACCCAGTTAGTGCGCGTATTGGATAAAGTCGCCGCCTATTAGGACAATCCCAATCCTGTCACATGGGCGCCAATGCCGTCCATGTGACAGATAGCGCCATGTCAAACTATAGGGTGCTATATAGCACCATCCATTACACTGGGGTGACATCAGGCCAGGGAGTCAATACCTCAACACCCTCGCCAGTGACCACCACCATATGTTCCCATTGGGCTGAGAGCGAGCGATCTTTGGTCACCACGGTCCATCCATCCTTCAGGGTTTTGGTTTGTGCTTGCCCGGCGTTTAACATGGGTTCAATCGTAAACATCATGCCCGCTTTGAGTTTCAGCCCCTCGCCTCGATGACCATAGTGCAGCACCTGCGGAACATCATGATAAATCCGACCGATACCGTGACCACAATATTCGCGCACCACGCTATAACCCTCACGATGGGCCACCGATTGGATCGCATAACCGATATCACCCAGCGTGGCGCCAGGCCGCACGCAGTTAATCCCGGCCCACATCGCCTCATAGGTAGTATCCACCAGGCGTTTGGCCCAGGGTGTGGGTTCCCCGACAAAATACATGCGGCTGGTATCGCCATACCAGCCGTCTTTAATTAACGCCACGTCAATATTGACAATATCCCCTGCGTGTAATGCTTTATCCGAAGGGATGCCGTGGCATACCACCTGGTTTACCGACGTACAGGTGGTTTTGGCATAACCGTGGTAACCGATATTGGCCGGTATAACACCTTGGACATCAACAATATGATGATAACAAATCCGGTCTAATTCATTGGTGGTCACCCCTGGCTTAACGTAGGCAGCAATCATAGCCAGGACTTCCGCGGCCAGCCTGCCAGCCTCCCGTGCCTGCGCTATTTCAGCGGGTGTTTTGGTGGATACACTGTGGTTCATGAAGGTTCCTCTTGCGGATCGCGGGTTGGCAATGTCGGTTCAAGCGTTTCTAACGCGGCTGCGCGCGATAGGGTAATACCACCTGACTGCTCCAACTGAATCAATAGGCGGCAGATATCCTTATGCCCCAGTTCAGGGTGCAATTCGGCGAGCATGCCCACCCTAAGCCAGTGCTCAGCCTGGGCGTTTATCGATCGACACAACGCGCCGCTGGCGATGCGCAGACACTCATGAATGCCATCGGACACTTTTACGATACCCATGATTGGCCTTATACGTTTCATATATGTTTCGTATATTACGCGACTCTTGGCTGGCGGCGTTTAGCAAAATATGCGGTTGGCAAAAAAGGTTTTTTTAATCAGCAAAGCACCGTAAAATTGATCGTTATGGGGACAAGCACGCTGACATAATCATTAAATACGCACATAAAAACCCACCGCTGCCGGCCTGATTGAGCTAGGATAACGGCCTCTAAGATTAAGAGAATGAGGGTGTAATGGTAGGGCCATGGATAAATAGTGCAGCCATTATCTGCGGCGGGTTGCTAGGGATGTCTTTTGCCCGATACGTTCCGCTGCGCTTGCGGGAGGGATTACCCGCGACCTTCGCGCTGGCATCTATTTCCATCGGTATCGTCATGGTAATCAAAGTACAAAATATGCCGGCGGTTATTTTTGCACTGATACTGGGAACCACCTTAGGCGAGTTACTTTCGCTGGAGCGCGGGGTGAAATGGCTGGCGGGTAACCTGCAGCACACGTTGTCTAGCGTGGTTAAAACCCGCAGTCCGTTGCCGCCGGCGGAATTTGCGCAAAATTTTACCGCCATGATTGTGCTGTTTTGCGCCAGTGGACTTGGCATCGTCGGGTCGTTAACCGAGGGTCTTAATGGCAATTATCAGTTGCTGTTGGTGAAATCTATGATGGACTTTTTTACCGCAATGATTTTTGCCATTTCCTTGGGCGGCCTGTTGGTGGTGGTCGCCATCCCGCAGTTACTAGTGCAAAGCGCGTTATTTGGGTTGGCAGTGTGGATAATGCCCTATATGGATCAGGGCGCGTTTGCCGATTTTTCGGCCTGCGGCGGCATCATCATGATCGCGGTGGGGCTACGTATCGCGCAGATTAAAATATTTGCCGTAGTCAATTTTTTGCCAGCGTTGCTGTTTGTGGTGCCACTGTCTTACGGGTGGCGCGCATTGATGGGGTAGCGATAAAACCTCTGGCGTTAGCGCAAAAAAATCACTTATTACAGACCGCCGATACGTCGTTTAGATGCTCCTGCTGGTGGGTGAATATCACTTTATTCGATGTTGCGCGCCGGTTGAGGGTCAGCACAAAAACACTATCAAAATCATTCCCTGGCCATGGGGGGATCTCATCTAGGTTGCCGCCTTCGGTCTTAACGATATTTTTCACCACCTTAACGAGATTTTTATGTTCCCAGGCGACAAAAACTACCGAATTCTGGTAGCTGTCACTTAATAACGCGGTTTGTAACCCTTGGATATCATCAGCATGATACTGAATATTGATCGGTAGCGAGAGCCGGATCGCCGTTGGTGTCATGGTGGTCAAGGATCTTAGCGAACTGCCAGATTTTTTTTCCTTTGGTCCGGCGGCAAAAATGGCCTCGGGTTTACCATAACGCTCCATCAGCACGTCCGGTAGCGCCAGAGCGCGGTTTAATCCCTTGCAGGTCAATTGGCCGCTATCATTATCGGGTTTTTCGCCATGTCTGACAAAAACCAAGGTTTGATCCGCCAATGCGCTCTGGGAACCCGCTAAGGTGACCGTCAGTACTAACCCTAATGCGACCTTTCGTATGCTATTTTCCATATGTTCCCCAAAAAAACCACCGCCTGCTTGCATCAACCGCCAGTGGAGGCAACTGACCGGTTACGCGCCGTACCACCATGGACCGGGGGGGTGGCGCAACCTTCATTACCCGCCCCACCGGTATTCAGGACCAAAAATCAGCGGCAAATGATTCCGCCATCGCCAGCAGTGCGGCGTGAATCGGACCGGAGGTGATGCACGGGATGGCTGACGCATCCACTATCCATACATTATCCACACCGTGCACTTTTAGCCGCCCATCGACCACGGACGTCGCAGCGTCGCGCCCCATTTGGCAGGTGCCGACCGGATGATGGTGCGTGATCGCCGCACGCGCGATAAAGTGATTCAGTTGTGCGTCATCCTTTATCTCCACACCCGGCAAATATTCCGTTTCCCGCCATTCCTTCAGCGCCCGGCCGCCCCCGATGGCCCGTGCTAATGTTAAGGCACGCACAAAGGCCTGCCGGTCGTGCTCACTGTGCAAATAAGCCGGATCAATAAAGGGTGTCGCCCGCGAATCGGCCGAGACGATCGCCAGACGTCCTCGGCTGGTGGGATGTGTCACCCCAAATAGCAGGGTAAACGCGCTGCCCGGTGCCGGTGAGATAAACCCTTCGGCTACCGAGGCGGCCGCCACACACCCCAACACCACGTCCGGTGGACCTTGTTCGACCGTTGGATCGGTGGAATTCAGGTACATCAGCGATTCCGAATGTTGTAATCGGGTCGGCGGCACCGGCCGACGGGCGGTATAAACATTGCCCGCGCCCAAGAGATGATCGTGGAGATTTTCACCGACCCACGGCAACCCGTGACGACAGTTGACCCCTGCAGCCTGCAGTGTGGTTGCCGGCCCAATACCCGATCGCATTAACAGTAATGGCGAAGCAATCGCACCGGCGCACAGAATAATCCGTTCAGCGGTAAACCGTTTCATCCGCCCGTCATGCTGGGTGTTGACCGCCGTCACCCGGCCTGCGGTCAAACTCAAGGTTTCTACCATCACACCGGTGAATAACCTGAGATTATCGCGTGATAGTGCCGGTGTCAGCCAAGCATCGGCAGTACTGACACGTCGTCCGTGGCGAATGGTCAATGAATTGGCTGCTACACCGTTAAGTTGCCAACCGTTATGATCCCCACGATACGGCACACCGAAATCCAGCCCCGCCTGCATATACGCCCGTACCACCGGACTGAGTTCATCTTGTGGTAACCAAACGGGCATCGGGCCGCTATCGCCGTGAATGTCCGAGGCACCGCCCGAGAAACTCTCACTGCGAATAAAATAAGGCAGCAAATTGCGATAGTGCCAACGGGCGTCGCCCGTTGCCTCTACCCAGGGTGCGAAATCATCCGGATGGCCACGAACATGGGCCATGGCATGCAGGCAACTGGAGCCACCAACGATTTTTCCTCGTGGCCAAGGGTGGACACGATTGGCGGTACCGGCTTGGGCCGCGGTAACAAACTGCCAATCATAGTCTCGCCCTTGAATAAACGGCCACTGCTCAGGGCGAGCAATATCCGGATCACGCGGCGGTTCTCCCGCTTCCAACACCCCCACCCGACACGCGGGATCGGCTGAAAGGCGCGCGGCGAGCACGCTGCCCGTTGACCCTGCGCCAATAATCAACACATCAAAATGGGTGACTTCCGGTTGTTCGGGCATGTGTCTCACCAACTCCTCGACTCAGGTTAATGTCAGGCAAAATCCTTCATTACCGGTGCAAAACCTAACCGGCTCATAATTTTACGCTGTACGACCGCCAGGTGTTCCCACATGGCGCGTTCAGCCGTATCGGGATCACGGCTGGCGATGGCCGTGGCAATCTGGCAATGCTCTGCATCACGCTGGGCAACACGTTCCGGTGAGGTTTCCTGGTCGCTTTCGGAAAAACGTAGACGGCTGTCAGTTGCTACCTGATTAAGCAACACATACAGTTCGGTCGCCAGACTATTGCGCGAACCGGCGGCAACCGCCTTATGAAATACCTGATCGGCCATACTCGGTGTCAAGTGATCCGGTGTGGTGGCGGCCCGCTGAATCTGTGCAATTTCCTCAGGTGAAGCGCGCAGCGCCGCCAACCTCGCCAATGCCGGTTCCAGCAGCATACGCATCTCCATAACCTCTAGGGGATTGGTTGACCCCACCAAATCACTGCCGATCACCGAGGTGGTCGGCGGTACCACGGGTTCAGAAACCCCCGCCGGTGTGCCGCCTGCATGCGCGGTTGGGGACACGGCCGGTTTGCGCAGCGCACGTCGGCCGATCTGCGCTGGGGCCAGTTCGCCTCGGTCACGCATTTTCTGCAAAGATTGCCGCAACGTATGTCGCTTGATGTTCAGCTTCTCGGCAATAACCCGCTCCGGCAGCATTTGTCCCTTCTCGTCGATCAGCTGTTTCAACTGGGAAATGATCGCCTCGGTTTTATCCAGCCGCTGATGTTTCGCCACTGAATTGTGTTTTGCACGGGCCGACGAGCCCGCTGATTTCACGCGGCCTGTTATGGTCATCTTGTCCGTTGTAGACATGGTTGTACCTTTTGTTTAGCGAACAGCACCCGATGAGCCCCTGCCGCGACGCCGGCTAAAGGCGCCGACAATCGTCAGATTCTACTCTGAAATTCCGACAAGATAAAACCAATAAATTATTTGGTTGATATTTTTGGTTGTGAATTCTAGTATCGACTCACACGATCTGCTTTGCCACCTGTCCGGTGGCCTATTTTTCATCGAGAATGCCATGACCGCACCTATCCTGACCGAGGCTATTTTTACCCTGACCACCGGCCCGGTGAACGCCTATCCGGACGTTATGCGCGCACTATCAATGCCGATTATGTACGATTATGATCCCTACTTTCTTCAGCATTATCAGCATGTTTGCCAGAAAGTGCACAGCATCATGCATACGCAAGAAATGCCGCTGATCCTGCATGGCGAACCGGTCCTGGGACTGGAAGCCGCAGCGGCCAGCCTGATCGGCCGTGACGATGTAGTGCTTAACCTGGTATCGGGGGTCTACGGCGCGGGTTTTGGCGAATGGGCGCGGCGCTATTGTAAGGAGCTGCTTGAGATCCGGGTACCTTATGATCAGGTGGTTGATGCCACAATGGTTGAGGAAATATTACGCCTGCGGCCCGATATCGGCATCGTCTGCGTTTGCCATCACGACACCCCTTCCGGCACACTCAATCCGGTGGTGGAGATTGGCCATGTGGTGCAACAACATGGCGCACTGTTTCTGGTGGATGCGGTATCGTCGTTTGGTGGCATGCCGATAACCCCGGCGATGGCCCATGCGGATGTGTTTGTCACGGGTCCAAATAAGTGTTTGGGCTGCCCGCCGTCCCTGAGCCTGGTTGCGGTGAACCACGCGGCCTGGGAAAAAATTGCCAGCAACCCCAGCGCACCCAGAGACTCAATTCTTAGTCTATTGGATTGGCGTTACGCCTGGCAGTGCGACCACCCCTTCCCGTTTACCCCCTCAGTGGCGGAGATCAATGGACTGAACGCGGCATTGGATCGCTATTTGGCCGAAGGTGAAACCCAGGTGTGGGCGCGCCATGCTTTAACCGCACAAGCCTGTCGTGCCGGGCTCAAGGCCATGGGATTGTCGCTGTGGGCGGCGGACGAGGCGTTTGCCTCCCCCACGGCGACCGCAGTTAACGTCCCGCCGGGTATCGATGAGGCGCAATTACGTGCTACGGCACGCGCGCGTTTTGGTGTGGTATTTTCCGCCGGCAAAGGTGAAACACTGGGTAAGTTGACCCGTATCGGACATATGGGGCCAACGGCACAACCGATGTATGCGGTGCTGGCATTGGCGGCTTACGGCGGTGCCGTAAACGCGTTATCGACCACTCAGCTCGATATCGGTGCCGGGATTGCGGCAGCGATGGCGATCATTGGCAGCGACAGAACGCCGGTGGTTTGATCCGGAACCCGATCGACGCCGCAACATGGTGTAAAAACTCATCGTCCCCCTTGTCCGGGGGACCTGTGTCGCTTAACGTTGATCGTCGGCCATCACTTTACCTCGCTGGGTCATGGCCACGCCGTCAAGGGACAGCGAGCAATTGCGCAGGGGAATATCGAGATGGCATGGCGTATCGCGCAGACCACCGGCCTCGGTATTCGGGCCGCTGGAAAACAGAAAATTGCCTGCAAAAGCACGAGCATCCATGCCAATAGTGGCCTCTTTGTCATACAGGCCAAGGGTCGTCCAATGCGCACGGGTCATCAAACCCCATCCCACATGCGCCATGGCGTACGCTTGAGGATCGTTAAACGAGTCAATAAATTCACGCATAAATTCTGCATCGTATCCACCATCAATGCGTCGGATATATCCCTCCTCTATGGTTAAGGTCACCGGGCTGCGCAGATAGCGTTTGAAAGGTAAAATAATGTCGCCGGTATCCATCACAATACGTCCTTGCGAGGTTTTCTCGTTGGGCCAGGTCGCAACAAAGCAACTGGGCCAGTGATCCCATTTGCCCGGCAGGTCTGAGAATCCATGCTGAGTCAATACCGGATACTCACCCAATTCGCAGTGAAAATCGGTTCCCGCGTCGGAAACGACCGTCATACGCCGCGCCTGTTTAAGGCAGGCCGTCGCCGCCAGTGCCCGCAACTTGTCCGCTCGGGTCGGCAGCAGGCGCAGCAGGATTTCCGGGGGTTCCACTGCCAGTAACATCCGGGCGCCGGTTTTCAAAATCTGCTCCTGCTCGGGGGAGAACAACAACATCATGGTGTCAATAATCAGATCACTGCTTTTTAATGCTGCCAGCGCCACCCGATTGGTCTCCAGGGCGGTTTTACCGACAAAACCAGACTTGTCGCGGCTCAGGGCCTTTTCACCGTTCATCGGTGCCAGCGCCAGCAAGGTCAGTATCGCCCCCATCTGGCTACAGGCGATCTGACAGGTGGCAACCACCTGAGGATGCGAATCATCACTGGTCAGGATGGTCACCTGTTCCCCAACGCGCAGATTGCACAGGGTTAATACCTCTTTCCAGCCCGCAACCAGATCGCTATTGCTCACGGCCATAATCATCTTCTCCAAGGTTAAGGGTGTTCGGCGGTAGCTGAAGACTTAGGCCTGCGCCGACAGAGAACGGTATTGACGATTAAAATGAATTAATGGTACCCCGGGCTTATTGACCCGCACTGATGCCACGTCGCCGAAAAACACGCTGTGGGTTGCGGTGTTGATCACCTGGGCCAGCCGACAGTCAATATTCACCAAGGCACAGTCCAACGCCGGCGATCCGGTGAGCAATTGTGACCATATGCTCGATTGAAAACGGCTTTCACCCCCGCACCCGGTCTGCCCGGCGAAACGGTCAGACAGTTCGTTATCCTCGGCGCTTAACACATTGACGCAAAATGCACCACTGTCGATAATCGCCTGATGTGCCTCACCGAACTGATTCACGCAGATCAACAGCATCGGCGGTGATACCGACAAGCTGCATACTGCGGTGGCGGTCAGACCACGCCGTCGCTCTCCTTGCCCCGAACTGATAATACTGACGCTGCTGGCCAGATGGCGCATCGCGCCTTTGAAATCCTCGTTAAGCGTCATCGCCAGCTCGTCGGCTGCTGAGCGGGCTGCGATGGCCGTACGCGCACAATCACTCATCTCTCCTCCTTGGTCTGCCACCCCGGCAGACGCTGCAATTGTTGAACCAAAAAGGGGCCACATAGCACCACCACAAACATTCGTACGGTCTGAAGTGCCAGCACAAAAGACACATCAACATGACTTTCAATCGCCACAATCGCCACCGAGTCGATACTGCCCGGTACCGTGGCAAGAAAAGCCGTCAGCTTGTCGATACCCAACAGGTAACTCAGCACCAGCGACAACATTCCGCTGAGCGAAATCAGTACCAGCGCCGCCAGCAGCGCCAGCGGAATAAGCTGTACGATGCGGATCAAAATTGACCGGGTGAAGCGTAATCCCACCTCCAGCCCAATGGCGGCAAACGCCAGTAACAACACGCCATCCGGCAACCATAGGTGAAAGACACCGCTGGCACCAAGCGCCGCACCGCTCACTAACGGTACCATCATGGCGGCAGCTGGAATAAACCCCAGCCAACGGGTGGCCAGCGGCCCAAGCAGGGCAATCAACAACGTAATGCCAAGCGCCAGGACCGGATGGCTAGGCATTTCCGGCGGCAGGCCGTTGGGTAAGCTGCCGGAAGAAAAGTGCGAGACCAAGGTGACGGACACCACCACCATCGCCAGGCGCACATACTGCACCAGCGCCACCACCCGTCCATCGGCATCCCGCTCTTGTGCGATAATCACCATCGCGCCCGACATCCCCGGCATCGCCGCCCAGATCGCCGTTTCCGCCGATACCGCACCAAAGCGGCGCAGCGCCCAACTGATGGCAAAGGAAAAGCTTAGCGTGGCGGCGATAAACACCAATAATACCGGCCAATTACTGACCACCGACCAGAACGTTTCAGGAGTCAGGCTCTTGGCAATCAGGCAGCCAGCGATGCCTTGCGCCAACAAAAACAACGGCCGGGGAAATCGCAGTTCTACCCCGCTTACCGCGAACATCACACCTGCAATCATTGATCCCAATAGCGACGCGGCGGGAAAATGGATCAGGCTGAGCGCGGCGGAAAATAACCCCGCCAACGAGACCAACCCCAACCAAGGCGCGCCATGACGCCAACGCTCCGCTACCTTGTCCTGCGGGTTTACCTTCATGGTAGATCCTGTTGCTCGCGGCTGCGCCCGCATGATTAAAAAAGTCTGAATACACAACCTGGGCTGTGCCCACGGTGGTACCTAAGCGCCACTGGCGGTTAATGACGAGATACCGCCGAGCCGGCGATCCGTAACTGCATTTCAACCGCCGCCGCACACCGTAACAATTGACGATCACCACCGGGCCGGCCAATCAGTTGTACCCCCACCGGCAGCCCATTCGGGCCGGTGACGGCGGGCAACGTCAGACAGGGTAAATGCAAGAGGGTCCAGGCACGGTTAAAAAACGGGTCGCCGGTATTATCTAACCCGATGGGTGCCTCACCGGCTGCCGCTGGCGTTATCAGCACGTCACACCCGTTAAACAATGCGCTCATGGCCAATTGCCGTGGTAGGCGCTGAGCCTGTGCCGCCAAATATTCAACCGAGGTGGCCTGTGCCTTAAGCGTGAGAAAATCACGGGTCGTGGGCGAAATCCGCGACGCCATGACTGAGCGTTCATATGCCAGTGCCTGGGTCACTTCCCAACCCATAACCGCATCGTGCATAACAAAAAGATCGCTGAACCAGGGCGGTACCGGCACGTCAATCACTACCGAACCGCTGTGTGACATCACTTGGGCGGTGTGTTCAATAGCCAACAGGGTTTCCGGCTGTGCCAATGTCCAGTCAGACGAAAAAAATACCCCCATCCGCAGCGCCAACCGATCATCGTCCCGATTGAGTGCAAAATCAGGACGCAACGCCACCGCACTGGCCACCAGCGCTGCGTCACGTACCGATCGGGTGATGATGCCGACCTGGTCCAGCGAATGGGATAACGCCTTAATGCCACTGGTGGTGATCAGACCGAAGCTCGGCTTATAGCCAACCACCCCACAGTAGGATGCCGGGCGGATCACGGAACCCGAGGTCTGGGTGCCGTAGGCGGCTAATGCCGTTCCGGCAGCCACCGCCGCGCAGGAACCGCTGGATGAGCCTCCAGGGGTGTGCAAGAGATTGTGCGGATTGCGGGTACCATTGGGACTGGCCATCGCCAACTCGGTACTGACCGTTTTGCCCAGCACAATGCCTCCCGCGCGGCGGGTTAGCGCCACACAACCGGCATCGGCTATCGGTTGAAATCCCTCATACATTGCCGAACCATAACCGGTGGCAATATCAGCGGTATCTATCACATCCTTAACACCAAACGGGATACCGGCCAGAGCCCCCTTTGACGCCCGGTTATCCACCGCCAGGGCGTAGCGCAGCGCATCTTCGCCCGCGAGCCGATGCCATGCTCCGGTTTGCGGGTCACGATCGGCGATGGCTTGCTGATAGGCGTGTGTTACCGCCGTCGCGCTCAGCGTTTGTTGGTGAATATGCTCGACCAGATCACAGGCATCCAACGCCAAAATTTGCTTATTTCTCATCATGATTGTTCCATCCAAAATGCGGAATGGCTGGCATGCAGTGCCGGCAGACGTCCCCACCAGGGCGCGGCGTGTTCAAGCTGGCCCGCCAGCGAAAATAGCCGGCTATCTTGTGCAAAACCGGCGCCGAAATGCACCCCTATCGGCAAGCCTTGCGCCGACATGCCTAACGGCACACTCATGGCGGGAAAACCGGCGGCGTTAAAGGCGCAGGTGAATGGGCCGTGCTGCCAGAAGTCGTCATAGAATTGATCGAGCGATGCATTGTCGCTAGCCATGTGGCCGATCGGCGGCGCTGTTTGTGTCGTCACCGGCGAGAGCAAAATGTCATAATCGGAAAAAAATCGCCCTAGGCCACGCGCCGTGGCGTGTAATTGATTCACCGCCAACAAATACGCTACGCCGCTGTGCGCCAGTGCCTCGGTTACCCAACTCCGGTTAACCGGTTCAAGCTGTGACAGGGCGTCGATAGCCGGGAAACGGCGTTGCCAACCTTCCACCGCGCTGGCAACATTAACGCCGGTGATCACCCGCCAGGCCATTTTCAGCGCCGCGGCGTCATACCCGGCATCGGCCACCGGTTCCACATGGTGGCCTAAGGATTCACACAACCGCGCAGCCTGCAGCACCGCCGCAACAATGGCCGGATCCACCGGGTCCCCTAGCGGCGAATCGACCAGTAAACCAATGCGTAACCGCCCCGGCCCACGGCTCACTGCGCTGAGATAGGTATCCACCGGCACCGGTGACGCATAAGGATCGCCAACATCGCCACCGGCAGTGACATCAAGCAACGCCGCACTGTCACGCACCGAACGCGTAACGGCGTGTGGTGTCGACATGCCCGCAATCCCCTCAACCAACACCGGCCCCAGCGGATTCACCATGCGCGAGGGTTTAAAACCGAACAAACCACAATGTGACGCTGGCACACGGGTCGATCCCGCGCCATCCGAAGCATTGGCCAATGGCACCAGACCTGCGGCCACCGCCGCCGCCGATCCCCCCGATGACCCGCCGGGACTGTGGGCCAACGACCATGGATTACGCGTGGCGCCAAATTCCGCCGGTTCGGTGACAAAACTCAGGGCAAACTCCGGTGTATTACTTTTACCAATCAGTTGCAGGCCACCCTGGCGATAACGTGCCGCTAACGTGCCGTCGGCAGGTGAAATCACCTGCTTAAACAGCCTGGAACCATTGGACAGGCGCATACCCGCCACCTCACATCCGGTATTTTTCAACAGGAACGGCACCCCGGCGAATGGCCCCTCGCTAATACCGTTCTTAAGGTGATCTCGCGCCAGATCGAGGTGATCGTGCACCACGGCGTTAAGCAGTGGATTGATGCGCGCAATGGCATCGGCGGCACTGTCGAGCAAATCCTCGGCGCTAACCTGCCGGTGTCTGACCAACTCCGCCAGCCCCAGTCCGTCATATTGCGTGTACTCTTTCACAATCATGATTTAGGCCATCTGTTGTTTGAAGTGGGCTACGTTCCAATAATCACGAACATTCTCAATGCCTGCCGGCGACACGCAAAACAGATGCACACCGTCAAGCACCAACGGTGTGGCCGACCGGCCGGCGCTGGGGACAGTGTCGGTACTCGTACGTGTAATCATGCCGTTCATGCGATAAAACACCACCCGATGGTCAGCACAAGCAACCTGACTAAGCACCGTCCACTGAACGTCGGTTATCAGGTTGAACAGCGATGCCAACCCGTGAGCAATGGCTTCTTGGCCAACGTTACGTTTCCCTAGCGCCATCTCCTCATGCCAGCCCTGATCGGTATAAAGCCGGCTCGCCGAACCCGCATCGTGGTGATTGTAAGCTTGGTAAAACGCGCTAATCAGCGGGTCTGGCGTCAATGCGGACATAGAATTCTCCTGAGGCGACAACTCGGCGGCGCAACCGGCCGCCGACCGACAAATGGACTAGGCAAGCCCCGCCAGCTTTTTCACTTGTTCAACAAATTTATCGCGTTTCACCTCGTCAAACAGACGGGCACGCAAACGCGGCGCCGGGCTGGAATTGACGTTTTCAAACAGCGCTACGCGACCGGCCAAGGCGCCAGTCGTCATGTCCCAGATAAAGTTCATCAGCTGTTCTTTCTCCATGGCGCTAGCGCCATGCCCCACCAAAAGATCGCGCAGGTGATGGCCAATGTCCGGATTATCAAACGCCGCTTTGCCAAAGCGCATGACCAACCCCTGCCCACACATCTCCTGCAGGGTATGGATAATGTGCGGATAATGTGCAATGGAATACAGACGTCCGGTGGTCAGCATGCCGACATCCGGCGCCATAACGCCGCCTTCCGTCAGCGTGGCTTTGGCTTCCGCTGCATAGATGAAGGCGCGTAGCGTCTGGGCATATTCAATCAGTTCCCCGAGCATCGCCTGCACCGCAGGAATACGGCCCGTGCCCAGCACATCAAGCACCATTTGACCGGCACCGACAAACAATTCGGCTTTGACGGCCAAACGCGTCAACACATGCCAGTGAGCAAATACGCACACCGGACCGTAATACTGCATGGCCGTCGGATCGCCGAGATTGAAGATACGGTCGGTTGGCACAAAAACGTTGTCAAAAATAATGAATTGATCGGCCTCTTCCCCTTTGTGGGCGATCGGGTGGTCAAAGGGGTCACTGCCCGGCTGCGATACCATCTCGCGGGAGATCAATTTGATACCTTCGGAGTTGACCGGAATCGATCCCCAGATACAGGCTTCCGGCGGTGTCTCTTGTATACCACCAAGGTTAGTGAAGAAGATTTCGTTGGCCTGTGCCGCAATCGATCCCACCGTTTTGGCGCCGGAAACGCGGATCCCACCCTTCTCGATACGTTTCACCCGCAGCAACGACGCTTCGCCAGCTTTCGGCGAGGAACGGTCGGTTTGCGGCCCGGCAAGGCTCTCCGATGCGGTCAGGTTATTGTCTCGTCCATACTCCAGATAGCGTTCAATGTTTTCGGCGAAATCAGGCTGGCAACCGTCAAAGGTTGATTTTTTCTGTTTAAATGTGGGCAGGTAAGCCCGCAAACCCACAGCAATCGCCGGCGCGAGATCCGGCGGACGACCGAAAGTGCCGCCGGTTTTCAGACTGGTGTACTCGATCATTTTGCGTCGGTCTTGCAGATCCTGCTGGGTTTGCGGAACCTGCCAGGCACGGCTAACGATGGCACCGCTATGCGGATCGCGATAGGTGGTGGCCTCAGAAAACTCATCAGTGAACTGGTCATCAAACATGGATGCGAGCAAATCAATACCCGCAGCCAACGCAGGTTGGTCGGTGACTTTTTCACACTTTTCGCCGTTAACCCATAGCTGGCGTCCATCATCCAGAGAGGCTTTAAATTCGGCGCCGGTTTTTAATTTATGTTCAACCTGCTGTTTCAACATCGCTGTCACTGTTAACCCCCTATATCAATCCAGCGTGACGTCTTGGTGCCGACGCCGCTTATCATGGCGAAAAAAAACGTGGCGCTTCAAACCACTAGCCCAGGCATTGATCGGCGCAGCGGGTTGTACCTGGCGTGGGACGCGTTGTGAAGGATCTTAGATAACCATAAGCAACCAAATTAGACAACCAATTATTCGCTATGATTTTAATGGTTGATAATGAAAGGTTGAATTAAAAAACATTTAATAACATGACGTTAATCAAAAAACAAACCAGTAAACCTCTGCTGTCATAAGAAATCCCTCTCGTGTAAGGTCTACTATCCTTTTTTATTATGGTTGAACCTGTTGACTGGGAATACCGACGCATCAAAACATAAACATAACGTTATGTTATATATTAATTAAAAATCATAATCTCTCAATAATCGCTAAGATATAAATACATTTTTACGACCAAAAAAAGCACGACTAGAGGGTATTGGTTGGATATTTGATTGACCGCATGAAAAATGCCGGTATATTTTGGTTGGCAAGGACGTTGCGTTAGAGAATCGAACCGGGTCGACGTTTCTGCCCGGTGAAATTGGAGGGTGGACGATATCAACGTGGGGTATTGACGGGCACGTTGGCCCGGTCACCCTTCACCCCACCGGCGTCACGGTGTTCTGGCAACGCACCCGATCTCCCTGCACATGGCATTGCAACGAAATGGACCCCGGCGCGACGCCACGACGATCAGGCAGGGTCAGTTGCTGGCGGGTGTTATAGGCGTTACCGCGCTCACCACACCACAGGCTCTGAACCGGCATCTGGTCTTGATGGATGTTAAGTAGATAAATTTCGCCGCTGTCGATATTTTTCCACAGCGTAACATGTAGGGTTTTACCTGACTGAATATCACCCAAGGGTACCGAATACCAATGGGCGGTGGAAACGGAACAGGTCAGCGGGTTATTTCCGCGGTTAGTTAACGTCAGCGGAATAATACTTAGCCCCTGAGTTCCTCGGCCAATTATACTCTTTTGCTCAGCGAAACTGGCTGTGCTGTTTATTAATAAGAGGAATAGCAATGATGCCCAAACTTTCATAATAACTCCCAATGCGACCGAAAAAATTGGCTGACAAAACCACAGCAAAGTTTTTTTCCGAACAAAAGTCAACAATTAGTTTTTTAAGGGTGGAATACGATGATGATGCGCGCGCAAAAATATGCTGGAACCCTGCTACTGCTGACGGCTATGTGCAGTTCCGCTTTCGCGGTTGAAGTAAAATCCATTGCTATATTAACACCGGAATCAGGTACGGATTTTGGTTGGAACCAGCAAGGAATTGACGCGGCTAAGGCGGCGGGAAAAGCAGAACATGTCAAGGTGATGGTGGCGGAAAATCTCGGCTACGGCGATATCCGGCCGACGCTGCGCGACCTCAGCGATGACGGTGCGCAACTGCTGATAGCCCACGCCAGCGGCTACAACATGGCAGCGCCGGAAATTGGCGCGCAGGCCCACGTTGCAGTGGCCATTACCGATCGCCCTGATGCGAGGAAACCAGGCGCGGTGGCCGACTATACCTCAAGCGGTCACGAAGGGGCATATCTGGCTGGCGTCCTGGCCGCAAAGATGACGCACACCGGCACCGTGGGCATTGTGGTGTCAGGGGAACCCCCCTCGTGGAATGCCCAATCCACCGCGTTCATTCAGGGTGTCAAGGCCACCAAACCTGGGGTGAAAATTCGTTATGCGGTGATAGGTCCGGCCGCTTACAGCGATGCAGCCGGGGGTAAACGCGTCACCAGTTCGGTGATTGCCGCGGGTGCCGACATTATTTTCGGCCAGGGTAATGGTTCGAGCTTTGGCATGTTGCAAGCCGTGGAAACCAGCAAAGCAAATGATGGCGGCAAAGTTTATTTCATCGATGTCATTGGTGATAAATCAAGTATTGATAAAGGCCATCTTCTGAGCTCGGTTATTTGGAACCTGACGCCGGTATTTACCGCAATGATCGACGATTTAAAAGCGGATAAATTTGGTAGCCGAAATTACACTACCTCCTTAAAAGAAGGCTCGATCAGTTTATTACATACCAAACATATTCCAGATGATGTATGGAAACAGGTTGAAGCAGTAAGCGCAGATATCAGCAGCGGCAAATTGTCCATAACGCCGCATTATGACGCTAAATTTTTGCATGATTTATTAGGTTCTTAATACGGGTAAACCTGCATAAGTCGCGTGTCAGGAAGGCAAACGCTCATACCACTGGAAGAATGACGGGCATACCTTGAATAATTGCGCCGCAGCCCCTTATCGGGTGCGGCGCCCCATGGCTAACCGGGGCATGTTATGAATAATGCTGTTGAGACCACACAGCCGTTGGTTGCGGTCAGGAAACTGTCGAAACGCTTTCCGGGCATACTGGCCAATGACCAGATTAGCCTCGATCTCTGGCCGGGAGAAGTTCACGTCTTGCTTGGGGAAAATGGCGCAGGCAAGTCCACACTGGTCGGGATGCTGTCTGGGTTACAACAGCCGGATGAAGGCGAGATTGTGATTAACGGCCACCGACAGGTCATCACGTCGCCCCGTCGGGCGCTACAGCTGGGTATCGGTACGGTTTTTCAACATTCCATGATGGTACCGACCCTGACGGTGGCTGAAAATCTGGCCCTCGGGGAACCCTGGTGGCAACGGCCAAACCGTCAGCACTGTGCTCAGGAAATCGTCCGTATATCCCGTGAGATCGGTGTAAAGGTCAATCCATCGAGTCCGGCCGGCGCACTGTCTTTGGGTGAACAGCAGCAGGCAGAGATTGTTCGCTCACTGTTGCGCGGCAGTCGTTTGCTTATTCTTGATGAAGCCACCGCCATGCTCACGCCGCGCAATGCACAGGAGCTTGGCGAGTTAATGCGCCGTTTAGTGGCGCAAAACCTGGCGGTGGTGTTTATCACCCACAAACTCAATGAAGCACTGGCTTATGGTGATCGGATTTCCGTACTGAGAAGCGGCCGTAAGGTCGGTGAAATCCCACCGGCGCGTTTAAAACAGCTCGATAACGCCGGTGCAATGCGTGAAGTCGTCAGCCTGATGTTTAATCTCGCCCCCCAACCCCCGTCGGACGTTGCCGCTGTGTTGCCCGTGCCCCACCCAGGGCTGCCGGTGTGGAAACCTAAGGACTTTAGCGGGGTAAAACCGCTGTTGGAGATCATGGCGCTAGGCATTACCGACGGTGAAATGTCGGTATCACATGTCGAGCTAAAAATCCGACCCGGGGAGATTCTAGGAATTGCCGGGATCGATGGCAACGGCCAGAAACAGCTCGCCGAGGGGGTTGCCGGACAGCGCCCGCTACGCGAAGGGCGGATTTTTCTCCAGGGGACGTCTATCGAGGATCTTAGCATCGGTCAACGGCGGCGGCTCGGGTTGCGCTATGTCACCGACGATCGCCTCACGGAAGGCACCGTGGGTGGATTTTCCGTTGCCTTGAATCTGGTGCTAAAACAGATTGGTGAGGCACCCTTCTGGCAACGGGGCATTGAACAACCGGGTCGGATTGCCGAGCACGCTCGGCGATTGATAAACGCATTTGATGTACGCACGCCGACTATCGATACAGCCTGCGGCACGCTGTCCGGTGGCAATATTCAGAAGGTGCTGCTGGCGCGGGAATTATCCGGTTTCACCAAAGCGGTACTTTTCGCCAAACCGACCTATGGCTTGGATTTGCAAAATATCGCCGCCACGCGGCGTCGAATACGTGAGGCGGCGGAACAAGGGCTAGCCGTGATGCTGATTTCAACCGATCTGGAAGAGATCATTGAGCTTGCCGATAACATCGCCGTGATGTCACAAGGACGTATCGTCGGTCAGGTGACCAACGGCAGCGAGGCCCGGCAACAGGTAGGTAAACTGATGAGTGGGATGACGTTATGAACAGCCAGAGCAGCACGCCAGATTCACCGTTAACCGGGCACCAGACCGACACCAGACCACGGTTGGTAATGCCAACGTGGCTTATCAGCACCGCATTTTCAGTCGGCCCGGTCATTATTGCACTGCTGATCACCGGTTCATTGCTGATGCTAATGGGGGTAAATCCGCTAACGTATTATGGCTACATTGTTCATAAAGGCTTATTGACCTCTTCCGGCATCCAGGCGACGTTAACCCATATGGGGCCACTGCTGTTGATCGCCGCCAGCCTGATAGTGGCGTTTCGCGCCGGGATATGGAATCTCGGGGGTGACGGCCAGTTTTTATTAGGGGCGGTACTGGCAGCAGCCTGCGCGCCAATCATGATCACCTGGCTACCCATGTGGCTGACATTACCCGTGTGCATGGTGCTGGGGGCGCTGATAGGCGGCGTATGGGCCTTGCTGCCTGGTTTTCTGAAAGCCTACCACCAGATAAATGAAATCATCACCACCATGATGATGTCGTTTCTTGGAATTTCGCTGGCCAATGTCTTGGTAAAGCTGGTGTTTTTAGATCCCGGCACCACGGTGCCGCAAACCCGCACGCTGGATATTAGCCATCGACTGCCCGCCGTATTCGGTAGCCAGATTTCCAGTGGGTTGTTCATTGGCCTGGCGGCGATCGTTGCCGTGCATCTGCTGATGACCCGCACGTCATTTGGACTGCAACTGCGCGTCGTGGGCGCCAATACCCGAGCCGCCGTGCACGCCGGTCTGCCGGTCACCTGGCTGACGCTGGCAGTATTTGCGCTTTCTTCCGCACTGGCCGGACTGGCCGGTGCAGTGGATGTGCTGAGCATTCAGGGTAATGTCCGCGCCGACTGGAATCCGGCTTACAGTCTGACCATAGTGCCACTGGTTTTTCTGGCGAGGTTCAACGGTTATGCCACCGTGCTGTTCGTGATGGCGTTTTCAATTTTGTCGATTGGCGGGGAAAGCGCTGCGCGCATGCTGGGCGTGCCGAATTTTTTCACCCTGGTCACCGTGGCAATTTTGCTGATGGTACTGGCGTTATCCGAGTTGATTGAGCGCCGCCGTACGGCAAAAAGGAGCTGATGATGGATCTTTTCACACAGGCGTTTCTCACTGCGTTATTGGTTGGGGTCGTCACCTCGGGACTGCCGCTGCTGCTGGCCGGATTGGGGGAACAGATTTCGGAAAAAGCCGGTGTTTTGAATATCGGCATTGAGGGCATGATGCTGATGGGCGCGTATCTGGGATTTTATGTCGCCTGGCGCAGCGACTCGTTAGCGCTGGGATTTGTCGGGGGCGCGGCCGGTGGCCTACTGGTCGCCGCCTTGATGATGATATTCTGTGTCTGGCTGGGGCTAAACCAGATTGTTATCGGCATTGCGCTCACGCTCGGTGCCGAAGGTGCCACCGCCTTATTGCATTATATCCAGTTCAGCCGCACCTACCCACGTCTTGGCAGTATTGAATCGCTAGCGATACCTGGACTTTCCACCATTCCGGTCATTGGGCGCGCACTGTTTAATCAACCGGCCATCGTTTATTTGTCGATAGCCGCCATCGCGCTACTGGCCCTCGTCTACCGCCATAGCAATCTGGGACTATATCTTCAGGCGGCAGGCGATAAACCCGCCGCACTGGATTCGGCCGGGGTCGATGTGATCCGCACACGCAGCGTGGCGGTACTGATCACCGGTGTCATGGCCGGGCTGGGTGGTGCTTACATGGCCAACGTCGGTGCGGGACTGTTTATTCCCTTCATGACCAATGGCAGCGGTTTCATCGGTATCGTGCTGGCGATGTTGGCCCGCGGTCGTCCGTTATGGGTGCTGGGGGGGGCCACACTGTTCGGCGGTTGCCTGTCCTTGGCCACCGCGCTACAGGTGGCGGGCGTGGATATCCCAACCGACGTGATCCAGATGCTGCCATTTACGGCGGTGATGCTGGTGTTACTGCTGTTTGGACGGCATGCCCGCTTACCCAATGCGCTAGGCGTGGCGTATCTTCGGGGCGAACGTTAACCAATGACTCGAGGCGTATTATTTAGTTATTTTCTTTTTTCTACACCTACAGTTAATCCCATAAACTGACGATAACACCTCCTAAGACCATGCGTATCACGCATCTGGATCAATCGAAGTCACGGCGGTTATAACGCCGTGACTTATTCCCCATAGTTCATAACGAAGGGAAAAATCATGATCGACACGCATTCTGTTGCCGCGCCCATTTCGGCAATCATTGAACAATTAACAAATGTTTATCGCCAGCTCGATGAGAGCCATCTGGCGATATTACCCGAGATTTACCATGCAGAGGTGGTATTTATCAACCCCATAAGTCAACGCAGTGGCATCGATGCGCTGGTAAATTATTACAGCCAACTGCTTACGAAAATGAATTATTTCCATTTGGATATTCATAAATCGCTCATTGTCGGCGACGAAGCCACATTATTTTGGCGTATGCGTTATTCACACCCGGCATGTGACGATGGTGAAGCGCTGGAACTCGAGGGGATAAGCCATATCAAAATCGCCGATCAACGTATCCTGTACCAACAGGATTATTATGATTTGGGCGCCATGATCTATGAACATGTGCCGCTGCTGGGTAACGCGATAAAAGCGCTAAAAAACCGGCTTAAACGATGAGTCATCGCTGGTGATAATGCACCTGGCGACTTAACTGTCGCCAACATGATCAACCTGCCCGATCGCTTCGCGGTCAACATTGACGACTGGCCAGGTGGTGTTTTGCAGCACGATCCTGTAACCATCATGATCTTCATAGGTCAAACCATTGACCTGCCAATATTGATTGAATGCCTCAACTTCGATAAAACCTGCCTCAACCATGTTATGGCAGGACAATGCCCATTGTTGCTGATCGGCAATGTAAAAAACCAGCAAATCTTCAGCCGATGGCGACGGTAAAACCGGATGGGTGTGGCATTGGGTAAATTCGATATGACAGCATAATTCTTCAGCGCCTAACATCACACCGCTGAAACCGTCATGATGACTGAAGCAGGCTATCCGCTTTAAGCCGAGGCCATGGCAATACATCTCACCACTCTTGGTGATATCCGTGACCGGTCTCTCGTTTCTTGCCCAGTTCTGAATCGTCAATGGCCTTGCCCAACATCCTTAACGCGGCGATGACGCTGGGTGCGGCTTGTTCAAAAGCAGGCCAATCGCTTCGGCGTTCAAATAAAGCTGTCATAGCGCACTCCAAATAGTTAATTAAAGGACTCTACTGCACGGGGTTTTGGCTTGTCATTCTCAAACTATCTCAAAAAAACAATTATTGAGATAGTTTATTCATTCTGGCGATACTGTATCGGGTGATACTAGGACGAATAGAGTATTTTTTTACTGAACCATCGCGCGCCAACCGGAGTTGATAGCCTACTGAGGTCGGTCGTTCATACCCGCGCCGGTATGGGAGGCCTGTTGTTATGGTTCTGCGGTCTGACGGTTGTCTGGTTTGTCATGTTTTGCGATTAATGCATCGGATCGAAAATCACTGCGGGGAATGCTGCATTAAGCCCAGCTTTGGTTAAGCTGATTGCGACAAGATAGCGTCCAGCAAGCCCGGAAAACGACCCTGCAGTTCACTACGGCGCAACGAGTTGATATGGGTGGTGCCAACATTTTTGGTGTGAACCAGGCCGGCATCGCGCAATACGCGAAAATGGTGGGAAACGCTGGATTTAGGCCGGCCACCGTCCAGTTCACCGCAGCTGGCTTCGCCCAGTTGGCCGAGACGCCGCACAATCTCCAGACGCACCGGGTCGCTCAAGGCGTAAAGTACGCGCTCGAGAATAAATTCATTGGCAGTGGGGTGTTTGTAAGGACGCATAACAAAAGTATAGCGAAAAAGTTGCCACAAATCTATTATTCGAATATTATCGAAATATAGAACCAGTAACATCACTCGCTATAAAGGCAGGATAAGAATATGTCAGCACTGTTTCAACCATTTACGTTAAAGGGTATCACGCTGCGCAACCGTATCGCCGTGCCGCCGATGTGCATGTATAGTGCCAAGGACGGTCTGATTAACGACTGGCATCAGGTGCATCTGGCCTCACTGGCGCGTGGTGGTGCCGGTCTGGTGATCGTTGAGGCGACCGCCGTGGCACCTGAGGGCCGGATCACCCCCGGCTGCGCCGGCATTTGGAATGACGATCTGGCCCAGGCATTTGTGCCGGCGGTCAAGGCTATCAAAGCAGCCGGCGCCGTGCCCGGCATCCAGATTGGCCACGCCGGACGTAAGGCCAGCGCCAACGTTCCTTGGGAAGGCGATGACCATATTCCCGCTGGCGATCCTCGCGGCTGGCAGACCATTGCCCCCTCGTCCATCGCCTTCGGCGCCAATTTGCCCAAGCTACCGCAGGCCATGTCGCTTGACGATATCGCCCGGGTACGCGATGACTTTGTGGCGGCGGCCCGCCGGGCCCGCGACGCCGGGTTCGAGTGGCTAGAGTTGCACTTCGCCCACGGCTATCTGGCCCAGAGCTTTTTCTCCGCTCATTCCAACCAGCGTAGTGACCAATACGGCGGCAGCGCGGAAAATCGCGGCCGTTTTCTGCTGGAAACCCTGGCAGCGGTGCGTGAAGTGTGGCCGGAGCATCTGCCCCTGACTGCCCGTTTTGGCGTATTGGAATTCGACGGACGCGACGAACAAACCCTGATGGAATCCATTGAACTGACGCGGCGTTTTAAACTCGCCGGACTGGATATGCTCAGCGTCAGCATCGGTTTCTCCACCCCTGAGGCCAATATCCCTTGGGGACCGGGTTTTATGGGCCCCATTGCCCAGCGGGTACGCCGGGAAGCCGGGATACCGGTGGCGTCAGCCTGGGGCTTTGGCACGCCGGCCATTGCTGAACAGGCGGTGAAAGAACAGCAGTTGGATCTGGTGATGGTCGGCAAAGCTCATCTGGCCGATCCGCACTGGAGTTATTTTGCCGCCCGTGAACTGGGCATTGACCGGCCATCCTGGGTATTACCGGCGCCTTATGCTCACTGGCTGGAACGTTATTAGGCGTCATCCTGCCTATCAACCAACATAAATCACCGAAATGAGTTGATCGGAGAAGGCAGTACGGCAACAGGGTACTGCCTTGGTATTGTTTGTTTCCTGCATTGCACTCAACGATGTTTATTGGGTACGCGTTTTACCTCAAAGCCTCCCATTGCCATGGTTAACACATTGTGATAAATCTTGTTAACTCCCCCTCATTGCAGGGGTTAGCGTATTCCCACTCACTATTTGGACGCGCTATTTGGACGCGCTATTTGGACGCACTATGGATACACATTTTCCCCCGTTAATCCAACCCCTATTAACCGGCAATCTTATCGAACTGCGCCCTTTGCAACCAGATCATCGCCAGGCGCTGCTGAACGCCGCCGCGGATGGAGAATTATGGAATTTGAAGGTCACAGCGGTCCCCGGACCCGACACGGTTGAGGGTTACATCGCCACGGCAATGGCACAACGGCAGGCCGGCACGGCAATGCCTTATATCATCGTGTGTCGTGATACCGATCGGGCGGTGGGCTGTACCCGCTTATGGAAAATGGATCCGCTGAATAGGAACCTGGAAATTGGTCATACCTGGCTGAGTGGGTCGGTGCAACGCACCGGCGTTAATACGGAGGCGAAATTTTTGTTATTGCAGTATGCCTTTGAGACGCTCAACTGTATTCGCGTTCAATTCACCACCGATGAACTTAATGAAACCTCGCGCGCAGCGATCTTGCGCCTCGGCGCAACCCAGGAAGGCATCATCCGCCATGAAAGGATCATGCCCAATGGTCGCAAGCGCAATTCAGTGCGTTTTAGTCTTATTGATGACGACTGGTCTGAGGTAAAGGCCAGGTTACAACAAAAACGCCGTCTGGAGTAACAACCAAGGCGCCGGTAGGGATGAAAACCGCTGGCGCTTCGCCGCCCTCGCCTTTAGACTTGCAAGATCATTTCCAAAACTATTGTTATATGGATATTACCGCATGCCAACTGCCTACACGCTGACTGCCAGCGAGCCGGTCAATCAACAGATTTACCGTTTGTTGCGCCAGGATATCGTGACGTGCGAGATTGCGCCGGGCACACTGTTATCTGAAAAAGAAATATCCATCCGCTTTGCGGTATCGCGACAGCCGGTGCGCGAAGCCTTTATAAAATTGGCTGAAGCAGGATTAATTCAGGTATTGCCACAGCGCGGCACCTTTGTCAGAAAAATTTCCCTACGTCGTGTTGCCGATGGGCGTTTTATTCGCGAGGCCCTGGAAACCGCCGTGGTACGTCGTGCCGCCGTCGATGCCACTGCCGACTACCTGACCAAACTCGATCACAATATTGAATTGCAAAAATTGGCCGCGCAAAATCACAACAGCCAGGACTTTTTGCAGCTTGACGATGAATTTCACCGGTTAATTGCCTTAAGCATTGATTGTGAGCTGGCATGGAATACGGTGGAAAACATTAAAGCGGCGATGGACCGGGTGCGTTATTTAACCTTGCGCGAAGTTTCGCCGCCAGACCAACTGGTTGCTCAGCATATCGGTATTTTAAACGCCATCAAATCCAAAGATGCGGATGTTGCCGAAGACGCCATGCGCCGCCATTTGCGGGAAATGATCGTCTCCATTGCCCCCATTGCTCAGAACAATAGCGACTGGTTCGACGATAACTGAACGGCTGGCTAACGCTGCACGTCATGTTTTCATTGGCGTGGTTCTATCAGGATCCGCACATCAAAAGGCGCCAGCAGCAACTCGCCCGCGACCGGTTCGCCGGTGAACGCGTCATAACGGCTGTATTCCGTCAGGGCAACCGTTTTATTTTCTTTTGACAGGTTGAGTACAAACAGGACACGTTTGTCTTGATCACTGCGGATAGAAAGCTCAACGTCTCGGGGCAGGTCAGGGCAAAATTCGATGGCACACGCGCGGATAATTGGGGCAAAAAACCGCTGGTAACCCCTATCATCGAGCACCGTTCCGATATAATAAACCTGCCCTTTGCCAAACGCATTGACCGTAACCGCCGCCTGGCCGCTAAAGTAGTCGCTGGCATAACAGCCGAGGATGGTGGCGGTGGTAGGCTCCACGATATCACACCACTGGGAACAGCCCACCATCTCTGCCCCTAACCTGATTTGCTGCCGATCGTGTCCAACCGGATCGTATTCTGCTACCCGAACACCTGCGAGGCGACTTAACAAGCCCGGCAGGTCATCCGGCTGGCAAACATTATTGTCATGCTTAACCCCCGAGCGCGTGGTCAACACCACGATTCCGCCGGCGGTGACAAAACGTTCCAGCGTCGCTACCACGGTGGCATTTTCAAGGAACAGATAAGGGGCAATGACGATTTTATAATCATCAATACGCTCAAGCCAATTGATAACGTCGATACCAATCCCTTGCTGCACCAGCACTCGATGCAACTGTTTAACGTTATTAAAATAATTGAAACCATCGCATTGTGGTTGAACCGTAAAGGCATTCAACTGTTGGTGGGAAAACAGGATGGCAACATCGTTGTGCAGTTGGGTGCCATCAATCACCTCGGCGAGTCGGGCCACTTCTTGGGAAAACTGGCTAAACTCTCGTAGCCGTCGGCCGGGATGGCCATGGTGATCCAGTAACCCATGCCAGAACTGTTCGGCACCCACGCGAGCGGTACGCCAGCGAAAATTGACCACAACATCGGCGCCTCGGGAGATGCTTTGCCAGGCATAGGCGCGGATCATGCCAGGGAAAGGTGCCCGCGACATCGGATGCCAGCACCCCGGCGTTCCACTGAGCTGTTCCATCACCCAAAAATTCCGACGTTTTACCCCGCGGGTTAAATCCAGTGTCAACGCACCATGATAGATATTGGCCTTCTCATCATGTTGTAAATCAGTGCTGGGATAATAATCCACCGCAGCAAAATCCATCGAGGCAAACAGATCGTAATAGTCACCCACCACCGGATAGCCCCACAGATTATGGGTAATAAAATGATCGGGGCAATACTGGCGTATCAACTCTGCCTGAAAACGGTTGAAATCCGCTGCTGAATCAGAAGTGAAACGACAAAAATCGAGTAATAACGAGGGGTTTTGATAAGGTGAACCGCCCAGTGGTGTGGTCACTTGCGACCATGAACCGTATTCACCGCTCCACACCACCGTGCCCCATTGATGATTCAGGTTGGATAATGCGCCATATTTTCGTTGCAGCCAGGTGGTGAATGCGCGACGGCAATGTTCGCAATGGCAATCATTGGCCACAATTTCATTATCGGTTTGCCAGCCAATCACCGCTGGATGGTCGGCATAATGCTGCGTAAGCTGTTCAATGATCCGTTGTGCACACTGACGTAATGACGGGCTGTTATAACAGCGGTGGCAACGAACGCCAGGATAAACCCGTTGCTGTTGATGATTGACCGGCAAGACATCGGGATACTGTTCCACCAGCCAGCGGGGCGGTGCCGCCGTAGGGGTGCCGATAACCACCTTGATATTCTGGGCGTGAAACAGTGAAATTGCCTCATCCAGCCAGGTAAAATCAAAGCGACCTTCCGTCGGCTCAAGCCGTGACCAGGCAAATTCCGCCAATCGCACCAGACTGATGCCCGCTGATTTCATGGCCAGAGCATCTTGTGCCCAAAGGGCAGGGTCCCAATGTTCCGGATAATAGTCGACGCCTACCTGCATTATCGCCCCCACACGTGTTCGTTTACGCACCCAATAGCCCGAGCGTGCGCGTTCACAATAATATTGATATCAGCCTTTAGTGGCGCCGAAGGTCAGACCCGCAATAAAATATTTCTGCATGGCGAAAAACATCAATACCGACGGCAGTGCGGCCAATAATGAACCGGCCGACACCAGATTCCAGGCGGTAGTCCACTGGCCTTTTAACCCGGCAACACCGATGGTTATCGGCGCGGCCGCATCCCCTTGCGTGAGACACAGCGCCCAAAAATAATCATTCCAAACAAAAGTGAAAACCAGGATCGCCAGGGCGGCCAGTGCTGGACCGATCAACGGCAATACGATTTGATAAAATAACTGCCATTCCGACGCGCCCTCAACCCGCGCAGCTTCGAATAATTCATACGGCAGTTCTTTGATAAAATTACGTAGAAATAGCGTACAAAACCCGGTTTGAAAGGCGATATGAAACATAATTAGCCCCTCAACCGTATTGTATAACCCCATTTTTAAGGTTAAATCCCGAACCGGGATCATCAGGATTTGTATCGGCACGAAGTTGCCAGCCACAAAGGTGGCCAAAATAGCGGTATTGCCTTTAAAGGGATAGGTTGCCAAGGCAAAACCCGCCGTGGCGGAAAGGGCTATGGCTCCGAATACCGACGGAAAGGTAATCAGACAACTGTTCCAGAAATAATGAAGCATCGGCGAATCAACCAACACAGTGCGGTAATTCTCGATGAATGAAAAGTTTTTTGGCCAACCCCAATAGTTCCCTTGCATCAGCTCTTGGGAGGAACGCACCGAGGTCAACATCACGGCCAATAAGGGCAATAACCAAACAATCAGCGCCAGTGGCAATGACAGTTTATATAACCATCGATTCGTCGGTTTCCATTTGTCTATCGGCAACGGATACATAGCAACAACCTCGCCTATTGAGATTCAGAACGCAATAAATGCCGTAATTGATAAGTAATGAAAACCGCCATAATCATAAATAACACCACGGCAATGGCGGCTGAATAACCAAATCGGAAATATTTGATAGACTGGTCATACATGAAATAAGCCAATACGGTGGAACTGTCATAAGGGCCACCGCCGGTCATTACCGCAATCAGGTCGAAGCTGCGTAATGCACCGATCACCGTCAGGGTGATCGACATAAAGGTGGCAGGACGCAACTGTGGTAATACCACATGCCACAGCAGTGACCATCCCTTAGCCCCTTCCATACGCCCGGCTTCAATGATTTCCGGGTTTATTCCGGTCAAACTGGTCAAATATAAAATCATGCAAAAAGGAATTTGCGGCCAGAGTGCGGCAAAGATTACGCCAAATGTGGCGTAATCTTCATTACCCAACACCGGGATACCATGGCCGACGATCAGCTTTAGCAGGCCAAAACTGGGATCGAAAAACCAGCTAAAAACCAAGCCGACCACCACACCGGACAGCACAAAGGGGGCAAAAAATAGCGACTTGGCCAGGCGAATGCCCGTCACCTTTTGATTAAGGTAAAGCGCCATGGCCAGGCCGATAGGCGGCGCTGACATAAACAGCAGCAGCCAAATAATATTATTTTTCAGTGCAGTATAAAATGTGTCTGTCTGGAATAACTCCTGATAGTTGGCTATGCCAATAAAAACCTTATCCGTTACACCGTCCCAACGATAGAAACTCAGTATGATGCTACTGAATATCGGATAAATGACGTAGAGGCTGAACACCACACAGGCCGGCAGCAGGAAAAAAAAAGCGGCTCGACGGCGGCGTTGCGCCAAAACGGATATTCCTGCTTTTTTGACCATAAACGGCGATCCTTATTGAGACAATGGGTATTATCGGGTTATTTCAGCTTGTATATACGTTGCCGGGTTTTTTCCAGATGGGCCAATATGTCATCTATTTTCTCCGGATCGCTCATAAAGCGTTGCATACCTTTCATCCCTTCGTCAGCCATCTCTTTGGTCATATCGCGATCGTAAAACTGGGCAATGCCGCCGGTAGTCGACGAGAGAATATCAAAACCCGTTTTGGCTATCGGATCGGTTGGCACCGGCGCCAGATTATTCGCCGGCAGCGAACCAAAAGCATCGGCAAGCTGTGCATTGATCGCCGGCTTACTCACAAAGGCCAGGAAACGGCGCGCGTCAGGCTTATTTTTGGCTTTCGCCGGGATGTTTAGGCATTCGGCCGCGCCATCTTCTGCCACCGGAATCGATTTATCGATGATCGGGAAGCGGAAAAAGCCGGTATTTGTTTTAACTTCTGGCGCAATACCCGCAGAAAAGAAAGTTCCCATTAAGATCATGCCGCCCTGCCCCTGATTATATAAAGGGAGCGACGAGTCAAAGGAGTAAGATAGCGCGTTATCAATGAAATAATGATTGTCGATTAATTTTTTCCATTCGGCATACACCCGTTTGACCCGTGGATCGGTATAAGGTATTTCGCCGCGCATCAGTTTCATATGGAAATCATAGCCATTGAGCCGAAAATCCAGGTAATCAAACCATCCCGCCAACGTCCATGAGTCACGGCCCCCGACCAAAATGGGGGTAATACCGGCCGCCTTGAGTTTTTGACAGGCATCGAGGAACGCTTGCCAGGTCACCGGCACCTCTTTAATACCGGCTTTGGCAAACACATCTTTGCGATAAAATACGCCCCAGGCGTAATAATCGGTAGGAACGGCATACTGTTTGCCATTATATGATGACGCACCTTTTAGCGACGCGAACTGTTTATCCCAGCCATTGGCCGTCCAGTCGCCGGAGATATCTTCAAGCAAACCACGGCTGGCGTAATATGCCATCCGCTCACCTTCATGCCATCTGATAATATCGGGCGCCATGGTGGTAAGCCAAGCGGGCAACTGGACTTTATAGGTCTCTTCTTCAACAAAGGCAGAATTAACCTTAACATCGGGATTTTCCCGTTGAAATTCGCTAATAACTTTTTCCCATATGACACGCTGACTGGCACCTTTGAACGCGATATTGACGTTAAGTGTACCGGCGTTGGCCATGGTGGCGAGGGCCAGTGTTGCCCATAGCATGGAATAGCGACATACATTATTCATAATCTCTCCTGGGGAGTTATTGCAGTTGTGGAACTGCACGACCATCAGCGGTAAAAAGATGGCAGTGTTGCGCGGGAACCAACATCTGTATTTTGTCATTAGGGCGAGCAGCGCTATTACCCTGAACTTTAACCATCAAAGAAGAACTTGCCTGCCCGCCCTCGGCGTCATTGCAATGTAAATAGGTTTGTTCCCCAAGGCGTTCAACCAGTGAAATTGTTCGGTTCAAAACGGAATCAGCGGTCTGGGGTATGCCGGGGTCTACCATGCCCAGATGCTCGGGCCGAATGCCGAGTGTCACCGACTGGCCTACCGTTAAATTGACACTGGACTGGCGTGTGCTGACATATTCGTTTGATGAGGTTAACCGCACGCCAACGCCATCGTGGTGAATATCTACCACACTGGCGTCAAGAAAATTCATCTGCGGCGAGCCAATAAAACCGGCGACAAAGCGGCTATTAGGATGATGATATAATTCAAGCGGCGCACCCACTTGAGCCACGCTGCCGAACTGCTCGACGTTGCTACCCGCATTGAGTAATACGATTTTATCCGCCAAGGTCATGGCTTCTATCTGATCGTGGGTCACGTAGATGGTACTGGCTTGAGCAAAATGGGCGTGGATACGCGCAATTTCCAGGCGCGTTTTGCCGCGCAACGTGGCATCCAAATTGGATAAGGGTTCGTCAAACAAAAATACCCCGGGTTCGCGCACAATCGCTCGGCCAATCGCCACCCGTTGACGCTGTCCGCCGGACAACGATTTAGGTTTGCGATCCAGCAAGCTGTCCAACTGCAAAATAGCGGCGGCTTCATTGACGCGCCGCTGAATTTCCGCTGGCGGTGTTTTGGCGATCTTCAGACCAAAACCGATATTTTCCGCCACGGTCATATGAGGAAACAAGGCGTAGCTTTGAAAAACCATTGCTACGCCGCGCTGTGCCGGCGCGACTTCATTCACGCGCTGTCCGCCAATGGCAATCTCACCGCTTGAAGGGTCTTCCAATCCGGCGATAATCCGCAATAACGTTGATTTACCGCAGCCAGAGGGACCGAGGAATACACAGAACTCATGGTTTTCGATCTCCAGGTCAACATTGCGCAGGATAATGGGCCCACTGTCTCCATACGTCTTGGTCACACTGCGTAAACTGATGGCTGCCACTGATATACTCCCTCAACCGGTCATGGTTTAACGTTAAATCAAGTGATAAGATAAAAAACCGGTCCAGATCGCATTTTGCGAATTTCACTTATGCGAGTTTAGAAACCATGTCGACAATTAAGCAGGTAGCGGTCCTCGCGGGCGTTACGCCAACGACGGTTACCAATGTCCTACGCGGCCGCGGCCGGGTCAGTGAGGCAACCCGTCAACGCGTGTTGGCCGCTGTAGCCGAACAGGGCTATCGTCCCAATCTTAACGCGCGCGCCTTGGTTGAGCGTAAGTCCCCCACGCTGGCGCTGATGCTCAGTTGTATTACCAACCCCTTTTATCCGGAATTTTCGCTGCATGCACACCTTGCGACCCGGCGCTGTGGCCGCTTTTTGCTGGTCTGTAATACGGATTATGAAAGTGATGGAGGGGTGCAGTTTCTCGAGGAGGTGGCGGGTTCTCTTTGCGACGGGGTATTGGTCGCGAATAGAGGCGGTCTCGATATAGATCAATTAATCGCGATGCAAGCGCGAGGGATCTCGGTGGTCATTAGCTGCTGGGAATCACCGGAACGGCACCCCGGCATCGCCTGCGTGGCGTTTGATGCAAAACGCGCGGGGGAAATGGCCACCGAGCATCTGATCGCATTAGGACATCAGCACATTGGTGCCATTATCGCCAGTCCGTTGGCGGGCATTCACGGCGGCCGGTATCAGGGTTATCTGGCTGCATTGAATCATGCCGGCCTGATGGCCGACTCTCGCTATACCACGGTTTGTGTTGACTCTTTTGCCAGCGGCTATGAAGCCGCACGTAGCCTGCTGACCCAACATCCCGAGATTAGCGCATTATTTGTCTCTAATGATTTGCCGGCGTTAGGTGTGCTCGATGCCGCAGCGGATCTCCAGATTGTGGTACCACAAAAATTATCGGTAGTCAGTATCACGGGTATTGAGCTTGCCGGACAGTCTCGCCCCTCGTTAACCACAGTGGCCATACCCACGGCAGAAATGGCGGCACGCAGCATTGAATTGTTGCTCGAAATGATTGCGGATACACCGCCTTCGGCACCGATGATCTGTATTCCATCACTTACCCTGATGGCACGGCAATCAACGTCGCGACCCGCAGAGTAAGGGGGATACGTCAGGTTGACACCGCCGCCCCGCGGCCTTAACCGCTAAGGGCAAGGCAGGAACGGCGGTGCAGATTTATCTCGCGGTTATCCCGCAACCGCCATACCCACGGTCATATGCAGGCCATAAAACACCCCTCGGCCTAACAGTTCACCCGCCACCACCAGTACCAGACCGAGCGACATCGCCGCCATAGAGGCGTTGGCACGCCGCCACATCGGCCAGATCCAACAGCCCAGCCCTAACGCCACCAACACCAGACGTAGTGCCATTAACAACCCGAACTGCGGCACCAAGGCCGATGCCTGCTGCACTGAGCTGGAAATCGTCGCCAGACCGGCGGCCTGCATCACCACGCTAGCCATACTGACCAGCAGCGCAGCGACGCTGATAAACAACAACGGTCGGCTACCCCGGATCTCTATTCCCGCCGCGCGCAACAACAACAACCCTAGCAACGGGCCACCGATAAACATCGTCAGGAAGAAATTCAGCGTGGTGTAACCGTTATTCCACGTGGGGACCGTATCAATCTGGTATACCCGAGTCATGATATACACAAATACCAGTCCCAGCGCCATGGTTAACATCAACCACAGTCTTCCCAGTACCCGGGGCATTTTGCCCATGACCGCCAGCAACCAATAAATGCCCCCCACCGCAAAAAACAGCGACCCGCTGACGATTTCATTGCTTAGCGCGGAAGGCCCAACCCGATTAAGCGAGTTAAGTGCCCTGAGCGGACTGCCCAAATGCATCACCGACGCCAAGAAGGCCAGCCCCATCAACAGCCACAGGAAAAACATCCACCGGTGTAACCCCTGGTTTTGTCGAACGCTCAAATTACCGCCAAGCTGCGCCAACCCCATCACGATGATGCCACCCACCACACATTGTCCCAGCACCGTAAACAGTATCAGGGGCCATTCAATCCATCCCGTTCCCATGTTACACCTCCCTCGGATTAGCCAGGTACCCGGTAGTGTCCGAGCACGGTCGACTATTGGCATTCGGCTTAATCACCAGGCATGGTTTGGTAAACCGCGCCTCGGGCAAGGGAGCCACTTGGTCGAGCGTACCATAACGTTTGCGCAGCTCCTCGATCGGCCCAAAATCCAGTGCGCGTAATGGGCAGGATTCGACACAGATCGGTTTTTCCCCGACCGCCAAACGTTCATGGCAACCATCGCATTTTGTCATATGCCCTTTCTTCTGGTTGAACTGCGGCGCGCCATAAGGGCAAGCCATATGGCAGTAACCACAACCAATGCAGATAGCTTCATTGATCACCACCAGCCCATCCTCACGCTTATGCATGGCGCCACTTGGACACACTTTGACGCAGGCCGGATCTTCACAATGGTTGCAGGCAATCGACAGGTAATAGCTAAAAACATTCTGATGCCAACTGCCATCAGTGTCTTGCTGCCAATCACCACCGGCATATTCGTAGATTCGCCGAAAACTGACGTCTGGACCCAAATCTTTGTAGTCTTTACACGCCAGTTCGCAGGTTTTGCAGCCGGTACACCGGCTTGAATCAATATAAAATCCATATTGCGTAGCCATCGACTACTCCTTAAATTCTGGCAACTTGCACGAGATTGGTATGGGAGGGATTGCCCTTGGCCAGCGGCGACGGACGTTGGGTCGTCAGCACGTTAATGCTGCCAGCGTGGTCGATACGGTTGCCATCGGGTGTATACCAGGCGCCTTCCGCCAAACCCACCACCCCAGGCATCATCCTTGGGGTGACCTTGGCGTTGATATGCAGTTCGCCGCGATCGTTGAACACCTTGATGACATCGCCGCTGTGAATGCCACGGGCTGACGCATCAATGGGATTAAGCCATATTTCCTGCGGATTGGCGGCCTTTAGCACCTCGACATTGCCATAGGTTGAATGGGTGCGCGATTTGTAATGGAAGCCGGTTAATTGCAACGGATATTTCTGATTCAAGGGGTCATCGTAGTTTTCAAAACCGGCGCTATACACCGGCAGCGGATCGATAACATCACCGGGTTTCAATTCCCAGGTTGCCGCCAGTTGTGCCAGCGCGGCGGAGTAAATTTCAATTTTACCCGACGGTGTGGTCAGCGGATGAGCAACGGGATCAGCACGGAAGTCTTTGTACGCCACAAAATGTCCATCGGGATCACGCTGTTTGAAAATGCCCTGAGCCTGGAATTGTTCAAATTCAGGCAAGGCCGGCACATTGGCGCGTGATTGCTGGTAAATATAACGCATCCACTGTTCTTGGGTCCGCCCTTCGGTATATTGCTGTTCCACACCCATCCGGCGTGCGATCTCACTGGTCATGTCATAAATCGTTTTGCATTCAAAACGCGGTTTGATCGCCTGGCTGGCAAAAATCACGTAGCCCATATTGCCGCTTGAGGCATCCAGACAAAAATCCATTTGTTCGGAGGCGGTGCAATCGGGCAGCACCAGATCGGCATATTTCGCTGATGCCGTCATATGGTTGTCGATCACCACAATCATCTCGCACTTCTTGTCATCTTGCAGAATGTCGTGGGTGCGGTTAATTTCCGAATGCTGATTGACCAGACAATTACCGGCGTAGTTCCAAATAAACTTAATCGGTACGTCCAGCTTATCCTTACCGCGTACGCCATCACGTGTGGCGGTCATCTCGGGGCCACGCTCAATCGCATCGGTCCACATAAACATGGAGATGCTGGTTTTAACCGGATTGTCTAAGGTGGGCATGCGGACAAAAGGAATTTCATAGCCCCCTTCTCGGGCACCGCTGTTACCGCCGTTAATACCAACGTTGCCGGTAAGAATTGCCAACATGGCTATGGCCCGGCTGGTGGTTTCACCGTTGGCATGCCGCTGCGGTCCCCAACCTTGGCAGATATAGGCCGGTTTGGCGCTGCCGATTTCCCGACCCAACTGGATAATGCGATTGGTAGGAATACCCGTAATTTTGGTGGCCCAGGCCGGCGTTTTGGCCGTGGCATCTGCGCCCTGGCCCATAATATAGGCCTTATAATGCCCGTTGGCCGGTGCGTCGGTGGGCATGGTCGTTTCATCGTAACCGACACAATATTTATCCAAAAACGGCTGGTCCACCAGGTTCTCGGAAATCAATACATAGGCCAACGCGGCAGCCAGCGCAGCATCGGTACCAGGCCGAATAGGCAGCCATTGGTCTTCGCGGCCGGCGGCCGTATCGGTATAGCGGGGATCGATAACAATCATGCGGGTATTTGACAGCTCACGCGCCTGTTCCAGCAAGTAGGTGACACCCCCGCCACTCATGCGTGTTTCACCCGGATTATTGCCGAACATCACCACCAGTTTGCTATTCACAATATCGGTCGGACTGTTGCCCTCCGCCCAACCGCCGTAGGTATAATTCAGTCCTGCCGCAATCTGCGCCGAACTGTAGTCGCCATACTGGTTGAGATAACCCCCACAACAATTCATCAGCCGGGCGATAAGCGATTTTCCCGGTGGCCAGGAGCGAGTCACGGTTCCGCCCAGGGTGCCGGTGCAATAATTCAGGTAGATGGACTCGTTGCCATACTCTTTAATAATGCGCTTGAGGTTATTACTGATGAGATCAAAAGCCTCATCCCAACTGATACGCTTAAATTTGCCTTCACCGCGTTTACCGATGCGCAGCATCGGATATTTTAACCGATCGGGATTATAGACCCGCCGACGCATGGAACGTCCGCGTAAACAAGCACGTACCTGATGCAATCCCTGATAATGATCGTCACCGGTATTATCGGTTTCCACATATTTGATTTCACCGTCAACCACGTGCATTCGCAGTGGGCAACGGCTGCCACAGTTCACCGTGCAAGCACTCCAGACAATTTTTTCATCGGCTGATGAATTAGCCGTTACCGCGCCGCTATCGGCATGTGCCTGTCGACTAAAGGGTAATGTTACGCCGCCAGCCGCCAACGCCAGACCGCACACGGTGCTGTCCTTGACCAGACTGCGCCTGGATAATTGTACTTTTAATAATGAGTTGCTTTCATTTTCACTCATAGTATTTTCCCTAGCCCCTACTTGGTCACCGCTTCACAATGGCTTATACCCGTTCTACTACGCATGGCAGGTGCACAGGTTTTACTCGCTCACTGAGTGGGATCTTGAGGAGATACTGCGTCGTCACCGGCCTGCTATGCGAATTATTTAGGGTATATTGATAATCGAAAAAACTGACCTTATTTAATTAACTCAAAAAAACGTCACCGTAACATTATTTTTATTTCATTTAACTATAGAGGGAATATAACGCAGATGACGGGATGGGTGCATTGTTCAACATCAATAAAATCGTTGTATATATAATCACACAACGAAGTGGAAACAACAAATTTATGTGTAAAAATTTAGCATATGTATTCTAATTATTGGCGTGAAGGCAAGACAAAAATGCAATGAATTTTAAGGTAATTACACCGGTAAAAGGCCGTGGTGTGCGAGCACAACCAACCTATCTGCCTGTACAGCATGACGGGATAGCATAAATAATCCGTTTGACGTTTGACAATAGACTATTCATTGAAATAGTTCCTTAATATATTTTCGTCATTAAATGAGGTTATTTCAAGATCATCATCACGGTTTGAATGACATTCTCTATTGGCCCGGTTAAGGGTTATAGAGAAAAAGGATTGGTTTTATTCACTCATTCTGGGATGGATATCCGCTTTCGATAACCATTATCCGATGACCACTAAATTACCCTAAAAAATCCATTTATTTCCACCCCTTAACCTGTTCTCTGATCAGATCTGCAAATTCACGCAGTACCGGGCCGACCTGGCTTTGCGGTTTGCCAAACACCAGGAAGATGGGGGTGTAGCGTGTCGACCCGGTAATCAAAGGCAATGTAACCAGTTCACCCTGTTGCAAATAGGGGTTAATCAGTTCCAGTGGCAACCAACCATACCCCACGGCGGAACGCACGGCTTGTAGCGCGGAATCAAAGGTGGAGAACGACCATAACGGCTGGCTTTCCAACTGACGGGACGGCCGTTTGTCGCGTGTCAGCCGTTCTGAAATGACCACCCGCCGATAGGGGGACAATTGGGCAAAGGTCAAGGGGACGCCCAGTTGCAGCAAGGGGTGCTGCTTTGCCGCAACCGCGACAAAAGGAATATCGAGCAAATACTCACTTTCACTCACCCACTGTTCCGGTAAATCAGCACACAGAAAAATATCACCACCGGCATTCTCTAACGCGTTTGCGGTTTCACCACGCAAAATTTCCACCAGCTCGATATGGACCTGGGGATAGATCTGATTAAATTTTTTAAGTGCATTAAACACAATTGACTTGGGCAGCATAGCATCAATGCGAATATTGATGCGCAACGGCGAGCCTTGCAGCAGCAGCCTAGCATTTTGTTCCAGTCCGTCAAAACCGCTTAGCAATACCCGCGCCTGGGCCAGTAATTGTTCCCCTTCGGCGGTCAGTTCAGCCCGCCGTCCCGCCGTACGCAACAGCTTGATACCCAGTCGCTGTTGCAGGGTGCTCAACGTGTAGCTGATGGTGGATTGGCTGCGATTGAGTTTGTCGGCCGCGCGGGCATAACTGCCGCTATCGACCACCTCTTTTAACGTCAACCATTGTTCGAGTGTCGTGCGGTTCATATTACCAACAGGTCTAAAAAATCGATTAATTGTATCGATAATTTACGCTTATTATTCGAAAAATATCAACGTATGCTGCCAGTAGGTTATTTAATCCACACAATTGAGGTGAGTTATGGCACATTTTGATAAGCACGATTTAAGCCATTTTTTAGGTAAACATCTGGTTTATACCTACGATAATGGTTGGAATTATGAAATCTACGTTAAAAATGCCACCACGCTGGACTACCGAATCCACAGCGGCATCGTGGCCAATCGCTGGGTCAAAAACCAAACCGCGTTTATCAACCGGGTGGCGGAAGAAACCTATAAAATTTCATGGACCGAACCCACCGGCACCGACGTGAGTTTGATCGCCAACCTGACCGATCGGTTATTTCACGGCACGATATTTTTCCCACGTTGGGTGATAAACCATCCGGAGAAGACCGTGTGTTTTCAAAATGATCATATCGCGCAAATGGAGTCTTATCGCACCGCAGGACCGGCTTATCCCACCGAAGTGATCGATGAATTCGCCACCATTACCTTTGTCCGCGATTGCGGTGTGGACAATGACCAGGTGATTGACTGCCCCGCCAGCGAGCTGCCCGCGGATTTCCCAGCGAACTTACGTTAAACCCCGACGAAATTCGTGGTGATCCTTGGTTTGCTGGCCTTGGGTCGGGAAATCAACCCTATCGATGTCCAGCAGCAGAGAGGTTGGTGAGTCTAGGGCGGACAATGCGGCATGGGTAACGGCCAATACCGAAAAGCGTGGGTATGATATAAGATAGACGGAGCCGTGGCGTCAGCTCACGGCTCCTGATGGTACCAGAAGGATATCTGCCTACTGCGGCTTAATTAATAAACCGTCTTGCAGCTGATGGTGGCCATTTTCCTACGTAAAAATGCGATTTGTGTCTGCAGCGGCAACTGTTTCGGACAGACATCATGGCAGCCGAGCAATGACATACATCCAAAGACGCCATTATCATCACCGATAACCTCATAATAGTCCTCATCGCTGCGCTCATCGCGGGGATCCATACGAAAACGCGCGATTTTACCCAAGCCTACCGCCCCCACAAAATCGTGTCTCATCTGCGCAGTGCCGCATGCGGCAATACAAGAACCGCATTCAACGCAGCGGTCGAGTTCGTAGATCTTATCGGCCAACAACGGATCCATCCGTTCCTCGGCTTTACTCAGATTGAGTTCCTGCTCTTTGGTATGCACCCAGTTTTCCAGCCGTTCGCTCATGCCGTGCATCCATTTGCCGGTATTGACGGACAGGTCACCAATCAGTTCAAAGAACGGCAGTGGCGTCAACGAGATTTCGGTGCCAAGGGCTTTGGTCAATGTACGGCACGCCAGTTGCGGACGACCATTGATGATAATCGCGCAACTGCCGCAAATACCGGCACGGCAGACAAAATCAAACTGCAGCGTTGGATCCTGATACTGGCGAATTTCATTGAGCGCAATAAACAGGGTCATCCCTTCTGCTTCTTCGATTTGATAGGATTGCATATGCGGCTTGCTATCCGGATCTTGTGGGTTATAGCGCAATACCCGGATCGTCAACATCCGCTCTTGTTTTGGCCTATCACTCTGCTCGGTAGTCGCCGCAGCAGGGAGCGTGGTGTCGGAAGTGGCAACTTTTTGTTTTTCTGTCATCTGTAGGCTCATCTATCCAAGGGCTCATCAATGCGTTCATTACGTCCACGCAGTTTTTCGGGCAGCTTATCTTCGTACGGCATGATAGCGTTCTGAATGGCAAAGCGATCTTGCCCGACCATCTGTTTTTTGATTTCCTCGACTTCCGTCATACGCTTGGGCGTATCGGGATGTTCGATATAATCTTTTGCCCCGTAGCCACGCCAGCCTGGAGGGAGTTCCATTTTCATAATGTCCTGCGCTTCGTACTGTAATTCCGGCAGCGTAGCATTTTCATCCTTCCAAAAAGACAGGGTACGTTTGAGCCACTGCTGATCATCACGATGCGGGAAATCTTTGCGGAAGTGAGCCCCACGACTTTCGGTACGTTGCAATGCACCATAGGCAATCGTCAGCGCCAACTTAATCATCTTCTGCACCCGGTAAGCCATCACCAGTTCAGGGTTAGCACCCGCCACTTTGCTGCCAACGCCAATATTGCGACTGCGCACCAATAATTCCTGCAGTTTGGCGACCCCCGCTTCCAGCGCCGGACCATCGCGGAAAATACCCACGGAGCTGGTCATGGCATCCTGCATTTCCAGGTTGAGCGTAAAGGGATTTTCAGTGCCCTTGCCGTTGAGCAGCACGGCGAGTTTTGCCTGTTCCCGTTGACCAAATTCGTTCACCAATCCCATGGGGATATCGACACTATTGGCGGTGTTATCACAAAAATCAGCAATATGCTCACCGACAATCATGCCGGCGACCACGGTTTCCGCTACCGAATTTCCGCCCAAACGATTAAAACCATGCATATCCCAACACGCGGCTTCCCCAGCGGAAAACAGTCCCTTCAACGCGGGAGATTCTCCGGTTGGTTTGGTACGAACCCCACCCATAGTATAGTGCTGCGCCGGACGAACCGGGATCCATTTTTCTGCCGGATCAATACCCAGGAAACTCTCGCAGATCTCTTTCACTTCGCGCAGGTCATGCTCAATGTGATGGCGTCCAAGCAGCGTGATATCCAGCCATAAATGATCGCCAAAACGAGATTTTACGCCCTTGCCTTTAAGAATATGCTCTTCCATCCGCCGAGAAACCACATCACGGGAAGCCAGCTCTTTTTTCTCCGGTTCATAGTCCGGCATAAAACGATGACCATCGACGTCCCGCAGCAACCCGCCATCGCCACGACAGCCTTCCGTCACCAAAATACCCGCCGGAACGATAGCGGTCGGATGAAATTGTACGGCTTCCATATTACCCAGTGGCGTAACACCGGTCTCTAGCGCCAGCGCATGACCCATGCCTTCGCAAATGATGGCGTTGGTGGATACCCGATACAGTTTGCCGGCACCGCCGGTGGCAATGGTGGTGGCTTTGGCCACGTAAGCCACCAGTTCTCCGGTGATCAGGTCGCGTACAATGGCGCCATAACAGCGTGAACCGTCATGAATCAGCGCCAGGGCTTCCTTACGTTCATGAATGGTGATTTTTTCAGCAATGGCACGATCGCTGACGGTAAACAACATGGCGTGCCCGGTACCATCGGACACATAGCAGGTACGCCATTTTTTCGTACCGCCAAAATCGCGCTGCGCAATCAGCCCCTGCGCTTCTTCACGTTCGGTAAGTGTCACTTTTTGACTGTTGATGATGACCTCACGGTCACCCTTGGTGATGCGGCTCCACGGGCAGCCCCAGGCAGCCAGTTCGCGTACGGCTTTAGGCGAGGTGTTGACAAACATGCGCACCACATCCTGATCCGCCCCCCAGTCACTGCCACGCACCGTATCTTCGAAATGGATGTCCTCAGTATCGCCCTGTCCTTTGATGACATTTGCTAGCGAGGCCTGCATACCGCCTTGGGCGGCAGCGGAATGAGAACGTTTTGGCGGAACCAACGAGAGAATAGTGACATCATGTCCGCGGCGTTTTGCACCAATACCGACCCGTAAGCCAGCCAGACCGCCGCCAATAACCAATACGTCCGTTACGATAGTTTTCATTTGCTACCCTCATTTACTGAATCAACTGCCCAGGACGGGGTGTAGCGTTCATTAGGATGATCTCTGTGGTCATAACCAGTCTTCATATAAGCGACCAACGTCAGTAAGCCGATGATAAGGAAAAAAGCGGTCAAACCCCATTTCACTTTTCTTAGGGTTTCGCGCGGCGCATTAGGAATACACCACTTGATCGCCAGACGATATATGCCAATACCGCCATGTAATTCAATTGCTAATAACATGATGAGGTAGAAAGGCCACAACATGTCGGTCCACATACGTGCACCGGAACCGTATGGGCCGATATTTTCCGGCCAGAAAAACATTTGGTAGAGATGTGCCGACGCCAGGAAAAATAAGGCAAAACCGGTATATACCTGCCAGATCCATAGGGTAGTATCACCATGGTGCATACCTTTCATATGGACGCGATAGGCGTGGTATTGTTTATAACTGGCAGGGAACTTTCTTACCGCCAGCATGGCATGGACCACAAAAAGCACGGCAACCACACCAACAACAATGGAAACGATCCACGGGTAGCTTTTACCACCGGTAAAAAAATAACCTTCAAAAAATTTGGTCACGGCCCACATCACATCGCGTCCCAACAAGATCGTTGCGACAAAAAACATATGACCACACATAAACAGAAATAACAGCAATCCCGAGAGGCTTTGCAATAAATCAAGCCGGGCAGGTATGCGCGATTTCTTGATTTTATCGGTCAAACCCGCTCGGTCGATCAATACATCTTCTTCTTTTGACATGGAGTCACTCCATTGGAAACAAGAAAAGCAAAAAAATCTTTAATTTAGGTAAGTAGGTTATAAGGATCGGGTTAACACTGTCTTGATTTCAGTCAAGTCTAGCGAATGGAGTGAGGAATTATTATTTTTTTCTAAAAACAGCATAAGAAAATAAATAGGAAATTAATTAATATTTTATTGTAGCTAAATAAATTGGCCAAACATTGACACAGGTATCATTTATAAATTCGATGTTATGGATCGTTTAGGCCGGTTGATGATTTGGAATATCCAGCACCGGATCATATCGCATTAATCGGACTGAATTCCCTTCGCGTGGTCACCTATTTTGCAACGCTATCAGATGCTATGCAAATTGACACGCTGTATCTGCCACACCCGATGAGGAGGGGGAGTGACTCACACACGGTATAAACGGGTTAATCGATTCATGACTTGGCAAGGTATCCGGGGTTGCGCTATTTTACCCCTTAGTTGTGCCCCACCCTGATCTTTGAGCATCACCAGCGGGCATGGGCAGAAAACAACTGAGGCTGCTTCTTTGATAAATAAGCCGTAATCATGTCGTTGGAAGCCTGGTAAGGTCGGTTCGTCACAGAGAACTCTCATCATGACAAACAAAAAAATTCTCATGCTGGTCGGCGATTTTGTTGAAGATTACGAAGCCATGGTGCCGTTCCAGGCGCTACAGATGATAGGTCATCAGGTCGATGCCGTGTGTCCCGATAAAACCGCCGGCGATTATGTATTAACCGCCATCCATGATTTTGATGGTGCCCAGACGTACAGCGAAAAACCCGGGCACCGTTTTGTCCTGAACGCCACTTTTGCCCAGACGAAGGCCGTGAATTATGATGCTCTGCTGATCCCCGGCGGTAGAGCACCGGAGTATTTGCGCTTGAACCCGCAGGTGATCGCGCTGGTACAGGATTTCGCCGCCGCCCACAAACCGATTGCCGCGGTGTGCCATGGACCACAGATCCTGGCGGCAGCCGGCGTGCTAAAGGGACGGATCTGCAGCGCCTACCCCGCCTGTGCGCCGGAAATTAGCCAGAGCGGTGGACAGTTCGCGGACATCGCCGTGAATGAAGCCTACGTCGATGATAACCTGGTCACGGCACCGGCCTGGCCGGCCCATCCCCAATGGCTGGCGAAATTTGCTGAATTACTTGAGAAATAACCCATGCACACTGGCTAGAATGCCAAGCTGCCATTGTTGCCGCGGGGTGACTGCGGCAATGACATCGCGCGCGGTGCACTCGCGATACACTATGGAACCCGCGCGGGAACACGGCGCGGTTCCACGAGTCCAATGGTTCATCGCGGGAACACGCCATGCCGAAAGGTCACCACCCCACTTAACCCGTCGGTATTGAAACACGCCGTGATTGCATTCCCCCCTAGGTAACGGCTAGTCTATTGGCCATCATGCACAGGTGTGGGCAAGACGTTGATCTCCGAGCAGACGAAGGACAAACCCGGTTTACGCATCCGAACGCTGTTGATAGCAGTGCCGATCGGCGTAGTCGCCGCCATGGTGACATTCATGTTCCGGTTAGCCATCGAGGGCCTGACCAGGGTTATTTTCGGCACCAGTGTAGACATTACCCAGGCGATGCCGCGTTATCCAGTTTATCTATGGCCGCTGGTAGTGGGTGCCGGCGGGGTGATAGCTGGGCTATTTATGGCTGCGGCACGGCGTATAGAGAAACAAGAGAAACTCAGCACTGACTATCTACAGGTTCTCGGCGCGCAAATTAACCGGCTGCCGGTGCGTACGTCGTTACTGCGGGGACTTTCGTCACTGTCGAGCATAGCTACCGGCGCCTCTGTCGGCCGCGAAGGCCCGATGGTGCAGTTTGCAGCGCTGGCCGGCAGCCTGATCGGTAAACATCTGCTCAAGTTACCGGTCTATCGGCGTGGGGATATCATTGCCATGGCGGCTGCCGGTGGTCTAGCCTCGGTTTACCATGCACCGCTGGCCTCGGCCATTTTCGTGGCGGAAATCGCCTTTGGCGTCACGGCGCTGCAACGGGTTATCCCGCTGATTATCGCCTCCGGTTCCGCCATGATAGCGCTTTGGCTGCTGGGCTACCGTTCGTCGCTTTACCCCTTGTCCACCACCCCCTTTACCTTTTCGTTGTCAGCACTGGTGTTGACCGTTGCCATCGGTCTGGTCGCTGCGCTGGTCGGGTTGGCGCTGCTGTATCTGATTGAGCGCAGCAAAAAACTGTTTTCCGGCGTGGCCAGCCTGCCGCTGCGGCTGGGCGCCGGCGGTGTACTGGTCGGCGTGCTGGCACTAGCAACACCGGATATTCTGGGCAACGGCTATGACGTCCTCACCCGGATCATGTCCGGCGACGCATTAACCTACAGCCTGGCGCTGCTGCTGGCACTGAAAATCATCGCCACCGCCCTGTCGGCGGGGTCGGGAGCCAGCGGCGGTTTATTCACGCCGTCGCTGCTGATCGGGGCGCTATTGGGCATATTGATGGCAATTGCCGCCCGGGAACTTGGGATCGACGCCGGACCGGCAGTACTGTTTGGCGCCATCGGTATGGCGTCGGTACTGAGCGCGGTGACCCAGGCGCCGCTGATGGCGATGCTCATGGTATTGGAGATGACCCTTAACAGCGGACTGCTGTTTCCCATGATGCTGGCGACCGTACTGGCGGCCGCCATTGCCCACCGGGTCAAGTTTTACGGCGCCTATTCCGGCATGCAGGCCCATTTCCACCGCGCCGAGGCAAAATATGACTTCGATACGACACTTATCGCCGAACTGGTGGTGCCAGGGTTAACTTTCGCGCCGGACGAACCGGTGGAAAAAGCGCTAAAAGCCAGTATCGCCAGCCAACTACGCTATGTGTATATTACGGACAATGACGGCCGTTTTTTGGGTGTGGTCTCGATTCATGACATTGCCGATAAGGTCTTCAACAAGATCATTACAGCCGACGCGCCGATGCAGTGCGTGCTCAACCGCCACTTTCCGGTGGTGTATGACACCCAGACGCTGCAGGAAGGCTGGCAGGCGTTCAGATCAACCAACTATGAACGGTTGCCGGTACTGAACAACCCCACCGAGCGCAAGCTCCTGGGGGCACTGAGTAAAACCAGTTTGATTGGTAAGGTTGCGGGATTTCTTTGACGGCGGCAGTAAAGCGGGAATCGGCGTGAACCGTTCGATTATACCGGTTCATCCAACGCCATGCCCACCGCACGCATGTGCTGCAGCGCCGCCAGCGTGTCCTGCGCCTCTGATTCATCGAGCAGACTCATGGCAAACCCCACATGCACTAACACCCACTGTCCCACCAACTGTGCCGGTGTGTCCTCACACACCAGGGCAATATTGATTTCCCGTTTCACGCCACACACTTCCACCCAGGCCAGTTGCTGAGCATCTGCCCCAACCTCAATAATCTTACCGGGTATGCCGATGCACATTGTTGTTCCTTTTTATCACCGCCGCGGCCTAAGCCGACTGGATTATTCCACTTCGATTTGTTTCAGCTGCAAACCATCGCCGTCCTGTACTTGCAGCATATAACCACCGCAAATAGGACAACCTTCGGCGTGGCGCTCAATGTTAACCGCCTTGGCGCACTGCCAGCACCACGCCTGGGCCGGTTTAATGGTGAGTTCCAAACGGCAACCTTCTGCCAAGGTGCTACGGCACACCGAAGCAAAACCAAAACGCAGCGCGCTTTCCTCAATACATGACAGCGCGCCCAGCTCTAACCACACTGCGGTGACCCGCCGCGCATGATGCGCCCGCGCCTGTTGCTCAATCAGTTCCAGTGCGCTTTGACACAGACTCAGTTCATGCATGGAACGCAGCGCAATGTGTGCTAAACAGCGATCGCCGGGACGGATTGACCGGCGCGTCAACGTCAAGCACCGGCAATGATAAGGCCATACGCGCGCACTGTTGCGCCAGACGTAACGCCGCATCACCGTCAAGCCCGGCAGGCAACGGCGACAGTAATGAACTGGCCAAGTACCCGGCGCAGCCACTCACTTCACCGACGATAAACCCGACGTTACCGCAGGGTAGCGCCAGCCCCAATCGACTGCCTACTGCTTTGTGCGGCCAGCGTTGCCCCGGGCCCGGCAATACCAGTAGACTCAGCATCCAGGGCGTGAGCAACACACCAACCCATTGCTGTTCAAACAGCTGGAATCCGCACGCGCGTACCGGGATCTGCGCTTGATAAAACGGCAATTCTCGCATCTGCGCGTCGGCTATCTCACTAAAACACTGCTCAAGCAGGTGTTGTGGATTATCCGCCAGGCCGATTATATTCTCAGACATGTGTCCGATCCCTTTATCATAAAAAAGCGTGGTGGGTTAATACGTCATGTGGCGAGCGCGCCACAGTACTTACCCCGTCAGCGGCAAGCAGCGTTAATACCTGTTCCAAGGCCGTGGCCACCGCCCGATTAACCGTTGGGCTCAGGCCGATACCCGGCGCCAGCGACTCGGGTTCAATACCCACCAGCGTCAAACGATTGGGGAACTCATCCGTTAATCGCAGTGCCATCAACACGTCGCACAAACCCAACTGGTGCGGTGATATTTTTTGGGTAAACAACGCCGGCACCTGGTTGTCGTGCAAGAGCACCACCGAGCCCGGCGCGGCGCCGGTACGCACGGCATCCACCACGATCAGGTGCTCGCGTTTGGCCATTGTCTCCATCAGTTCCATGCCGGATGTGCCGCCGTCGAGGGTGTCTACCCCTGATGGCAAACAATAACCCCGCTCCAGCCCTTCCACCACCCTGACGCCCACACCTTCATCGCTGAGCAGTAAATTACCGATACCCAACACCAAAATGTTCATTACAGCACCTTGACCCGAGTCACTTCCGTACCGGTGGTATCAACAATATGCACGGCACAGGACATACAGGGGTCAAAGGAATGGATGGTCCTGACCACTTCCAGCGGTTTGGTGGGGTCAGCGACCGGGGTACCTACCAACGCCCGCTCATATGGCCCAGGCTCATCCTGAAAACTGCGTGGACTGGCGTTCCATGTGGACGGCACTACCGCCTGATAATTGGCGATTTTACCGTCTTTGATCACCACCCAATGCGATAGCATGCCGCGCGGCGCCTCTTCAAACCCAACACCACGGATCTCGCCGGTAGCCGGAAATACCGGTTTCACATAGGTTTGCACATCGCCCTGACCAATATTGGTCACCAGCGCTTGCCACTGTTGTGTCAAGGTTTCGCGCAACACACAGCAGTGAACCGCTCGGCCAATAATCCGGCCGGCGGTAGACGGTAATTGTTGCTCGCTGAGCGTTTGACCACTCAGTTGCCGGTAGCCGGCAGCAATGGCAGCGAAGTGCTGCTGAGTTGACTGATGGCCTGATGCCAGGGCACACAATAACCATGACAGCGGGCCGGTCTCCACGGTCTTGCCATAAAAGGTCGGTGCTTTGACCCAAGAGTATTTACCGTCGTCCTGCCAGCCGGTATAGTTTGGCCGGGTCAGCCCCTCCCAGGGTGCCAGCGGCTGATCGTCTTGATACCACGCGTGCTTGGCGCTCTCCTCAATGCCTTTAAGCAAATAGGGATCGCGGTGATTGGTTATCGGCCGGAAGTGTCCGTCTTGCAAATATCCCCCCGGCAGCAGGAAATGATCGCCAGCGCTGTCTGTGGGCAGCTCAGGCACGCTCAGATAATTGTCAGCCCCTTTGCCTAATGCCAGCCATTGCGGATAGTGGGCGGTAATGACGGCGGTATCGACTTTATACACCTGCTCGATAAAGTCCCCAAGCCGGTCGATAATGCTTTTAAGCAGCATCAAACGTTCCATGTTCAGCACGTTCGGCGCATCCAGATTGATCGGATTGGCCACGCCGCCTACCGCCAGGTTCTGGATATGCGGCGATTTTCCTCCCAGCAACGCCACGATACGCGTCGCATCGCGCTGACATTCCAGCGCTTGCAGATAGTGGGCCACCGCAATCAAGTTCACTTCCGGCGGTAATGCCATGGCCGGATGGCCCCAATACCCGTTGGCGAAGATACCTAATTGGCCGCTGGCCACTAAATCCTTGATTTTTTGCTGTACCCGGCTAAATTCGGCGGCGCTGTTCAGCGGCCAGTCCGATAATCCACTCAATAATGCAGCGGCCTTATGCGGATCGGCCTGCTGCGCGGACAAAATGTCCACCCAATCCAGGGCAGAAAGCTGATAAAAATGGACGATGTGATCTTGAATACTGTGGGCTGCCAGGATGATATTACGGATATACTGCGCGTTGACCGGTACCGACAGATCGAGCGCATTTTCCACCGCGCGCACCGAGGCGATAGCGTGCACCGTGGTGCATACGCCGCAAATACGCTGTACGATAATCCACGCATCACGCGGGTCTTTGCCTTGCAGGATCTCCTCCATACCACGCCACATTGTGCCTGACGACCAGGCTTTTACTACTTTGCCTTGCTCGATTTCGCAATCGATCCGCAGATGTCCCTCGATTCGGGTGATAGGATCAATAGTGATGCGTTGGCTCATGCTCAACCTCTGTTTGGGTGGAAGGGTGTTGCGGCGCGGGCAGCACCGGCAGCAGCCGAATCAATAAAATAAAGGCACAGACCTCTATGGCGATGAAACCCAGAGTGATCAGGATCTCGCTGGCGGTGGGAAAGTAGTGATAACCCCCGCCAGGATTAAACGCCAGTAGCGAGTAGTTCATGCGCCAGAAGGCGGATCCTATCACCATACTCAGCGCGCCGATAAACAGCAGTCGGGCATCACGGCGACAACCACGCAGGCTAAAAATCAGCAGCGGCAGCGACATCAGGACAATTTCGGCCCAGAACGACAGCGCAAAACGATCGAGATGCCAAAGATAGCCGGTTTTATGGCGCCAAATCAGTTCGGCGAATCGCAGCACAATAAATAGCAGCAAGAACACCCGAATAATGCGGGATAAGCGATAAAACAGCGGCGTTTCATCCGCACCCGCTCCGCGCATACCGGCCCGCACCAGCGATCCTTCGAACACCACCATGGAAAAACCCATGATAAATGCAGTCAGTAGCGAGAATAGCGGCAACATTTCATAGCTCTGCCACAGTGGGTGCACCTTGGCACCGGCGACAATCATCAGCGACCCCATGGACGACTGATGCATCATCGGCAACACAGCACCGAGCGCGATCAGGAAGAACATCACTTTATTCAGACGTCGCAGAGGCACCCGCCAGCCAAACCGTTCCAGCAGCGCCGGGGCAAATTCCAATGCCATAACCCCGATATAGATGGTCATACAGACCGCCGTCTCGAACAGCACCGATGAGGTGTTAATATGGCTTGGCATAAAAAAGTACGGCAGATTCCAATAGCGACCCACGTCGATGGTGATAGACAAACCGCCCATGGAATAACCAAACAGGCTGGCCAGCAACGCCGAACGCACCAGTGGATGGTATTCGCCCCGATTAAACACGTAAACCATCCAGGCCAATGCCCAACCGCCGCAGGCCAATCCGGTACCCACCAACAGATCAAATGCAATCCACAGGCCCCACGGATATCCCCCATTCAGGGCGCTTACCGATGCAATGCCGGCAAACAATCGCCGGACGATCAGCATCGCGCACATCACGGCGAATGGCGCCAATAACATCACGGGCCAGCTGACTAGCCGACCACCCAGCGGACGGGCCTTATGCGTCGTCATGTTTATCATCCTTGCCATCATCAGATTCCCGACGGCCGTTGCGATGGACCAAGGTGGTGATACCGGCCAACACAGCCAGTGGCAGCACCATACCCCGGTACAGGGTGTGCTGGAGATGTTCGGAACGCCTACCGGTGGAGTCGGGAGCGAGCGCCGGCAATTCCAGATTGCCGAACGGGACGCCCGTCAGAACCAGCACCTGGGTGCCGCCCCCTTCGGTCTCGCCGTACAGGTGGGGTTGATACGTCGCCACCGCCTGCTCATTGGGATCGCCGGCAGCAAGGGTTTGACGCGGGTAGGCATAGCGGTCACCAGGTTTGAGGCTCAAGCGGTGCCGGGCCTCGTCCAACAGTTCTGCCCGGGTACCGAAAATGATGGCTCCAGTGGGACACACCTCAACACAGCCGGGTAAACCGCCTTGGTCAAGACGTGCCAGACCCTTTTGATTGCACAGTTCACACTTATGAATCTTGCCAAACGGATTGGCGTAATCATACTTAGGGACATCAAACGGGCAGCCCACCATACAGTAACGACAACCGGTGCAGATATCGGCATCGTAATGCACAATGCCGGTACGAGGGTCCTTGGTTAACGCCGACACCGGACACACTGTGACGCAGTTGGGATCGACACACTGCATGCACTGCTTTTTGATATAAGCGTAACCGTTAACCAATTGGTCTTTTTCACTGCCGTTGCCACTGTGCCAAACCTGGATAATATTGTTGGTGTAAGGGCTCAGTTTGTCGTTATTCGACCAGGTCGCGTCACCCGTCGCATAGGGCCCATGCGGGTCGTGCGGATCAGCGAGGGTGGCACTGTTTACCTGTTGGCATTTACTCACGCATGCCTGGCAGCCGATGCAAAGCGTCGAGTCGTAGAGCATGCCCAGTGCGCCGGAAGGTGCTACCAGTGCCGGTACCGCAGCGTGAACGGCAGAATTAACCCCGGCCAACAGCGCACCACCGGTAGCCAGTTTAAAAAAATGGCGACGGTTCATGGCTACTCCTCCCGAGGCGGTTTGGGGGTATCATCGGGGTGCTTTTGCTGGCGTCCCAACTCCCGCACCGTCATCAGGCTCACGCCACCCACCAGGCCAATTAAACCGCCGATCAACCCCACGGCCGTTAGCGACACATCTCCTCCCTCGGGCTTATCGACATCGGGTTTTTCCACTCGTGGCGTGGGATTCGCCACATTGGCCAGTTGCGCGATGCTCTTGGTAAAACCCACGCCCTGTTCATTGCAACCATAACAAGGATGGCCAATGCCGACCGGCCAAATACCGCCGCCCAGATCGTCGAATTGTAGCGTAGAACAATTGCCGTAGGTTTCCGGTCCCTTACAGCCAAGATGGTACAGGCACCATCCCTCGCGGTGGCCGTGGTCACCAAACTGTTTGGCAAACCGGCCGGCGTCGAAATGCGCCCGCCGCTCGCAATTTTCATGGATCAGTCGGCTGTAGGCAAACGCGGGACGGTTATGGCTATCAAGCGCAGGCGGCCGTTGCCAGGTGATAATATGCGCGACGGTGGCCAGGAAATTATGCGGGTTGGGCGGACAACCGGGAATATTGATCACGGTCTTGCCCGGCAGAGCGTCTTGCAAGCTGACGGCGCCAGTAGGGTTTCCCCCAGACGCTGGCACGCCGCCCCAGGCGGAGCAGGATCCGATGGCAATGATCGCCGCCGCATGTTCCGCTGCGGCGCGGATATGCTCAACAATGGGTTTGCCGGCCACCATGCAATAGACCCCACCGTCTTTCAGCGGTATCGAACCATCCACCACTAGAATATATTGGCCTTTATAGCGTTCAATGGCCCGATGTTTGTTCTCTTCGGCCTGGGTACCGAACGCGGCAGACAGCACCTCATGGTACTCCAGGGAGATGACGCTAAGCAGCAAATTCTCAAGCGTAGGGTGGGTGGCGCGTAACAGCGATTCGGTACATCCGGTACACTCTTGGGCACCAATCCATATTACCGGCGGGCGCTGCGGGGAACCGACCGATTTGATCATCTCGGCGGCGGCGTTGCCACTCAAGCCCATAGTGGCGGCCAGCGCGGTGCAAAGCTTCATAAAATCGCGTCGATTAACACTGTGCTGGGTAAGCAGCGAATTATTCTCAAGCATGAGGGAAACACCTTTGTAAAACTGGGGCCAAATATAACGACCTTGTTAAACATCTGTAATCAGCATGGTTCGAATAGAGTTATTTTCATCGAGCAATGTAGAATTATTGTTAGTCTTTTCCGGGTTTATGACATTTTCAATTGAATGCGAATGGCTATTATTTTCACTTTATCAACATTCCTTCGCGTTATTGTATTACATTTTGATGCGTGGGCGGTGATACAGGATGCAAATAAATATTATATTATCTTTAATTAACTAAAATAATCGGATAACCATCCATTATCCGCATCAAATAATACTTGCTGACACATTATCGACAAAAAAGAGGGAATATCTATCCATCGACTCGTATTTTTTCACCCATAATTTGACTTAACCTGCCGAAATCATCTCGCGTTGCGTATATAAACGGATTTATGGCATAGGGTATATACCCGTCATCTGTCGAACCGCAGGCACGTTGGCTGCGCTCAGTCACACGAATCACTTACAAGAGTAAGCTCATTGTGTTCTTTCCCTTGCCGCCTTCCTGCAACTCGAAAGTTATAGGGTATAACTCATCATCACCTTTATCATTTTATGATCGTTACTTTAACAAAAGCCAGTGTTTTTCGAAAATGGATTCTATTACTTTAATTTAAATACTTTCTTTAGTTACTTAACTAATTCAGGCTTTTATACCAGCACGTTATTAATTAAGTGTGATGCATATCACTTATTTATAAAATTATCAGGAAAACAAACCATTCATAGATATAACGCAACGTTCGCCAGAACCATGAGAATATATTAGCACTGCAGCGACCTACATCTGCATCTAACAATATATTCCTAAAAAATGTTGAGGTACGGGCAGGCGGCACGAGGGCGAAATTCAAAGTTTGCTTAAGGGTGAACACACAGAGTCTTCGTACCTGCGATTTTAAAGCTGACAGTTATATACCCAATAGATTTTGAGTTGCCACAAGATGGCCCGCGAATGATTCTCAATGAACTTACACCAGTAAGTGATTTGGGTGAATGCGCAGTCAACGCGCCGGCAACGTGAAAGTTGAAGGGGATAATGATATTTCGTTAATCGAGGATGGTATGGACTTTATTATTCAACTGGCGGTTATTTTGGGCTGCCTGCTATATGGGGCCAAAAAAGGCGGCATTGCGCTCGGCCTATTTGGCGGTATTGGGCTGATTATTCTCGTGTTTGTGTTCCATATCCAACCCGGTAAACCTCCGGTGGATGTGATGTTGGTGATCATCGCTGTGGTCGCCGCGTCCGCTACCCTGCAGGCCTCCGGCGGGCTGGATGTGATGCTGCAAATCGCTGAAAAGCTTTTGCGACGCAATCCAAAATATATATCCATCGTCGCCCCTTTCGTGACGTGTTGCCTGACCATTCTTTGCGGTACCGGCCATGTGGTTTATACCATTTTGCCCATTATCTACGACGTGGCCATTAAGAATAATATCCGCCCCGAACGGCCAATGGCCGCCAGTTCCGTTGGTGCGCAAATGGGGATTATCGCCAGCCCAGTGTCGGTGGCGGTGGTTTCTCTGGTGGCGATGCTAAGCAACGTTACCTTTGGCGGACGGCATCTGGACTTCCTCGATTTACTGGCCATCACCATTCCGTCTACCCTGTGCGGCATCTTGGCCATCGGTATCTTCAGTTGGTTTCGCGGCAAGGATCTGGATAAGGATGAAGTCTTCCAGAAATTTATCTCCGATCCGGAAAACCGGCATTATGTTTACGGCGACACCGCCACCCTGCTCAATCGCAAACTCCCGCGCAAAAATTGGATAGCGATGTGGATCTTCCTGGCGACCATCGCAGCGGTCGCCATTTTGGGCGCGGTGCCCAGTCTACGTCCGGTGTTTGGTGGTAAAGCCTTATCGATGGTGTTAGTGATTCAGATGTGCATGCTGTTTGCGGGTGCGCTTATCGTTATCGCCACCAAAACCAATCCAGCAGAAATCTCGAAAAATGAGGTATTTCGTTCCGGGATGATCGCCATAGTGGCGGTGTACGGCATCGCATGGATGGCGGAAACCATTTTCGGCGCCCATCTGGCAGAAATTGAAGCAAATTTAGGAGCCATCATTAAAGTCCATCCATGGGCTTACGCGCTGGCGCTGCTGGTGGTGTCGAAATTTGTCAACTCCCAGGCAGCGGCACTGGCGGCGGTGGTCCCCCTGGCGCTGGCCATCGGCGTCGATCCGGCGTATATCGTCGCCTCGGCCCCAGCCTGCTACGGCTATTATATTCTACCTACCTACCCCAGCGATCTGGCTGCTATCCAGTTTGACCGCTCCGGCACCACCCATATTGGCAAGTATGTCATCAACCACAGCTTTATCCTGGTTGGGCTTATCGGGGTCGGCGTCTCTAGTGTGATGGGCTGGGTATTGGCGGCGTCTTACGGCTTTTTCTAAAGTATAAGCGCTATCGAACCACGATTTAACCGGTCCATCCGTGCCGCACGATGGACCGGCTGCATTTTAACGTGATGCAGGCCGCACTAATACAGCCTGCGTCATGTGATCAAAGACCCGGGGCATCGAATAGGTTAGGCTTAGGGCATGTCATCAATGGCCCATATGCGTAACTGATGCCGGAAAAAATAATGGTCAGGCAAAAACCCCCGCTTAAACTCAGTTTATCCGTGATATTAATGGTCACCAGTGTCGTGATTTCGGTGCTGCTGGTGGTGCATACGTTGTTTTTCAGGCAAATCAGCCTGTTGGCAGAAAATAATATTCGCGATAAAACCTTTGCCATCGCCCGCACCCTGGCGCTGAACCCGGTACTGGTGAACGGTTTAACCGCCAAAAGCGATCCCGGCGCTATTCAGCGGTTGGCCCAGGTGGTGAATAAACAAGAGGATCTGCTGTTTGTGGTGATAACAGATATGCACGGTATTCGTTACGCCCATCCTACCGCTAGCCTGATCGGCAAGCATTTTATCGGTGATGATATTCTTCCCGCGCTCAAAGGTCGGGAGAATAGCGCCATTAACCAGGGAACCTTGGCCAAAGCGTTGCGGGTATTTACCCCCGTCTACGACAGCGGTCACCAACAGATTGGTGTGGTTGCCATCGGTACCTCGCTGGTCACGGTACAGGCCATTATCAATCACAACCGTTGGAACCTATTGTGGACTGCACTTATCGGTGCCGCTGTCGGCGTCTTGGGTACCGGGCTGCTGGTGAGGGCGCTAAAACGCATTATGCTGGGCTTCGAACCCTATGAAATTTCCCATCTATTCGAAGAGCGTAACGCCATGTTGCAGTCGATTAAAGAGGGGGTGATTGCGGTGGACGCTGATACGCGCATTACCCTGATTAACGACGAGGCCAAACGGTTGTTTAACCAACATCCTCCTGGCGGGCAGCGCCCCGATACTACGGTAGAACCACCGAGCTTAACGCCGGCAACACTGAACGATACATTGCAGATCGGTACCCACGCCGAAGACCCGCAAGGCCGCGAATGGCTGGCATCGTTGCATCTGGGCGACGTGATGCAACGCGGTATCGCCAGACGCGACGAAGAGATCCGGATCAACGGCGGCGTGATGTTGAGCAATACCGTACCGGTGTTGGTCAACGGACAAATTATCGGAGCCATTGCCACCTTTCGTGACAAAACCGAAGTCAGTCGATTACTTGAACGGCTCAGTGGCATGTCCACTTATGCCGATGCATTGCGGGTTCAATCTCATGAATTCATGAATAAACTACATGTCATTTTAGGCATGCTACACTTGAAAAATTATCGGGAACTGGAAGGGTACATTCTAAAAACGGCGAACAATTATCAACATGAAATAGGACTTATCATTCGGATCATTAAATCTCCAGTGATTGCCGGTTTCATTTTAGGCAAAATCAATCGTGCCCGGGATGTCAATATCCCACTGCGCCTCACCGAGGACAGTTGGCTGCCAGATACTGACAACGGTGAAACCACTACGGCGATAATTACCGTACTGGGAAACCTGATTGAAAATGCCATGGAGGCACTGGCCGGTCAGGAAAGTGCTGAAATTACCCTCAGCCTGCATGTGCGCAACGACATGCTGCACTGCACGGTTAGCGATGACGGTCCCGGCATCCCCGAATCGTTGCAGGAAAAAATCTATCAGCGCGGATTTTCCACCAAAGGAAACGGACGCGGTATTGGCCTCTTCCTGGCCCGGCAGAGTGTGGAAAAACTCGGCGGATGGCTGGAATATGAATCGGAACCCGGAGTCTACACCCAGTTCTATGTCACGTTCCCTTATCGGGTAAAAGCGGGATGACATTATGATTAATGTAATGATAGTCGATGATGACGCCATGGTGGCGGAGCTGAATAAATGTTATCTGGAGCAGGTGGCCGGTTTTCGCTGCCTGTATAGTGTATCGACGTTGCAACAGGCACAAAGGTTGTTAACCGAACCAGACCACCCTATTGATTTGGTGCTGCTGGATATTTATATGCAACAGGATAATGGCCTGGATCTACTCCCCACCATTCGTGCCTTCAGCGAGCAAACCGATGTTATTATCATCTCCTCCGCCAGCGATGTGCCCACAGTAAAAAAAGCCATGAAATACGGGGTGGTGGATTATCTCATTAAGCCGTTTCAGTTTGAGCGGTTTGAGCAGGCGTTGATCACCTACCGCCAGGAACTGACATTATTAGACCACCATGAACATGTGGTGCAGGCGGACGTAGATAGTTTACTGCACCACACCAGCACGCCAAGCGGGCATAAAAAACTGCCCAAGGGGCTGACGGCGGTGACATTGCGCACCATCTGCGAGTGGATTGAACAGCATCAGCAGTTGGAGTTTTCTACCGATACCTTAGCCAATGAAATCAAAATTTCCCGGGTATCCTGCCGAAAATATCTGATTTATCTGGCGGAATCCGGCACCCTGCACACCTCTATCTTTTACGGTTCCGCCGGCCGGCCGGCCTATCAATATCGATTGTTATCCGACCAGCTCAGTGCGCTGAGACAGCATTCGCTCTGACGCCAGCCACCGACGACAGTTTCATCCGTCGGTTAGCCGATCCAGCCGGAACCTGGCGGCTATCCTCAGCAATAGCCAGGTCGTGGCCAGGTTAATAAGCAGGGTGGTGCAACGCAACGATTATACCGTTGGAAAGCGCTCGACAACGCGCTACAGTAGGGCTTTTCACTCGGGGGAACGCCGTGCAGCCGTTTATTTTTCAGGGATTTAACCCTGCCGCTCTGGAATTTTTACAACAGATCGTGCGTGAGAACAATAAAGTATGGTTTGAAACGCATCGGGAAATCTATCAGCAAGAATTATTGCAGCCTTTCCGAGCCTTGGTTGAGTTATTAGCCCCAGCCATGTTAGAGATTGACGACGGTTTCGAAATCCGCCCGGCCATTGGCAAAACGTTATCGCGTATGTATCGGGACACCCGTTTTTCCAATGACAAGTCACTTTTTCGTAATCGTATGTGGTTAACATTTAAACGCCCGGCAAAACAGTGGACCGACGCACCGGTATTTTTCTTTGAAATCACGCCAGATTTTTTCCACTACGGATTAGGTTATTACTCCGCTAGCAAAGCCACCATGGATCGTTTCCGTCACCTGATGCTACGCCAGCCAAAGGAGTTTTCCGCGGTTGCCGCGTCTTGCCGCGCACCGTTTGAATTGGTTGGCGAAAGCTACAAACGCCTATTGGTAAAGGATCAGGATCCTACGCTGGCCAACTGGTATAACCGCAAAACCTTTGCGGTAATGACCACTAATACCCAGATAGAAGCACTGTTTTCGGCGCAACTGGCTCAGCACTTAATCAGAGGGTTCCGACAATTGCGCCCGCTGTATGACTTTTTGCTGCGGGTGGAAATGCTCAAATCAATCCCACTAGAGGATTTGTGATCGGGTGTCGACCCAACCAGCGCCCAGTGCTGCCCGAGCGCAGATTGGTGTCATGATGCCCACACCTGGAAATTGGGGCAGGTAGTTAATGAAACAGGGTCATAAATTTACCCAGAGCGATACCTACGATACCAAAGTCCGCATCTCCAAAAGTGGTAGAAGCGGACAGCCCGCCCATAACCGACAATAAGATGGCAGGCAGGAACGAAATGATTAATCCGTTGGCAAACGCGCCGATAATTGCGCCTCGGCGTCCACCCGTAGCATTACCGTAAACTCCGGCCGTAGCGCCGCAAAAAAAATGAGGAACCAGACCCGGAACAATAACGCTTAACCCGAGCATGGGGAAGAAAAACATGCTAATAAGGCCTGCGCAGAAACTGCTTAAAAAACCGATAATGACTGCATTGGGGGCAAAGGGGAATACAGTTGGGCAATCCAATGCTGGACGGGCATCTTTAACCACTTTGTCAGCAATCCCCTTAAAGGCAGGTACGATTTCAGCAATGACCATTCGCACCCCTGCCAAAATAATATAGACACCCGCAGCAAAAGTGATGGCCTGAATAATTGCGAATATAATATAGTTTTGTCCGCCGCTAACCTGGCTTTCAGTAAAGGTTTTACCTGCAATCACCACCAATACAATAAACAGTATCGTCATGGTTAACGCAATGGCAATCGATGAATCATGAAGAAATTTAAGATATTTCGGCACCTTAAACTCTTCAGTGGAACGGCTGTTTTTTCCTACCATCTTACCGACCAGGGCGGCACATAAATAACCGGTTGAACCAAAATGCCCCAATGCAAAATCATCACTGCCCGTTATCTTGCGGGTAAATGGCTGTAGAATAGCCGGAGAGATCACCATCAACGCACCCAGAATCACCGCGCCGACGGTTACCAGCATCCAACCGCCAAGCCCACCGGTAGAGAGGATCACCGCCAACATAGCCGCCATGTACAACGTATGATGGCCAGTCAGGAAAATATATTTAAGCGGGGTAATCCGCGCTAAAACGATATTCATCAGCATACCGAATATCATAATCATGGCGGTGGAACTGCCAAAATTCTTCTGCGCCAAGGCGGCCACAACATCATTATTCGGTACTACACCTTGAATATTAAATGAGTGAACAAACAGTTCACTAAAGCTGGTCAACGTGGTAGCAATAACCCCGGCACCCGCAATCAGAATCAAAAAACCCATAATGGTTTTCAGCGTACCTGATATGGTATCCGAAAACGATTTCTTCTGCAGGATTAAGCCACATAATGAAAATAGCCCGACAAGAATTGCAGGCGTCCCTAATACATCATTAATAATGAATGTAAGCATTGCATGCTCCAAAAATGCGCGACAGTTGAATTACAAATTATTGTCTAAAATTTCTTTTATTTTATTGTTATCCAGAAGATTGCTTAAACCGAAGACATTACGCACACCATCATCCAACCCAGAAATAATATCATTTGAGCCGATATAAATATCCGCGTGTTCAGACTTGGCGGAACTTAAATCAGTATGACTGACGTCTGCTTCCTTCCCTAATTCTTTAATGATTTTTTTGACATTCATTTCCACAATAAAGCTACTGCCTAAACCATTGCCACATACAATCAGAATTTTTTTCATATCAAACCCTTTATCAAAGTGAGTATTTATCAATCAGCGCCTGAATAGCTGAATAATTATCAGCCAACAAGAGCGCCTGTAAATCGGCTTCATCACTGAACAGTTCGGCCAGCCGGGAAATCATCGCCAGGTGCTCATCACCATTTTGTGCGCATAATAAAATCACCACCCGCACCGGATCGTTTTCCTCTGACCCAAAGTCTACCCCTTGACGGATATGGAGTAGTGACAACGCCGGCTGATTCACGCCCTCCTCCGGACGGGCATGAGGCATGGCTAGCCCAGGTGCCAGAACATAATAAGGGCCAATTGCCTCATGTGAAGTGATGATAGCCTGAACATAACCAGAGGTTATTACCCCCTCGGCGAGCAGTGGACGAGCGGAGATATTGATGGCATCACGCCAATCTATAACCTGTTCAACGATGGCGATTCGGTCTCGGGTTAACCATTTTGCCGGCATGACAACCTCTTTTACAGTGAAGATGTCTGGAGTGTAGGCGATATAGAAAGCTAAATTCCGTGATATGAATCGCAAAAGTTAGCGCTAACATTGTAAGTTGAAAAATAATGTTAGCGCTAACTTATGATCTTGAAATATGGATACCCTATAGCTTTTGAGTTGCAGGATGGCGGCAAGGGAGAGAACACGATGAGCTTACTCTTGTAAGTGATTCGTGTGAATGAGTGCAGTCAACGCACCTGAGGTTCGAAAGATCACGAGTATAGTACTCTCAGATAAGAGTAGGTAATCTGCAATGTCGACGCCTGGGCCGGCTGAGATGGCGCAGTTATGGTAAAATCCGCACTTACAGGGTTATTGATCACTTGCCGATAGAGGAAAAACAAGGTGAAGCAGCGTCGCAATTCTGGCAAAAGTACCCTGACGGATGTGGCAAATCTAGCGGGGGTCAGTACCATGACCGCTTCGCGCGCACTTAGGGAGCCGGAAAAAGTCTCGTCCAAATTACGCGAAAAAATTGAGGCAGCGATAAACGAGCTGGGCTATGTTACCAACATTGCTGCCAGTACGCTGGCGTCGTCATCTTCCCGTCTGGTGGCCATGCTGGTGCCGTCATTAACCACACCAGGATGTGCCATGATCTCCGAGTCGCTGCAAACGGTGCTCAGACCAAGAGGTTATGATGTGCTGCTGGCGGAAGATCATTACGCCGGCGGCACACGGCAGATAGAGATGCTGCTGTCGTATAATCCCGCCGCAGTAGTGCAATATCATTATGACAACTCAGAGGAAAATCGGCGGCTGCTGCTTAATGCTGGCATCCCGGTAGTGGAAATTGGCGGTGTCATGCCCGCACCGATAATGATGAGTGTCGGCGCAAATTATGGCTTGGCTATCAAGCAGTTGATTAACGCGCTAGCCAATAAGGGGTTTCGCCATATTGCACTGCTGTGCGCTGCTCATCAGCAAATTATTCACCAACAAATTCTCAGCGGTTGGCACTCAGCCATGCTATCACTTAATCAGTCACCCCATCGCGTGATCAGTTCGTCTCTGCCACCAGAATTCACCACGGGGGAAAAACTGCTGCCAGAGATTTTGTTGAACTGGCCCGAGCTTGATTTGCTGATTTGCACCGCGGATGAGGTAGCCTGTGGTGTTATCGCCGCCTGCCAGGCCAGAGGTATATCAGTACCGGCGCAACTTGCCGTTGCAGGGCTGGGCGGCGGCGCCTTATCCGAAATCTGCTCACCCAAGTTAACCACCATAGCAGTCCCTTACCGCGAAATGGGTGTCTTGGCAGGTAAACATATATGGTCCGCACTTCAGGGGCAGGAGGTTGAGCAAGCGGTGACACTCTCCACCCAGCTATCGATGCGCGCCAGCACCGTGCACCTATAGACTAGGCGCACTCTGCTGGCTGTTACCCCCACGGTGGCGCAGTCTCTATCGTCCAGCGCCTAGTGCTTAGGATGCACCATCACGCATGGGGACGATAAACGTTAACCGCCGCCGCCAGGCGTACCGTACTGTGGGACAGTTCGTCCGCCGACTGAGCATACTGCTCTACCATGTGCGCATTTTGCTGTGTGGTCAGATCCAACTGGCCAATCGATTGGCTTATCAGCGTCAAGGCTTTGGTTTGTTCGTCTGATGAGGTACTGATTTCGCCGATCAAGGTTGCTACCTGCCCTGCCTGCTGGACAATGTTATCCATCGTGTCGCCGGCGTTGCGCACCAGTTTGTCGCCATCTTCGATCCGGTTCACGCTGTTCTCAATCAGATCTTTAATTTCTTTGGCCGCAGCGGACGAACGCTGCGCCAGTAAGCGCACCTCGCCGGCCACTACCGCAAATCCTCTGCCTTGTTCACCCGCGCGTGCCGCTTCAACGGCGGCATTGAGCGCCAAGATATTGGTTTGGAAAGCGATTCCCTCAATTACGCTGATAATATCGACGACCCGACGGCTGGATTCATTGATCGACCCCATGGTGGCCATAACCTGACGCATCTGTGCGTGGCCGTCTTGTGCTGCAAGGCTGCTCATCCCCGCGAGGTCCCGAGTCTCGTTGACGCTATCGGCGCTATTACGCACGCTGGCCACCAGTTCCTCAATGGCGCTGATGATTTGCTGCAGATTATCCCCGGCAAGTTCCGTGCGCTCTTTTAGCTCATGGTTACCCTGCACTATCTCGCTACTGGCGCTATTGATGCCACCAATTTGACCATTAACATCATCGGTGAGCGAACGCAGATTCAGGCCCATCTGGTTGACACTGCGTAGTAGATAACCGAGATCGTCGAGCCGGTTTAACTGCACATACTGCCCCGACTGGCAGGAAGAGAGCCGCTGCGCTTGTGACAAAATCACCTTAATCGGCCTTTCCACCTGCCGATTCAACCACATTGACGTCAGCGCCAGTCCGGCGACGGCGACACCGCAAGACGCCCACGGCCCCAAAGCAAAGAGGGTAGAACCCAACACCGGCAGTCCGCTAGCCACCAGCAGCGCGCCGCGAATGCGTAAACGAAGGGAGAGTTTTTGCATCAGCGACAACGGAGCAAGCCAGCCGGTGCGTACCACCAAACCTCGATACAACGCCAAACGACGGCGTTGGTTTTTACCGGATTTTATCTCTTGGTACAACGCCGTCGCTTGGTTGATTTCTTCACGGGTGGGGGCAACACGTACCGAAAGGTAGCCGGTGGTCTGATCGGCATGGCAAATCGGCGTCGCGTTGGCGCGTACCCAATAATAATCACCATTTTCCCGCCGATTCTTTACCAGGGCCGACCAAGAATGCCCGTCTCGCAACGTTTGCCACATATCGGCAAAGGCTTCCGCCGGCATATCAGGATGTCGGACTATATTATGCGGTTGATTAACTAAATTCCCATAACGATATCCAGACGCAGTAACAAAAGCCGCATTGGCATAATTAATATTGCCTTGCAGATCGGTTGCAGATTGTAATGTCATTGCTCTGTAAACCAAATACTCATTTAGAGTAACGGGATTGTTAATTCTCATCTACACCTCAGTAATTAATAAGAAAATGACACCGGCACTTCATTGTCATCTATTGAATTACTGGTGCGTTGTCTGCGCTCGGTCACCAGAATCATGTAGTTAGGTAAGGCCTAGCATTATCTGACTTGCCGTCTGCCCGGTGACAACTCGGCAGCTATCAGCCATAGGTAAATCGGCAGGATGAGTGGAAAGTTTATTATTAATTTTGGATAAGAGTGATTTAAATTATTTCCACCTTATAAAACCCTTGGTTGTTATCTTATATTACAAATTAGCTACGGCATGATAATAAATGACACTTTTAATACACAAATAAATAAAAAATAACGTTCAATTTTTAATTAGGAAAATACTGAGATCACAAACCTTACTTTTGCAAAATACCCTACAGGTGAACTATTAATGACTTAATCTGGCGAAGTGGACATAATCCGTGCCATGCGTATGCTGTA